>DAOTIQ010000127.1:0-1721 GCA_035448245.1 Thermovirgaceae bacterium | reverse complement strand
TGTTATGTGACACCTTCGTCCATGATATTATTAAACAAATGCTCCGCAAAGGAAAGGAGATTCTCCGATGAAGAAGTTCCTGGTAGTGACCTGTATTCTCGTTCTTCCGGTGGTGGGATTGTTTTACGGATCTTCGTGGGCTTCCCCTTCGGATACTTTCAGTTCCGATTCAATAGACAGCCTGGGCAGAAGCGAATCAGAAATGAGGCAGATCCATGGTGAACCTCTCTCAACCATCATCTCTGATATCAAAAATCCTCACTGGCCAGATGTTATCGACAAGAAGGTCGAATATCGGTACGAAGATGTTTCCTTCCTCTTTTACCGTCCCTCCCAGACTCCCGGCACGGCTATCCTCATGAAAATAGAGGTAAGTGATCCCGAGTTGAAATTCAGCGGGCTCGGAGTTGGATCCGTCAGGAAAGAAGTCCAGGCGCTGCTGGGTTGCGGAACTCCATGGGAGAATGATCTTATTTTCGAGGATGCGGACGGATTCGATAGCGTAAATATCCGCTTCGACAACAAGGAAAAAATCACAAAGTTTATCTTCATTCCGTACTCTGACTGATCCAAAAGTCCTGTACTCAAGGGGGGTGCGGTATGTCGGTTTCGCTTGTTCAATTCATCGAAAAACTGCCGGCAATACCAGGGGATGCTGCAAAAGAGTTTGCGGATTCAAGAGGGTCGATAATAGCAAGGGTTAATTCGGCCATGGAGGCCAGGGAGGACCTTACGATACTCACCGGAGGGAATCCGGTGAGCGTTGTCAGAGATAACCACGTCAACCACGCTAACACTATGGCCGTGACCTTCGGCCTGGGTTCCCTGGACATCCTGGCCATGACGGCTCCCTGGGTCTATCGCTCCTACATCTACCATGGTTTCTCTCCTGATTACTTCCCGGTCCTTTTCAGTGTTTTCAGGGATAATGGCGGATATCGATCATTTCAAGAAGGTGAACGACACACACGGTCACCACGCCGGTGATGTCGTGCTGGCCTCCTTCGGGAAGATCCTTTCAGGGCAGACAAGAGGCAGCGATATGGCCGGACGTTACGGAGGAGAAGAGTTTCTTGTAGTAATGCCGAGGACCGGTCTTGAAGAGGCGGAGAAAATTGCCGAAAGGATCCGTGCGGAAGTTGAAAGGGCAATAATGCTTGATCCCGGGATTAGAGTGACTGCCAGTTTTGGTGTGGCCGAGAGAAAGAGTTGCAAGAATTGGGAGAGCCTCGTCAAAAGAGCTGACGAGGCCCTGTATCTTGCAAAGGATACCGGCAGGAACAAGGTCGTGGTATCAAAAAAGTAACTGAACAGATTTTCCCATTATCGGGCCCGTGATTTTCTCCGTTCCTCGAGTTCGCCTTCCCTTATGTCCCTGTCTATGGTCATTCTTACGGAGACCTCGTCGTCAGTAAGCCAGAAATATTCTGCGGGGAGGTTGAGAATATCTTCCATATCTGACTCGGTGAACATTATGCGGAACCTTCCGCTTTTGCCGGTCTCCACGTTCGTAACAAATACGCTGCAGTTCTCGCAGTCGAAATGGACCTTGAGATATAAGCAGCAGAGTTCGGTAGCCCTTTCTCTGACCTTTTCCGCGAGTTCCAGGTAGTGTTCGACCTCGAGTTTAAGCAACTTGCCCACGCCTCCTTCAGGAAAACCATCCTGAGGGAGTATATCATAGCGTCACGGTAAAATGCTACCCTGAATTTTAATCCTGG
>DAOTIQ010000126.1:0-1832 GCA_035448245.1 Thermovirgaceae bacterium | reverse complement strand
GCCGTGAGTCAACTCCTATTCACCCCCGCTGCCATCGAGATATATCAAAGCCCTGAGTGTTGTCCCTTTTCCGGGTTCAGTCTCGATGTCCAGTTCATTGGAATATTTTTTTATGTTCGGAAGCCCCATTCCGGCTCCGAAGCCCATCTCGCGAATGAAGTCGGGTGCCGTGGAGTAGCCTTCCTGCATTGCCAGGCTTACGTTCTCTATGCCGGGCCCCTGGTCTTTCGCGACAATGGTTATGCTCTTTTCGTCGAGTTTGAGAATGATCTCTCCCCCGCCTCCATGGATGACGGCGTTCATCTCTGCCTCGTACGCCACTATGGAGGTTTTCCTGCAGAGGTCGGCTGAAATCCCCAGAGATTTCAGGGTCTCCTTGAACTCCGAGGCAGTCTCCCCCGCAGAAAGAAAGTCCAGGGGTTTAACCTCCCGCTGGACCAGTATCGTCTTGCCAGGTCTCATCGGGTTCACCGTTTTTCGCAGCGGATCGGTTTGATCCCCGCCTCGTAGAGCAGGCCGCAGGTCTCGAACATGGTCTTGTAGGTGATCATGAACGGGATCCCCAGTTTGCCCGCCAGTTCTATGGTTTCGAGGGGAGGTTTCTTCCCCCTGACAAAAACGACTGCCGGCATGTCTATCATGCTTGCGGTTCTCATTATCTGTATGTTTGTAAGTCCCGTTATCATAAGAGAACCGGGTCGGGCAAGAGCCAGAACATCGCTCATCAGATCTGCCGCAAATGCTGATTCAAGTTCAATGTCAAGATCTACCCTCTGGTTGAGAAGTTCGGCCTCAAGCAGATTCATGATATCGCCCAGACGCATAAATTTCCCTCCCCGAACCGGACAAGAAAGTGATTGAGATAACTATATCATGTTTTGGGCCAATTTTCTCAAATTCCAGACAGAAAAATGAAACAGACGTGCATGATCTCCCGTTTTCATTCGGGGACGATTATACAGTATAATCTAATAAACAGATTTATTCGGATCAATAAGCAGAAAGACTATCTTGACAGTCACGAATGGAAGAGTAGAATTACCACCGAAGGGTATATGTTTCATACAAAAGCACGAATAAGAGAAATCATGGAGGTGAAAGGTTGTGGCGAAAGTCAGGGTTTACTCGACACCGACGTGTCCATGGTGTGTAAAAATGAAAGATTATCTCAAATCCAGGAACGTCGATTTTGAGAACGTGGACGTCAGCGCGGACAGGGAAGCCGCGATGGAAATGGTCAAAAAGACAGGCCAGATGGGAGTTCCGGTGGCTCTTGTAGGAGATGTTTACATTGTTGGTTTTGACAAGGCCAAAATAGACGAGGAGCTTGCAAAACTTGACTGAGACTGGCCAGTAACCGGAAAGAAGACCGGCGGACCCGCTGAGAAATTGCGGGTCCGCCTTTTTTTTGTCCTTGTGTGTGGTTACAATCAGGTAAACCTGTCAATAAATTTAAGGTTTTTCTGAAGGGCGGTGTTCCTGTGGATGAAAGACTGATCCGGATCGATTACGGAACCGCTTTCCCCGGTCTGGACCCCGAAAGCGAAATAGGATCTTTGAAGGAATTGTTGCTGTTATCCTCGGCCAGGATCATCGAAGGATCCAGAGAGGGAGAAGAGGGTTTTGGCTGGTTCGATCTTCCTGAGGCCGATACAGCCCCCGTAAGGAAACATGCCGAATGGCTACGTTCCTTTGATACGGTGATCCAGACAGGAATAGGAGGCTCGGCTCTGGGGAACCAGATGCTTTCTGGTGCACTGACCCACCCTTATTACAACGAACTTGCATCGGAGGAACGGGGAGGACCCAGGTCTTATGTTTCCGACAACGCC
>DAOTIQ010000125.1:0-1951 GCA_035448245.1 Thermovirgaceae bacterium | reverse complement strand
CCACCTCTTGAATCACCGTCAACCTTGGTGAGCACCAGACCGCTGAGAGGCACCTTCTCATGAAATGCGGAAGCGACATTGACCGCCTCCTGACCCGTCATGGAATCCACCACGAGAAGGGTCTCGGTGGGCTCGACCTTCCTGTTTAACGAGGAGAGTTCCTCCATGAGTTCGTCGTCTATATCCAATCTTCCCGCCGTATCGAAGATGATGACATCGTAAAGTCTCAGGGCGGCAAATTCCATCGCCTTGCCGGCCAGAATGCAGACATCGCTTTCTCCTTCTTCTGGGCCGAAAAAACCCGTCCCGGCCCTTTCGGCAAGGACGCGCAACTGCTCCACCGCGGCAGGTCTTCTCAGGTCACAGGCCACTACCAGTGGCTTGTGGGAATCTGATATCTTTTTGGCTATCTTCACACAGGTGGTTGTCTTTCCGGAGCCCTGGAGACCCGCGATCAGGATCTTCGTCGGAGGCCTGGAGGAGAAAGAAAGGGAGCTTTTCCCACTTCCCATCAGTGCCGATATTTCTTCGTACACTATGGCAATTACCTGCTGGGCTGGAGTAATGGAATCAAGAACCTCGCGGCCGACAGCCCGGCCCTTTATCTTCTCAACCAGGTCCTTCACAACCCTGTAGTTCACGTCCCCTTCAAGGAGAGCCCGTCTGACATCGCGCAGAGCAGCAGATACATCCTCTTCGGTAAGTTTTCCCCTGTTTTTCAGACCCTTGAACACACTCTCGAGTCTTTCCCTTAGAGAATCAAACATCAGATGGCCTCCCTTCCGTGGATTTCTGTACCGATAATTTCTTCCAGAGAGGTCAGTGCTTCCTGAGGGATATCTCCGCCAAAGTCGTCGGACCAGGATCTTATTTCCTGGAGGCGTATATTCCATTCGCTCTCTTTTCTGGCAAAACCCAGAAGCGATTCCATCTCAAGCAGCCTTTCCTTTCCTCTCTGAACAAGGTCATGGGCTCCCTGTCTGGTAACCTCAAGCCTGTCAGCAACCTCCGAAAGAGAAAGGTCATTGAGGAAATGAAGCCTGAAGGCCTCGGATTGCTTGCGGGTCAGAACGGGATCATAGATATCGAAAAGAGTTGAAAGATGGACACGCATTTCTATCTGGTCTTCCAGAACAGGCACCCCCATATCCGCAAGGATCGATTATATGGAAAGCCCCCGGAACTGTCAAGTAATATTACTTGACAGTTCCGGGGGCCTCAGGATCCAGGGATCATGAATTAGTGGGAATGTCCGTGATGTTTGCCCTCTCCAAGGGCTCGATCCTCCGTTTTTCTCATTACATCCCAGAGGACTGAAATGGATTTTCTCTTGTCTTCGATCAGATGCAAGAGGGTATGTCTCACTTCTTCATCCTCGATCAGGTGCCATCGGGCTGACAGTTCCGTCATAGCCTGCAGTTCTTCAACAAGGGTTTCCCTCAGAAGTTCGGCTATGGAAAGCGGGTCATCGACATGGCTGTGGATTCCCCCCTGGTCCGGCGTAATTACCCTGCACATTCGAATCCCTCCGATCTTTCGCTTCGATGTTACTGATTCGGTATTTTATCATATTTCATCGCAATCACCAGGTCCTACGGGAGCCTTCTGACACTTTGCATGCTATTCTGTTAGAATAGAAAAAGTAAATTTCCCCCAGGGAAGGAGTCGGTGAAATTGAACCCCATGCAGGAAAAAAACCACGAAACAAGAAAAATCTACAACAGCCGCCTGGGAGCTACTGTGGTAAAAGCGCTGGAGGCCAACGGATTCAAGGCCCGTTACGCGGCTTCATTTGAGGACGCCGTAAAGGCTGTGCTGGAACTGGTGCCCGAGGGCTCCAGTGTGGGGGTTCCTGGTTCCTCAACTATTCGGGAACTGGGTCTGTTCGAGACACTGGAGTCGAGGGGGTGCAAGATATTCCATCACTGGGACCCGTCACTGGCTCCAGCAC
>DAOTIQ010000124.1:0-2080 GCA_035448245.1 Thermovirgaceae bacterium | reverse complement strand
AGGACACTGGCCACTTCGCCCATCTCGTCGGTTGTTGCATAACTCCCGGGAGAATATATGAGTCCAGCTGAAAGACCAAAAGAACCTTCTTCCATCCCCTCATAAAGGATCTTTTTCATGGAGTCAATTTCTCCGGGTGCTGCGGGGCTGCTATTGAAGCCCTTGACCGCGATCCTGAGGGTTCCATGACCGATGAGGAAACCCACGTTCTGGGTCGTGCCGTTTTTTTGCACCTTGTCGCAAAAACCACCAATGTTTTTCCAGTCCCAGCCATAGTCGTAACCGGGATGCAGGAATGGAGAAAGATAACTTTTCGTCAATTCCACGAACCCGGAGTTGACCGGCATCATCGAAATACCGCAATTGCCTCCCAGGGAAGTTGTGACTCCCTGCATTATGTAGTTCTCCACATCGGGGAAGGCAAGTATTGTATGGTCGCAATGATTGTGAAGATCAATGAAACCCGGGGAAACGACAAGCCCCGTGGCATCAAAAGATTCGACATCATTCCCATCAAAGTGACCTATCCCTGATATCTGCCCGTCACTGATACCTACATCCGCAATGAAGGACGGATTCCCGGTACCGTCGACTACTCGCCCGTTTTTGATAACCATGTCGAAATGCCCGGCCATTTTGTGTTGATCTCTCCTTTTTCGTTCATCTGGACAAACTCTACCATGGAGTAAAGAAAATTGACCTGTAAAATGGTATGGTCCTGGCTTTTCACCAAATATCCAGAACCTTAACAGAGAAAGGTTGTGCTCAGGGTGGTAAAGCTGACAGCGGTCGATCCCGAGGCGGCAAGACTTGTCGCAAAAGAACTGGTTCGCGAAAGTTCCACCATCGAACTGATAGCTTCGGAGAATTTCGTCCCGGAGTGCATTATGGAAGCCCAGGGATCGGTCCTTACCAACAAATATGCGGAAGGCTATCCGGGGCGGAGATACCACGGAGGCTGTGAGGTGATCGACGAGATCGAAAGCCTTGCTATCGAAAGGGCAAAGGCGCTCTTTGGCGCAGAACATGCGAACGTTCAACCCCATTCGGGTGTTAACGCAAACCTTGCCGTCTATATGGCGTTTCTTGATCCGGGGGACACCGTCCTGGGTATGGACCTCCGCCACGGAGGACATCTCTCGCACGGCAGCAAGGCAAGCATAACCGGGAAGTACTACAGGACCTTTGCCTACGGGGTTGATGAAAAGACCGAACAGATCGATTACGACCAGGTCCAGAAATCCGCGAAAGAACACAGGCCAAGACTTATCGTCGCCGGAGGAAGCGCGTATTCAAGGACGATCGATTTCGAGAGGTTCAGGAAGATCGCGGACAGCGTCGGAGCCTTCCTGATGGTGGATATGGCACATATTGCCGGCCTTGTCGCTGCCGGCATCCACCCCAGCCCCGTGCCATGGGCCGATGTCGTCACCAGTACCACAACAAAAACCCTGAGGGGCGCCCGGGGAGGCTTTATCCTGTGCCGGGAAAAATACGCCGCTGCGGTTGACAAGGCCATCTTCCCGGGAACCCAGGGTGGTCCCATCCTTCAGAACGTCCTGGCCAAGGCGGTGACCTTCAGGCTGGCATCTACAGAAAGCTTCAGGGAATACGCAGCCCAGGTCCGTACCAACGCCAGGTGTATGGCAGAAATCCTTGGATCGATGGGTTTGCGAATAGTGTCAGGAGGAACGGACAACCATCTGATGCTGGTGGACCTTCGCCCCTGGAACCAGACAGGGGACAGGGCCGAAACGGCCCTCGGAAAGATCGGAATCACCGTAAACAAAAACATGATTCCCTTTGACACGGCCAAACCGACGGTGACAAGCGGTATCCGTATAGGCACAGCCGCCGTTACCTCCCGTGGTTTCGTTGAAAAAGATATCGAAAAAATTGCGGCGATTATTGGAGAGGTTCTCAGGCAGGGCAACAACTACGACCACGACGGGTATAAAAAAGAGGTTTTGGAAATGTGCCGCCTTCACCCGCTTTACATTACTCCCCTGGAGGCAGGAGCATCGTTGTTGTCACAGACTGCAGCAAACTACCTTCGGAAGGAATAATCTTCAAATTGCCG
>DAOTIQ010000123.1:0-2121 GCA_035448245.1 Thermovirgaceae bacterium | reverse complement strand
AGGTTACGGTTTCCCCAAAACTGGAGATATTCCCGGATATCCCTCCAGAAGAACTGTTTTCCATGCCGGAAGGGAAATTGAAATGGCGTTTCGAGGAAAATCCGCAGGTCCTGAGGCTTAAAGAATTATTCCCACGCGAAAGGGAACCGGGAGAGGAAGGTTTGCCTGAGGTAGAAGAGCGGGTTGACGGGGTGGGCGCAGGGAGGGTTTTATGGTCTCCCCATCTTCTGTGCGTCAATCAGTGTGATTATGTCTGGTACTGGAGAAGCCGGGTTGATACCGACAGGTGGGGGTTGCTGAATGCCGACAGGTTGTTTCTGCGGGTCTTGAGAGATCCAGGGTTGTTTGGACTCGAAGAGGCAGCCCGGGACATGGCTCTCTTTTCTCTCTTTCTCCTGGACAACCGACACGTGTATCTCCCCGGCTGTTTTGACATAGATGTCCATCAGCAGAGCGCTTTCACATGGTGGTTCTGGTGTACCGGTACAAGAGCGGAGGCGGAAGACCTTGCTTCGAGACTGGGCAGGGAAGGCAGAAACCTTGTCTTTCCGGCCGAACCCACCGATGCCTGGACCATCAGCCTGGAGGACCTGAGAAACTACGACAGAAAGGCCGAATCCTTTTACGAATTTGTCGACGACCTGGCCATACCGGTGACGAGGGGGGGTGCCTGATCTGAGTGATGTAATGTTCGCGTTCGGGCTGACCCTTTTTGCGGGTCTTGCCACCGGGGTCGGGAGCGCGATAGCTTTTTTCGCCGACAGGACCAACTTCCGTTTCCTCTCTATCTCGACTGGATTCTCCGCCGGGGTAATGCTTTACGTTTCGTTTGTCGAAATCCTGCTGAAGGGCTCCGAGTCTCTTTCGGAGGTTTACGGCAATGTGACGGGAGAATGGATGAACACGGCTTTTTTCTTCCTGGGTATAGGGGTAATCGGGATCATAGACTATTTTATCCCCTCCGAAGAAAATCCCCATGAGACGCGGACCGAGGAAGAAACAGCTCCACTTCACGGGGGTATTCCTGTTTCCGGGGTGAAAAGCAACTCAAAACTCATGCGTACGGGCCTTTTTACAGCCCTTGCCATCGGGATACACAACTTTCCGGAGGGACTGGTGACGTTCATCGCTGCCCTGCAGGATCCGAAGCTGGGTATTGCCATAGCCATTGCGGTAGCTCTCCATAACATCCCCGAGGGCATAAGCGTTTCGGTTCCCATCTTTTATGCCACGGGGAACAGATCGAAGGCCTTTGTCTATTCTTTCCTCAGTGGTATGGCCGAGCCCGTGGGGGCCCTTATCGCCTATGGGGTGCTGTGCATGATGACCGGAGGAGGGGAGTTCTCCCCCGTTGTCACCGGCGGGCTTTTTGCCATGGTGGCGGGAATCATGGTGTACATAAGTCTGGACGAACTTCTTCCCACAAGCCGTGCTTATGGCAGGGGCCACGACAGCATTCTGGGCCTTGTGGCGGGCATGGCAGTTATGGCCCTGAGCCTGCTGTTGATGTAGGCTTTTAGAGAAGCGCCCAAAAAGGCCCGCCGATAACGGAGAGAAAACCTTTCCTTGTGAAGGGCAAGAGCGACGGCGTAAACGGTCAACGGTCAATGGTAAACGGTGGGAAAGCAAGGGCAAGGGGAACCCCAGAGGGGTCAAACCTACACGACCTGTTGCCCAAATAGTTTATATCAAGGCGCAATGGACTGAATACCCAAAAAATAGGTAGCCAAACCCAGCAGGTTCAGGCCTTAACATTTTTTATAAAGAGAAGATAGAGGCTTAGTTGACTTGGGGAAAGATTGAAAAGCAGTTGAATATGATCGTCAGCGGGGGTAGTCTGTTTACCCGAAAAAGATTCGGCGAACATTTTTATTAAAAGGCTTTATTGGCGATAAGTTCGGCCATCTTTCTTACGGCTTCGAAGGAGCGGTCCAGGTTGAACTCTTCAAGATCTCTCTCCCGAAGTACTGGTTTGAGTTGAGACGTGATCTGCTTTCCTCTCGGCGTAGTCTATGTCGAAGAAATCCCGAATGGCAGGTTCGCGCCGCGAAAGCGCCGCACGGAATTTTTCGGCAAAACTTTCAAGAAGCGAAAGACAAGTGATCGTCACTGGGGCAACAG
>DAOTIQ010000122.1:0-2166 GCA_035448245.1 Thermovirgaceae bacterium | reverse complement strand
AGATCTTGCTGCAGTTAGAAGCTATCTAGACCGTGATCCAGCTACCTCCAACACGGTTGCGACTTTGGCCATTGTTGGTTCTGATGTTGTATCTGGTGATTGTGCAATCGAGGCTACTGTTGTCGACAATGGAGCTGGAGCCAGGTTGGTGGTTATGGCGGACGAAGCTGGTCTACTTGACGCTGATTACACTGAATCAACAGCTACTGGAGCAGTTGGAGATAAGTTCTACATGGCTGTTTCACAATAAGGAACAGTAATCAAAAGGCCGGGTTCGCCCGGCCTTTTTTTAAACCAGGACCATGTATACAGTAGTAGGGGAGAGTAAAATGCCCGGATCACATAAATTTCCCAGCTCAGGAAAGCAGGGTTTTTCTCTTGTTGAGACACTCATCGCGCTGGTGCTTCTCGCGGTGGCGGTCCTTTCCCTTGCCCTTGTCCCTATAGCCACCACGAAACTCTTTGTCCATACCGCCGACCATGAGCGCGCCGCCCTTCTTTCCTCGTCCCTGCTGGAGAGGATCGAATCCGGTGAGACCCTGGACAGCAGCGGCACCGAAGGGAAGTTCTCCTGGGTGATCACCACCACGACTGAGGCCGAGACGGGGGAAGATATCGTCAGGGTCCAGGTTTCGTGGAGTTCCGCAACGGGGAGCAGAAGTTCCTCCATGGAGAGGCTGGTGAGATCCGATGACTAGGTTTGCGGCCACCAGGGCACGGAAAGGGTTCACCCTCGCCGAGATCCTTATCGCCATATCTATCGGGGCCATTATCCTCCTCGCCGCGGTCTCCTTCCTCTTTACTTTTATCCTCAACCTCGAGCAGACCGACGAACACACCGCCGCGACGCAGCGGGCGGAGATGGTCATGACAATACTGGCCAACCCCGTTCTGCAGTCGGGAACAGGGATCCCCTCGGAGGCCTCCGATTTTCAGGAGAGCCTTGACGGCCTTACCACCGTTTCGGGGTGGGACGGCCCCGTGAGCGTTGTCACTACCAGCAACCCGAATGATACGGTCAGGATCGTATATTCCGTCAACACAGATTCCGGACTCATAGGGTTCTCCGAAAATACCGTCTCCGACGGGAATACGGCGGACCTGACCTTTGACGGAACTTCGGGACCGGGATCCTTTTCTACGGACAATGGTGACCCCAGGGGCTGGTGTGTTCTTCCTGCCACCGGGGTCCCACTGAGGATAACGGCCATCAATGGCGCGATCTTTACCGTAACTACAGCGGCGTCTTCTTCAAAGACCGCGACCTTTGTCCGGAATGACAGCCTCTGCTCTCTTCGTGCGATGGAAGCCAGAGTTACGGGGGGAACCAACCCATATTTCCAGACCCTGGACGTGGGGAGCGGGTCTGGTTACCAGCCGCGCGTACAGGGTATCTCCGGGATCCATTTTGATCTGGACAGCGATGCCGGGATCCTGACGGTGACGGTCCTGGCCAGGGGCAACAAGCGACATGACGATGCGGTTACTCCTTCCGCGCCGGAAGGGTGGAACTCGGCCTGGGGTTTCTCTTCCGAGGACACGCATTACCGGTTCTCTGTTCTGCGGACTTCCTGGCGGTTACGTAACTAAAAAAAAAT
This sequence comes from Thermovirgaceae bacterium, assembly GCA_035448245.1. Classification (GTDB taxonomy): domain Bacteria; phylum Synergistota; class Synergistia; order Synergistales; family Thermovirgaceae; genus DAOTIQ01. Next base: position 568 of record DAOTIQ010000122.1, on the reverse strand, counting down.
TTAACCCTTGCAGTTCCATCCTTTGCTGGGGTATAGTGTCAGTATACGCAAGGTGGAGCATGCCTGCGGTTTGGTGGTGATGGAAGATCGGACTTCTGGGCAAACGGCTTTCTGCCGCGGGACTTTCACTTGCAACTGGATCGATCAAATATGTCGAGGTAGAGGGAAAACCGGGAGACCTCTCCGTTGCGAGAAGTGCCGAATCGATTGTCGAGGGGTTGGCAGTGGATCAGGAGATGATCTCCGACACCCAGTCCCTTGAGTCCCTCCTTTTTGGCATCCGGGAGGCCCTGGGGGGATCCTGGGCACCCTCGGTTACCATAGGCATGCCCTCGAGGGATGTCCTGCTTCGTATTGTAGAAATGCCCCCCATGGAGATCGAGGACGCCAGGGAGGCCCTCAAGTGGGATTTCGACAAATATTTCCCCTTTCCCTATTCCGAGGCCACCTTCGACCTTGGAGTTGTAGCCACTCCCGGCGATGCCGAAAGGGAAAACCAGAAATACATCGTCGCGGCAGCAAGGCTGCATATAGTCCAGTCTCTTCTGGATATCGCCAGAAGAGCGGG
>DAOTIQ010000121.1:0-2436 GCA_035448245.1 Thermovirgaceae bacterium | reverse complement strand
CGGAAAAGACTTCACTCAGGGCCAGCCAGTATCTTTTTGGAATTTGAACCAGATTACCGCCGGTGGGAATATGGTGCGGAACGTCCGCCCACCGGCGGATTCCGCTTCGCTTCGCTCAGAATGACAAATAAAAGCAAGGAGACTGGCAACAGGAGACTGGAGGCAGGAAGGGCAAAAGTCTGTCATTTGCCCACAGGCGGGAATCCGGGTTGTTTTCCTGCTTCCTGTATCCAGCCTCCTGCTTCCTCGCTTTTTTCGATTCACGATTAACGATTCACAATTCACGACTTACGCGTCACGGATCTATTTCCTGTTCGGGTCCCACCTTCGGGCAAGACCCTGGGTTATCCGGTCTATGACTATACCCATTATGACGATGGATATTCCCGCCTCGAAACCCCTGCCGACATCTATCCGGTTGATCGCCATCAGGACCTCCTGACCAAGCCCCCTCGCCCCGATCATGGACGCTATCACAACCATGGCCAGCGCCATCATTGTCGTCTGGTTGACTCCCGCAAGGATGGATGGCATGGCCAGCGGAACCCTGACCTCTTTCAGGAGTTGCCACCTCGTCGCCCCGTAAGCACGGGCCGCTTCCTGGACCGGCTTGGGCACCTGCTGGAGCCCCAGACATGTGAGCCTCATGACAGGAGGAAGCGCGTAAATAAGCGTCGCGATGACCGCCGGCACTTTCCCGAGTCCGAACAGCATCATTGCAGGTATCAGGTAGACAAAACTTGGCATAGTCTGCATGGCATCAAGAACAGGCTTTGTGATCTCCGCGAACAGGTTCGCCTCTGCCATTATCACACCCAGGGGAATGCCAACAACGAGAGCTATCACCACCGAAGTAATTACCAGGGCAAGAGTCTCCAGCGCCAGAGCCCATAAACCGAACATCCCTATGAAAATGGGCAACCCGGCCAGGACTATCGTAGGTATAATTTTTCTAGTCGCTATCCATGCCATCACAGCGATGAAAAGGATATATCCCCACCACGGTACGGCGACCAGAAGGCTCTGTACGCGAAGCAAAAGACCCAGTATGGCTGCCGAGAAGCTGTCGAAGGCTGATCCATGGGTCTGAAGAAGCCATTTGATGGCATTGTTTACACTCTTGGCCACCGAAAAGTTGAATGCTTCAGGAAACATCATTCTTCACTGCCTTTTCGGGCTGCGTCGCGAGCGCGGCCATCTGTTCGTCTGTTTTTCTTATCTCCTCGCGTTTGTCCTGGACAAAGCGCGCAACGTAGTCATCGGCCGGATTTGCGAACACTTCCGGCGGTTTGCCGATCTGCACTATCTCACCATTCTTCATGACCGCCATTCTGTCCCCAAGCCGCATGGCCTCGTCAAGGTCATGGGTAACAAAAAATATCGTCTTGTGGAACTCTTCCTGGATACGTACCAGTTCCTCCTGCATCTCGCGGCGGATAAGCGGGTCCAGCCCGCTGAAGGGCTCGTCCATCAGGAGAAGCGGGGTATCGGCGACAAGTGCCCGGGCAATACCTACACGCTGGCGCATTCCTCCGCTAAGTGATGCCGGGTAATAATTGCCCCAGTCCTGCAGGCCGACGGTAGCAAGAGCCTCTCTGGCCATTTCTTTTCTTTCCTTCCTGGGAACACCCCGCAACTTGAGTCCGAAGGCAACGTTCTCCACAACCGTACGATGAGGAAGAAGGCCGTAGTGCTGGAAGACCATCGCTGCCTGGTGGCGGCGAAAGTCGGTTATCTCCTTTTTATTCATGGTCGATATCTCCTGACCGTTTATTTTCACGCTCCCCCAGGAAATATCCACCAACCTGAGAAGACAGCGAATGAGGGTGGACTTCCCGCTGCCGGAAAGTCCCATAACGATAAAAACCTCTCCCTCCTTCACCGAGAAAGAGACATCCCTGACTGCGACAACCGAGTCGCTGGATGAATCCAGCGACTCGATCATTTCTTCGTTCTCTACATCAAGGTCTATTTCTTTTTTTGAATAAACTTTCCATAGTTCCGATACTTCGATAATGTTGTCTGCCATTCGCGTCTACTTGCCTGAAAGAGCCGTTTCTACTTTACCGGCCACGTCTTTCGGGAGCCAGCCTTTCCAGACATCGGTAAAATTCTTCAAAAACCATATCGCCGCATCATCAACGGAGGCTTCCTGCTCCTGCATATAGGCAAGGGCTTCGTTGTTCTGGGCAAGGGTCGTCTCGTACTTTTTGAGGAACTCGACGACCAGCGGGTTCTTCTCAGCGAACTTGGCGTTGACACCTATGTGTACCCGAGCCGCCGGGAAAGCACACCCGTAGTCCTTGCCTTCGCCCCATCTGTCGGGATCGTAGGGGGGCTCCTCGAGCATGGTCATGTCGAGCATACCCATGATCCACTCGGGCTCCCAGTAGTATGCAAGGACGGGCTCCCCTTTCTCGTAGGCGGAGACTATAG
>DAOTIQ010000120.1:0-2456 GCA_035448245.1 Thermovirgaceae bacterium | reverse complement strand
GAAAAAGGGACTATTTCGTCTTCGGGGCTGTGGATCACAAGAAGAGGAGCCTCAATAAAGGGAAGGATCTCTTGAGTGGCATATTTGCTCCTCAGGAGGAATCGCACGGGGAACAGCGGCGCGGCCCTGGACGCCATGGGCGCAAGAGATGTAAAGGAAGACTCCAGGATCAGTGCCGCAACGGGAGTCTCGCTGGCTATGCGGGCGGCAACAGCCCCACCGAGAGATCTTCCGAAAAGAATTACTTCATCCTGTTCGTTGCCTTTCGCCATCAGCGCTTCCAGGGCCGCCCTGCCGTCGGCGTACAATCCCTCTTCGGAGGGTTTCCCCTCGCTTGACCCGTATCCGCGATAGTCGAAGATAAATACATTTAGTCCAAGCTGGCCGAATATCCGGATCGATTCGATCCTGTGCGAAATATTACCGGCGTTTCCGTGAAAAAAAAGAAGGGCCCGTCGGGAAGGTTCCCGGGTGGCTACATACCACCCATGCAGAACCACTCCATCGGAGGCCCTGAACCATACTTCTTCAAAATCCATTCCCACGAGGGAAGGATCGGCATGGATCTGTCGCCGCGGCTGGTAGATGACGCTGTCCTGGAAAAAGAAAAGGGCAACGCAAAAAAGTGCGTAAACTGCGACTCCTGCCAAAAATATCCTTGCCAGATTCAATTTCCTGAAGGTACAAAACTCCTGTATACCCATGATTGGGCCAGAATGGTCACCGGTATGGTCACCAGCAGGCCAATCCCGAACAAAATGGCCCCAAGAAAGTTGATGCCCGCGATCGCAAGAACAAAAAGGAAGAGTTCCAGCCATGAGCCCCGGGCAAGTTCCCCGGCCTCACGAAGCGCCTCTACAGGCTGCAGGCCTTTGTCAATCAGCAGATAGGGCGTGAACTGGTATTTTACAAGGATGTACACTCCTGGAGCTATCAGCAGAACCATCCCCACACCTACAAGGAAAGAAAAAAGAAGTGTTCCCATAAGGTAAGGAAGGAGCAAGGGCTGTAAAGCCCCGACGTTGCGATAATCGAAGGTCCCCTTGTCCCTGTAGGAAAGGCTAACCAGCATCACTGCCATTATTGCCAGGACCCTGATTACCCAGCATACGCCCCTCAGGAACATGGCAGAGACCGAGAACCACGGAAGATCTCTCATCAAAACATTGAGCAGCGCCATCGGAATACCAATAGCGGCCATGAGAATAATGAAGAAAAGAGCATTCTCTTTGAAGGTTTTCCAGCCAAACTCAAGCGCACTTTTTATCTCCACTCTGTTGCTCATTGTTCAGCCCCCTTCTCGACAGTTTTTTCAGGCAACTACACCTTTCGGTTTGCCTTCCATCCATGAAATGATGTTTGCCAGTGCCAGTTCTGCCCTTTTTTCCAGGGCTTCCGGTGTGGAAGCTCCTATCCTGGGAGAAAGCACAACGTTTGGAGCCTTGGCAAGCGGGTGTGATCTTCCGATAGGAGGCTCGACATCAAGAGTATCTATCCCCGCTCCGGAGAGCCATCCGTCCTTCAGCAACTCTGCAAGGGTATGCCAGTCTACCAGTTTTCCGTGAGCAGTATTGATCAGAATAGCTCCCTGTTTCATAAGGGCAAGTCTTTCCCTGTTCAGGAAACTTTCCGTATCGGGACTGCAGGGAAGATGAAGAGTGACGATATCCGAACGTTCGAGAAGTTCTTCGACAGTAACATATTCCATTCCTGCCCAGACCTCGGCTTCCTTCTTCTGGGTCCGGCTGTAACCGAGAAGTTCACATCCGAAAGCCTTGAGTATCCTGGCCACATGAAGCCCAACAGAACCAGTTCCGATTATTCCCACGGTCTTTCCGAAGAGTTCGTGACCATCCAGACATCCTTCGACCTGCCTCCCCCTGGCTGATTCATTGCATACAGTCAACCTTCTCATGACTGCCAGAAGAAGAGCCACCGTCAGTTCGGCCACCGAATAAGTCCAGTATTCGGGTATAACGCTCACCGGGACCACCTTGGCCCGGGCTTTCTGAAGGTCCACCTGATCACGAAATTCCGAAGCCACCGAAACCATCCTTATGTTGGGACAGGCCTCGAAAAGTTTTCCGGGAAGGACCTGATCCACCACTATCAGGGCATCTGCCTCTTTGGCTCTCTGGATCATCTCCATAAGATCTTCCACCCTGTCGTGGTGCTGGGTGACCGTATGACCTGCCGCTAAAAGCGGAGCCGCGACCGCTTTCAGCCTCTCATCGGTGATCCCCAGCGGTTCAAATGCAACTATGCGCAAATAAATCCCCTCCCTGTCTATGCGGTAGTGTATTCCAGGGCAGACTCTTCTCCGGCAAGGACCCGGAGCGCTCCCTGGGCAAGGGCTGCCATTTCGTCCTCCCCGGGATAGACCTTCACGGGAGCGATAAAGGAGACTCTCTCCCTGACCGCCTCTACGAACTTCTCGCTGAAAGCGAGTCCTCCCG
>DAOTIQ010000119.1:0-2528 GCA_035448245.1 Thermovirgaceae bacterium | reverse complement strand
GAAGAAGCATGTAGGAAAATTCCGTATAGGAAATGGACTTCTCCGGGTCATCGAGTCGGGTTTTCACATATTCCCGGGCGACCATGTAATTAACGCTGAAGTGTTTGCCCGTATCTCTCAGAAACTCGATAAGAGACTGCTTTCCAAGCCAGTCGTAGTTGTTGATTATCAGGGCAGAATTGCTGCCGCAGTCAAAATCCAGAAACCTTTCGAGTTGTCCCCTGACCGTAACAAGATTGAGATCGACCTGCTCCAGGGTAAGAAGATTTCTCTCCTTGCTCTTGCCCGAAGGATCCCCGATCAGTCCCGTTCCACCGCCTGCTATCGCAATGGGCCTGTGCCCCGACCTCTGCATCCACGAAAGCCCCATAAGGGGGATGAGATGCCCAACGTGCAGGCTGTCGGCAGTGGGATCAAAACCTATGTAACCGGTGACCATTTCATTGTCGAAAAGAAATCGCAGTTCCTCGGGGTGGCTGCACCACTCGACGCAGCCCCGTTCCATCATTATGGCAAGAGGGTTCACTGACATTTATATTCCTCCCAGATCTGTATGATTTATTGCTGATATTTATTCAAGCGGTGAGGCGCCCTTCCAGCTTCCTCTGCCGGACTCAGGATCGTTAAAGATAAGGGTTACCTCCCCAAGAGACCTCATTTCCCTTGCCATCTCAAGCAGTTCTTCTACATCCTTGCCTCCCTCGATACCGAGTTTGCCGGCAAGACCTCCCACCTTGGCCAGTTGCTCCAGTGCTTCGGCCCCGCGGGGGAAATCAGCGTAGAACCAGAAAAGTGCCTTTTCGCCAGGAGGAAGTATAGATCCCGCAGGAGAGGATAGTTTTCCAAGGCTTGAAGAGGAGATGATCCCTGCAACGGCAAGGTCATCTCTTGCGGCGGCCACAACAGTGACAGGCATGTTGATCATACCCCCATGAGTAAAGCCGGCGACTGTTTTTGGCGAGAGACCGAATCCTCCCCATTTTGTATTCCAGATACTCTCCACCCATTTTTCACCTGAAACACCACGCCCTGGCAACTGAACCAGAAATCCAGGAAGAGAGAAAAGGAAAGCCCTGCTCTGCCCGCCAACGGTCAAAAGGAGGGGACCTGAGAGCAATTTATTTAGACTATTCCTGTCCATACCAGCATCCTTCATCCATCCCGGTATCTCAAACTGGTCGGCATCGATGGTTTCGAGCCCCTCCGGGACCGATAAACCGGCAGCCATAATCAGAGGGTCGGGCAAGACGATCTCTTTCTTCCATTCGACGGGCTTGAGCCTGGAGAGGACATCCTCGGGGATCCATTCACTGGCCCCGGAAACATTCCACGCCATATCTCCGCTGTCACCCTTGACTTTCCAGGCTATCTCGGCATCGATGGGAGTCTCGGGTGCCTTTTCTCCCCTCATGGCGACTGCCTGGGAAATGAGACCGCCATCGAAGATCCTGACATGGGCCGGCCAGGAGCCTTCCAGTTCAAGACGGGGCTCAAAGTGTTTCTCTTCTCCCTTTAAAACAGCCGTCATTTTTTCAACGCCCTCCGGGGAGGAAGAGATAAAAAGCATGTTGCCTTCCACGAGGAGTGTAAGCGTTATCTGCCCTTGCCCTGCAGAAAGCTGCTGAAACCCTTCCCCTGGAGAGGGGCCAAGGGCCAGCCCCGTTGAGTGTTGCATCCAGAGATCGGGAAGTTTCCCGGAGCCTATATCCTTTGCCACATCAGGCGGGACCATGAAAGAACCGTAAAACAGGGCCTCGTTGGATTCCCAGGCAACCAGGGCAGCCGACTCTTCGGCAAAAGAAAAAAGTGGAAGCAGGTCATCTACCGCCCTGAGATATGGCCTGGCGCTTTCATCAAGGTTCCCGGCAAGTTTTTCGGGGAATCCCGGTTCCACCTGTCCCTTTTGGGCATGAATATACATCCTGGGAGAGTCCATGTTTATGACAGGTATTGCCCTCGCGACATCAGCGGTCTTTTCGGGCACCCTGCCAAGAAAATAGGCCGTACCACCTACTATTGCCGCCGCTACGGCGACGGAGAACCAGAAATAAAGTCCCTTACGCATCTTTATCCCCCCTCTGGAATTTTCCCTTGAGGTCCCACACGAGCCTGTAGATCGGCGGGATAAGGAAAACGGCCATGGTGCCCCCCGCGAAGAGACCGCCGATAAGGACGATGGCAAGGGGAGCCCTGTACTGCCCTCCCGCTCCGAGACCCAGCGCCAGCGGCAGCATAGCCAGCAGGGTCGTAACGTCTGCCATGATTATCGGCCGGAACCTGACTCTGCAGGCTTCTACTACCGCTTCAACAGCATTGTGCCCCTTCTTTCTAAGGACCTCCGCATAATCGACTACTACGATAGCATTGTTGACAACGAGTCCCACAATCATAACCAGACCCAGCAAACCGTAGACCGAAAGGGACGTTCCCGTCATTATGAGGGTTGGAATGACTCCTATGATGGAAAGAGGGACCGTCATCATTATGACAAAGGAGAAAAGGTATGACTCAAGGATACCCGCGATCAT
>DAOTIQ010000118.1:0-2569 GCA_035448245.1 Thermovirgaceae bacterium | reverse complement strand
ATTCAAAAAAAACGGGAATATCTACGGGAGAGGCGCGACGGATCAGAAGGGAAGTCTCGCCGCCATGATCTGCGCGGCGTCGTTTCTCGGGGAGGATGCGCCGGCGGAGTGTAGCGGCAGGATTGTAGTCGCCGCAACGGTTCACCAGGAGCGTGCCGAGGGGGCCTCTTCCAGGCTTGTAGATATTAACCACCGCCCCGATTTCGTTGTATCCGGGGAAGCTTCCGCCCTTTCCATAGAGAGAGGGCAGCGTGGTCGGGCAGAGATCGTTATTGAAACACTTGGCAAAACGGCCCATTCGGCCCAACCTGATTTCGGGGTAAATGCGGCCGAACACATGGTCTCCCTCATATCTTTCATAAATAAAAATTTCCGACCCGTATCCGACCCGTTTCTTGGAGAGGGCATTCTTGAACTTACAAATCTTGTAACATCACAGGAAAAAACAACAGGGGTAATACCCGCAAGGTGTCGCGCCCTGTTCGACAGGAGGCTGATACTGGGTGAGACTCGGGAGACGGTGCTTGGCCAGATCGAGGAGATAATCCAGCTTTGTGCTTCCGGTCTTCCAGGACTCAGGGCAACTGCCAGGATATGTCCGGCCATGGAAAGATGTTATACAGGGGCCCGTATTGAGGGAGAGCACTTTGTCCCGGGATGGCTTCTCCAGAGGGATCACTCATTTCTGCTTCAGTGTCTTGAAGGGTTGAAGAGCGTAGGGCTTGAACCACGTGTAGCGGATACAGCGGGTTTCGGGACAAACGGATGCTATTACGGAGGGGTCAGGGGTATACCAACGATCATTTTTGGTCCGTCTTTTCAGGAACTTGCGCACATCACCGATGAATACATAGAGGTTGACCAGTTGTTGAAGGGTTGCATGGGTTATTACGGGATCGCAAGTGCGGTCCTGTCGAGTCGGAAATAGATTGCAAAATTCATATTAGGGAGGCGCAACGATTTGCTTTCAGAAAAGAGAAAGAACGCTCTGGTTGGTTTTTGCAGGGATATTATCCGGATACCCAGTCCTTCCGGAGCTGAGGCCGGTGTGGCAGGGCTCATCGAAAAGTCAATGAAGGAAAGCGGTTTCGACGAGATCTCTGTTGACCGGTACGGGAACGTGACGGGAAGGATCGTCCTGGGCAAAGGCGGCAAAAAGATTCTTCTTGAAGGGCACATGGATCATGTGGACGTAAGCGATCCGTCGAAATGGACCCATGACCCCTTCGGGGCTGAACTGGTCGACGGCAAGATCTATGGACGGGGAACAACGGACATGAAAGGTAACCTCGTCGCCATGGTCAAGGCCGCCGCATTTGTAAAGGAAGATCTTGCCGGTGAGCTTGACGGCGAGATACTCGTCGGCGGAAGTGTGCACGAAGAGTGTTTCGAGGGGATTTCATGCGAAGAGATCGCTAAACAATTCCATCCGGATTATGTTGTTATAGGAGAGCCTTCAGGTCTTACCCTGAAGAGAGGGCAGCGGGGAAGAGCGGAAGTCCTTCTTGAGACCTTTGGCAAGAACGCCCATTCATCGAACCCGTCTGTTGGCATCAACGCTGTAAAAAAGATGATGAAGGCAATTCTGGCGATAGAGGAAGGGTTCACCCCGAAGGTCCACCCTGTTCTTGGAGAGGGGATACTGGAAGTCACCGATATCATTTCCTCCCCTTTCCCTGGTGCCAGCGTGGTTCCCGACAGGTGCAGCGCCACCTTCGACAGGCGGCTCCTTGAGGGTGAGAACAGGGATGATGTTCTGGGACAGGTGCGTGATTTTCTGGCCCCCCTTGTCGCCGATGACCCGCAGATGAAATTTTCCGTTTCTTTGGCCAGGGGAGAAGACAAGTGCTATACCGGCGAGACCATAGAGGCTGAAAGGTTTGCCCCCGGGTGGATATTCCCTGAGAGCGAGCCTTTTGTCCAGGCCGCGCTGGAGGGACTTCGGTCCGTAGGGCAGGATCCGGTAGTTTCTCACTACTATTTCTGCACCAATGGAAGTTATTACGCAGGCAAGGCCGGTATTCCTACCGTAGGTTTCGGGGGATCACTGGAGACCCTCGCCCATGTGGATGACGAGTATATTGAGGTCGACCACCTTGTGAAGGCCTGTGAGGGTTACTACGGGATAATCCGCTCGACCCTTGGAAAGAAATAGCAAAATGGCGAGACCTTCATTGCTAAGGTGTGTTCTCTGCGGCAGGGAGTTCGATCCGGGATCGCTGGTTTATACATGCCCTGACTGTGGTCTGGACGGTACACTTGATGTTCTTTACGACTACCGGAAAACCGCGGAAAAGATCAACAGGAAAGTGTTGTCGAAGCAGACAGAAAAAAGCCTTTGGAGATACCGGGAGATACTCCCTGTTGAGAATGATGCCCATATTCCAAAGCTGAGTGTCGGCTGGACTCCCATTTACGGCTCTCCCTCCCTTGCCTCGAAGTACGGTCTTAAGGAAGTTTTCGTCAAGGATGACGGAAGGAATCCGACGGGTTCTCTCAAGGACAGGGCGAGTGCGGTAGGCGTTGCCAAGGCCCTTGATTTTGGACAGAAGACCGTGGCCTGTGCTTC
>DAOTIQ010000117.1:0-2590 GCA_035448245.1 Thermovirgaceae bacterium | reverse complement strand
TGTGCCCATCTCTGACACAGCCCCACTGTTGCGGGTCTCGGCGAGACCCTCGGAAGCGGAGCAATGACCAACGATTACGAATCGATAAAACACGCCGATACGATACTGGTTATCGGGTCCAATACCACCGAGAACCATCCGGTCATCGGATCATGGATCAAGGAACAGAAGAAACAGGGCATATCGAAACTGATTGTCTGCGACCCCAGGAGGATCGAACTGGATCATTACGCAGATATCAAGATAGGCCACCGTTCGGGAAGTGACGTAGCCCTGCTTAACGGGCTGATGAACATCATCATTGCCGAAGAACTCTACGATAAGGATTTCGTAGAAAAGAACGTCGAAAAGTTTGACGAACTCAAGGCACTTGTTGCGGAATACACACCGAAAAAGGTCAGCACCATCACGGGAGTCCCCGAAGAAACACTGAAAGATGCCGCGAGAACCTACGCGAAGGGCCCCAATTCGGCCATCTTCTACACCATGGGGATTACCCAGCACAAGTACGGTACCAACAACGTAAGGACCGTTGCCAATCTGGCCCTCCTTTGCGGAATGCTCGGAAGGCCCGGCACCGGCGTCAACCCGCTCCGCGGGCAGAACAACGTCCAGGGAGCATGCGACATGGGATGCCTCCCGGCAGTCCTCCCGGGCTACCTCAACATAGCCAAAAAAACTGAAGAGGCAGTTGAAAAAGTCAGGAAGCTCTGGAACGCAAAAATGCCGACCAACCCCGGCAAAACCATTGTAAAGATCATGGAGGGAGCGTCGACAGGGGAGATCAAGGCCCTTTTCGTAATGGGCGAGAACCCGATGGTCAGCGATCCCAACACGAACCATGTCCGTCACGCTCTGGAAAATATCGACTTCCTGGTGGTTCAGGATATTTTCCTGACCGAAACCGCCCAGATGGCCGATGTCGTCCTGCCTGCCTCTTGCTGGGCAGAGAAGGACGGGACCTTCACCAACACCTGCAGAGCGGTCCAGAGGATCCGCAAGGCCGTAGAAGCTCCCGGGGAAGCAAGGCCTGACTGGGAGATCATCCAGAATATAGCTAAAGCCTGCGGAGCATCGTGGAATTTTGCTTCCCCGGCAAAGATAATGGATGACATAGCCAGGTTCGTGCCGCAGTACGGCGGGGTCTCCTATGAAAGGCTGGAAAAGGGCCCGCTCATGTGGCCGTGCCCCGATGCAAACCACCCCGGGACGCCGAACCTCTACACTACAGGGTTCCCCCGCGGAAAGGCTTCCTTTGTGCCATGCGAGTGGAACAAGCCCCATGAATGGCCCGACGTGGAATTCCCCTTCATAGCTACCACGGGGCGGACGCTCTACCACTACCATACCGGCACGATGACAAGGAGAACGCCCTCCGCAGAGTTCATCAAGTCCCTCTATGTCGAGATCAACCCGGCAGACGCGAAAGAAATGAATGTAGTCCAGGGGGATAATATCAGGGTGACCTCCAGGCGAGGAAGCGTTGTCGGTGAAGCTCGGGTAACTGAAAAAGTTCCCCCGAAGATGGTCTTCGTTCCTTTCCACTTCGGAGAGCAGCCCGCGAACGCCCTCACGGCATCGGTGTGGGACATCGATACGGAAACACCTGCATTCAAGATCAACGCCGTAAAGGTAGAAAAAGAATAGGATCCGTTAAATGAAAGAGGGGCCCCGCGGGGCCCCTCTTTTTTGATACCCGATAGTCAACGCTTTTTCAGGTACTAATCCTCTTCGTCCTGAACATCGGCCTCGGTAATGATCTTTTTGGAAATATCGTGGGGAACCTCCTCGTAATGGGAGAACTCCATCGTGAAATTGCCACGACCCGAGGTCATGGAGCGCAGAATAATGGCATACCTGAACATTTCAGCCAGCGGGGCCTGGGCTTTGACCACTTGCAGCCTGCCGCGGCTGTCTATGCCCATTATCTTTCCCCTGCGGCTATTGAAATCTCCCATGACATCGCCCAGATAATCCTCGGGAACTACAACCTCTATGTTCATTATCGGTTCGAGTATCACCGGAGCGGCCTCAACGATCCCCTTCTTGTATGCCATCGAGGCTGCTATCTTGAAGGCCATTTCAGAAGAGTCGACATCGTGGTATGAGCCGAAAAAGAGGCTGGCCTTAAAGTCAACACAGGGATAACCCGCAAGAACACCCTTGAGTATCGCCTCTTTGAGGCCCTTTTCAACAGCAGGTATGTAGGACTTGGGAACTGATCCCCCGACTATCTTGTCCTCGAACTTGAATCCTTCGCCCCGGGCAAGGGGCACAAATTCGATATGGACATCACCGTACTGCCCTCTTCCTCCTGTCTGCTTCTTGTACTTGCCCTGTGCCTTGGACGTCTTTTTGATGGTTTCACGGTATGGGACTCTCGGAGTCTCTGTATCAAGGTCAACTCCGTAGCGTTCCTTGACCTTGGAGAGCATGACATCAATGTGAAGGTCGCCCATTCCAGAGAGCACGCTGTCCCCCGTCTCGGGATCCTTCCGGAAATGCAGGGTGAGATCCTCTTCCAGCATTTTGTTCAGGGCATTGGCAAGTTTGTCTTCGTCCGCCCGGCTTCTGGGTTTGACCGCAACGC
>DAOTIQ010000116.1:0-2799 GCA_035448245.1 Thermovirgaceae bacterium | reverse complement strand
CCTTCCGGGGTAGCAAGTGGACAAGTATCAACAAAGAAGAACGCAAAACCTATCTAAAAAATGCCTACAGAGTACTGCTAACGAGAGCTAGACAAGGAATGGTAATAGTAGTACCTCCGGGTGATCCAGAAGACCTCACAAGAATTCCTGAATTTTACAATCCAATCTATGATTATTTGGAAAGTATCGGGTTTGATCAAATCTAGCCACAATCAAAAAAGGAGAACTAATGCGAGAACGTAAGCAAGTTACCGCCGCAGCGATCTTCAAAGACGGGAAAGTCCTTGTGGCACAAAGGGGACCCAAGGATAAACTCGCCAACAAATGGGAATTTCCTGGCGGCAAAGTTGAGGGTAATGAAACCCCCGAAGCCTGTCTCCAGAGAGAGATAAAAGAAGAACTGGGATTAGAAATCAAAGTGGGGGAGTACCTATGTTCTTCGTTCTATGATTACGATTACATATCCATTGAACTAATGGCTTTTGCGTGTGAGACTGTTTCCGGAGAGCCCAATAACAATGAGCATCAGAAGTTGATTTGGGTAGATCCATCACAATTGATAAATCTTGATATGGCCCCGGCGGATCTGCCTATTGTTGAGAGGATTCAGAAAGAACGCGGACAGTTTTTTGACAGTATTGGAGGTACTGGCCAAATGAGTGGCACAAACAGCAAATTCAAATATCTGTACAGGGATGCCTCGAACTATAAGCAGTTCGGATACGTGGTATTTAGAGGAGAGCCTACCCCCAAGGACTCCGAGTGTGTAATTGGCAACCTTCATGAGGGAGACTTCTTCATTCCCGAGGTCGTTGGTCTCCAATCCCTCCAAGAAAAATTTGAGAGCGTCAGTATTGACGACCACCCATGGCACGAGATCGACTTCAGGACAGAGACAGAAAGATCTCCTTTTGAACTTACAAGTGAAGAACCAACCGATGCCAGAAGCGTGCACAGATTCGCTGAAGAATTTGCAAAAACCAAATGGGATGAGATGCAAGCCAGCCGAAGGATGGGGTTGATCTGACCTGAAAATCAAGGTCTTTTTTCACACCGGGCACGGGGGATGAGAAGATCTCCGCAACAAAACGAACGAAGACTGGTTGCCTGCCGGCAGGATGCAGAAAAGGGCAACCAAAGGGGACGTGTAGGCAAAAAGGAACGGGGTGGATCCATGGGATCCAGACCTGAATAATTCACAAAACTGCTGGAAAAAGGGAAATATCAGTGATAAACGACCTGAATGCATCATATTCTTAATTTCATTTGGTGCTGAAGGAGTGATACTGACCTTAGCGAAGTTGTTATAGAAATAAGCGAGGAGACATTAGAAGTTGGAGTCAATAAACACCCTGCCAGGAAGATCGTCAGGCTGAACTGGAACAAAAGCATGAATTGCCCATCTTCCCGGATCTGTCGATCCGTTTGACCGGTCATGCATCCTTCGTTTAATATCGCTTCAAAATCGGTTCTTTTACGATCTTGAGAAGGTTTTTCCAGAAGGAGGCTGCCATGAATTCATCTTATGCAGATACGGAGTGGCTTCAGTCGCTACCCGGTTTCCCGCGCCTACAGTTGGCGCTTCTTCTTCCAACACCGCTTCATCGGCTTCAGAGGTTTGGTGAGCATATAGGCGGGATCGACCTTTGGATGAAGAGGGATGACCTCACGGGTCTCGCCGGGGGTGGCAACAAGACCAGGAAGCTGGAATTCATTGTCGGCGATGCAATAAGGCAGGGCGCCGACACCCTTGTAACTGTCGGTGCCATCCAGTCAAACCACACCCGACAGACAGCCGCGGCAGCCAACCGTGCCGGTCTTGCCTGTGCATTGCTTCACTGCGGGTGGACAGGGGACGCGGGGCTGTTCTACAGGAGGGCGGGGAACATCCTCCTTAGCAGCCTCCTGGGCGCGGAACTTTTTCTTGATGAAAAGGAGCGTCCTATCGAGGATCAGGGCCCACTTGATGTGCTGTTCGAGCACCTCCGTTCCAGGGGGCAAAAACCCTATCTTATATCAGGCGGAGCTTCGGACCAGCCATACGGGGGCCTGGGTTATGCCGTCTGTGCGGCGGAGATGACGGTCCAGGCAGCCTCAATGGGGATACATATTGATTATGTGGTCCACTGTACCGGAAGCAGTAGCACCCAGGCCGGGCTTGTTGCCGGCTTTGCAGCAATGGGTTCAAAGACCCGGGTTATCGGAATTCCCGATGACGAGGAGACAGATATAAAGTCCGGACGGGTCCTTCGGCTTGCCAACCAGACCCTTGAAGAACTGGACCGACCCGAAAGAGTAGGCAGGGAGAATATCGAGATAGTGGTGGGTGACGAAAGCCCCTATGGCAAATCCGATGAAAAGACCTACCGTTCCATAAGGCTGTTCTCGGAAAAAGAGGGCTTGATAGCTGATCCGGTCTATGAAGGTAAGGCGATCAGAGGCCTTATTGAACTGGCCGAAAAGGGGCGGTTCGAAAAAGGCGCAGTGGTCGTTCTGCTCCACATGGGAGGAACTCCTGCCGTTCATGCTTATGCCGATACCTTTGGCCCCATAGAGTTCAAGTCGATTCCGGGCAGAAGAACCCTATAAGTTCAGACCAGAACCCTATAAGTGTCAGACCTACACGGGCTGTTGCCCAATTGAGTCTCCCCGGTTAGTCCAGGCAGATCAGACGGAGCAGGTAACCAGTTGTCGAATGCAAGCATGACGGATTTGCCTGAGAACGTTTGAAAAAAGAGAACAGACCCTCGAAAGGCTTGGCTTCAAGACTCGGACTGTCACTGCCGGATTCTTTACCGG
>DAOTIQ010000115.1:0-2898 GCA_035448245.1 Thermovirgaceae bacterium | reverse complement strand
AACGAGGTGAACGGACGCCCTGTGGAGGTATTCACCACGATGGGTAAATCGGGGCACGAGACAATGGCCTTTACCGAGGCGATGGGTCGGCTGATCTCCCTGGCCCTGAGGAGCGGGGTCAAGATCCACGGGATAATAAAGCAAATGAAGGGTATCGGGGGTTCCCAGCCCGTATGGCATGACAACGGGGTAATAATGTCGGTCCCCGATGCCATCTCCTACGGGCTGATGAGCATGGGGTATCTGGATCTCGAGGAGAAGGGGATGATGGAATCCCTCTCGGAGACGGATATGTGCCCTGTCTGCGGCGCGTCGATGGCCCGCCAGGAGGGGTGCATCAAGTGCCCTGCCTGTGGCTTCTCAAGATGCTGACGGCCTCCCTGCAGGCGCTGCCGAAGATAAGGCTGTCCATGCTGTAGGCTATATAACGAAACCCCTCGTCGATGCGGCGTTTCGCCTCGTCCGTCGAGGTAACGAATATACCCGCGGGCTTTCCTGCCTCCAGAATAAGGCGGAGGGCCCGCGACACTGCTTCCACCATGGATGGATGGAAGATATCCCCCGGAACCCCAAGAGACTGCGACAGATCATAGGGCCCGACAAAAACCAGGTCCACACCTTCCACAGATGCTATCTCGTCAAGTTTTTCCAGTCCGTCAACGTTCTCGCAGTGGACTATGACCTGGATTTCCCTGTTAGCCTCCGCGAGAGCTTCCCCAAGGGGCCTCAGACCATAGGAAAGAGCCCTTGGCACAGCGACTCCCCTAATGCCTTCGGGATGGTATCTTGCGGCCTTTACGACATCCACAGCGCCTTGTCGGCTGTTGACCTGGGGAACATGTATCCCGTGCGCTCCTATGTCCAGGATCTTGAGAATATCAACCGCTTCGGCACGGGGGACCCTTACGATGGGGGATAACCCGGCGACCTCGGCAGCACGGACCATGTGCTGGATCGATTCCGGGTCCATCGGGCCGTGTTCAGTGTCAATTACACAAAAATCACACCCGGCAATACCCATTATCTCGACCAGGTCCGGACAGTTAAGCCCCGCAAATGGACCGATAACCACTTCGCCGGCGGCGAGTCTGCTCCTTAGAGAATTTTTCACAGGCTGTACTCCTTTTCCCTTAAAAGTGTCAGCGCCGCATCCGTCACGTCGCTGTCGTATCTTTTGCCTCTTCCGGCCTCGATCTCATTGAGGGCAATTTCCATCCCGAAACCCGCGCGGTAGGGACGATGAGAGGACATGGCCTCTATCACATCGGCAACTGCAAGTATGCGAGCCTCTATACTGATATCGTCGCCCTTCAGCCCATCGGGATAACCACTGCCATCGATGCGCTCATGATGCTGAAGAGCAATCCGGGCAATGTTCCAGGGAGTCTCAAGAATCTGCAGTATTTCAGCACTGTACCTTGGATGCTGCCTGATTATTTCCCGTTCAGCCGGCTGGAGCATGCCCGGCTTGCTGAGGATCTCGCTCGGGATATGGATCTTTCCCACATCGTGGGCAAGAGCGGCCAGTTCCGTTGCAGTTACCGAGTCACTGTCAAGACTCATCTCCGTGGCTATGGCCTTCGCGAGCCTTGCGACCCTCCGCTGATGTCCAGCCGTGAATGGATCTCTGACCTCAATAATCTTCCCCGCCATCTCTATGGAAAGAGCAAAGGAGTTCTTGAGTTTTTCTATCGTAGCATCAAGTTTTTCCCTTGTCCGGTGAAGATCTGTAATGTCTCTCCCCGATGACTGGATCTCGACCAGTTCGCCAACCCTGTTGAAGAGACCCTTGTCAAGCCAGTGCTGCCATCGTATCTCACCTGAGGGAAGGATCGTCCTCTCCTCGATCTCCCGGACAGGAATATCTGGCGTTATGCCGCGGAAATATTTTCTTTGTCCTTCCACATCCTCGGGAAGAGCATGACAGATAAAGGATCTTCCGAGGAGGGACTCCCTGGTTTCTCCGTAATATCGGCAGTAGGCATCGTTTACGAAGGTGAGAACAAGATCCGGGGTGAACCTCATGATCAGTTCCGTCTGGGTCTGCACAATGTCTTTATAGAAAACTTCCGTCCGGGAGAGGGCGGCTTCCTTTTCCTTGAGGGGGGTCACGTCCACGACCGATATGAGGGTCCTTGAGCCGTTTGCCAGGGTGGCCCCGGTAAGCAGACCCCATCTGATCCCGCCGTCGGCGGTCATGAAGCGGTATTCATAACTTGGTGGTACGAGGGAAGGGTTTTCGCGCCGGAGGCGATGATTATCGATCATTCTGGGAAGATCCTCGGGATGGACAAGCTTCGTCCAGCTCATCTTCCCCTCGACCTCTCCCTTTGAGTAGCCCGTAAGTTCCTCAAACCGGCTGTTAACAGACAGAAGGGTCGTGTCGGAAGCGACCACCATGTTGGCGGCTCCGGAGTGCTCGAAAACAACATCCCTGGATATTCCTTCAAGAGCCTGAGTAGAGTCGTAGGGGGGGCCTGTTCGTTCCGGCATCAATCCACATCCTGAAGTTTGATGTATTACACTTTAATTTTAAACGGTAAAACCGAAGCCGTCCAGACGCCTTGCACTTCCGTTCACCGTTTACCGTTGACGCCTTTGGTTTTTGTCATCCTGAGCGAAACGAAGGATCTGTTTTTTTCGTGAGTCGTGAATCGTGAGTCGTGAATCGAAAAAGCAAAGGCAAGAGCTTGTCATCCTGAGCGAAGCGAAGGATCTGTTTTTGCTTTAACCGATTCACGATTTACGACTCACGGTACCTAAACCAGATTCTTCGTCATTTCATTCCTCAGAATGACAGCCCTCCGATTCACGAGGTCCTGGGCTTTCGAGTTACGCATCACGCTTCACGAGTCTTAAAAAAAAACCGCCCCTTGCGGGGCGGCAAATATTACATCA
>DAOTIQ010000114.1:0-2993 GCA_035448245.1 Thermovirgaceae bacterium | reverse complement strand
AGAGATATCAATTCTCCCCGACAATGGAGGTTTACACAAACTAATAAGCACTACCGAATGACAAAGCATTTGCCCTTCCCGTTCACCGTTGACCGTTTACCGTTTACCGTTCACGCCTTTGATTTTGCCCTTGTTCTTGCCCTTCCAGTTTCCTGCCTCCAGTCTCCTGCCGCCTCGCCTTTTCGTCTCACTTCCCACGTCTAACCCCTTTGGGCGGGCTCAGGCCTGCCTCAGGGCACGGATTACGCCCTATTCGGATATCCCGTATGGTTTCCCGATCTCCTTACCAACCTGGCCATATCCGCAAAGTGCCCCAAAGAATGTTTTTCAAGCGTGTTCGATCTGACTCTTGTAAGTTTTCGCGATCCGGCCCTCCTTCACAGAACAAATAATTTTTCCGTAATAAAGCGGATGGTCTGGTCTTGACCTTTTGCTGTATCGTCTTTTCTATCCATGGTAAAGTCTCGTAAGGCATGGATTAAAGCGCACCGTTGATCATGAACGATGGAAATCCTGTGGGATGGGGGATGTGACAGATGAAGATAAAGATGGGTCAAGGGCTTCGTTACGTTGTCCAGTGGGGGTTTCTAGTTTTTCTTCTGAGCCTGGCTTATCTCCATGACCGTTACGGCGGGGGCGTTACAGGGTTCCCTACTGTCTGCTCCATCTGCCCTTTCGGGGGAATGGAAACCCTTTACGCCTGGTTTTCAGCCGGAACATTCATTCGAAGGACATCGCCGGCAGATCTGGTGCTCCTCTTTGGTTTTATTGGGATCACACTGATCCTGGGCAGAACCTTCTGCGGAGCTATCTGCCCCCTGGGCACGGTCCAGGAGTGGATGACAAAGGGCGGACGCGCCCTGGGGATCCGGGCCCGCGAACTGCCCTCCTCTATAGACAGGCCACTCCGGTTTCTAAAGTATGGTGTGTTTTTGGCCATAATTTTCTTCACCTGGTCGGCCGGAGAACTCATCTGGCGCGATTACGACCCCTGGGTAGCCCTCATGCATGTTTTCGAACCCCTGGAACTTGTCCTTGAAAAACCCATAGGCCTTGCCGTCCTCGTTGGGATCGTCCTGATAGGAACCATTTTTATCGAAAGGGCCTGGTGCCGATACTTCTGCCCTCTGGGCGCCCTGCTTTCGGTCTTTCATTTCCTGTCTCCCTTAAAGGTGCGCCGAAACCAGGAAAGCTGCATCGATTGCGGTCTTTGCGACCTCTCATGCCCTGTGAAGCTCGACATCAGTGACAGGGAAACGGTGAATTCTCCCGAATGCATTCAGTGCGGAAAGTGCACCGATGCCTGCCCTGTACCGAAAACACTCGAAATAGGAACAAAAAAGGGGTCCCGTTTCTCCTACCTCAAGATCCTTGTAGCCACGTTGTTGATTTTTCTTGTGGTCTATGGGATCTCGCGGGCAACAGGACATTGGATGACCTATGCCCCCATGACTCAAACCACCAGATCTGTCGAAAGCCCTGCGCCCCTTCCCGGCGACGGAATACAGGGAAGCGCCAAACTGGAAACACTGGCGGAACACTTCGGACTGGATGCGGAAACCATACTCGAAAAGGCCGGGTGGCCCCTGGATGTACCCAGGGACAGGTCCCTCCGGGAGATCATGACGGAGCGACCCGAACTCGACCTTAGCATTCGAAGCATCCGGGATGCCGTGAACGATCTTTTAAAACAGACGGGAACGGAGTGATCGGAACCCTCAGGAGCACAAGCACCATGATCAGCCTGCAACAGAAAGGGCGAGGCCGCAGATCAACGGCCCCGCCCTTTTTTAATTCAAATTTTAATTGACCTCTACGTCCTTTAGAACAGCCCCGGTCACTCCGGAAGTTACGAAAGATCGATAGCGAGTTAAAAACGGGCTTTCTATCGGCTGGACCCATTGGGAGCAGCCATAGGGGTCACACCTACACTTTTGACTTTTTCAGGTTTTCCGCCATCTGTTGAAGTTCTTCTTCCAGATGCCTGTCCTTTTCCAACCTGCTCTCAAGCCTGTCGCAGGAACGGTTTACCCCCGATTCAGATATACCGTAGAGGTCCCCGATCTCCTTCAGCTTCGCGCCGCTGAACCGCCAGCAGAGATAAATCCCCGCCATCCTCGCCAGCCTGGAGTCCTCCGGGAAGGCCTCCTCTGAAACCGCTTTTATATCTGCTATGTCTGGACCACGGGTCAGATCCCTCAAAGCCGGCAATTCACGGTCTTTTTCCTTACCATCCAGGTACTTCTCCCTGATGTCCCTGACAAAGTCATCGTTGCCGAGGATCGTCGAGGCCGCTGAATCCGCTAGGGGGTCTCGGCTTTCTTTCCCGATTGCCTCGTACAGATAGTCCCTGTAGTTCCTTCGGCGGTTTTCAAATTCCGTGCCGAAATACCCAAGGACAAGGCTTGTCGAAAGCCAGGATGGCTCTGTGCCTTCAAGGTATCGGCGACAACTGCTCCATTGGTATTCTTCTGGGGATGGGACCATCTTCGCCCTGACCGGATTCAGGTGGATGTAGCGGGAAAGCTCTGCGGCATAGGTATCGGCCTGGACCAGCACCGCCTTGTAGCGGCCCTGCAAAAGGTGCCCAACCCTTTTATGCTTGACGTTGAAATAAGTGGTGTAGGATCCGTTGATGTGCTTCATGATCCATGAGAGGTTCCCGAGGGGGGTCTCCACCATGAGGTGGAAGTGGTTGCTCATAAGACAGTAAGCGTGAAAGACTGCTCCATGCCTCTCCCAGGCCAATGACAGGTAGGACAGGAACTTCTCGCGGTCTTTTATGCTCCTGAAGATATCCTTCTTCTCATTGCCTCGCGATGTAACATGATACAAAGCACCGGGGTATTCGATCCTCAACTGCCTGGCCAAGGGGGGAACCTCCTGTCCGGGAAAGTGTCTCTCAATATCTTCCCTCACCTTCAACATTTAGTCAAAAGTGTACGGCCTGTTGCCCAAATAGCTCAGATCAAGGCACAAGAGGCTGAATACCC
>DAOTIQ010000113.1:0-3079 GCA_035448245.1 Thermovirgaceae bacterium | reverse complement strand
TTCGATGGCCTCTGCACCGCCCTCGATCTCCCGGGCTGCCTCAGCCGGGCTGGCTGTTCCAGATATGCCGTAAGCCTTTTTGCCGCTGACAGAAAGGGGCTTGTGTTCCAGGCCATGGTTGGCTATCTCGAAGAGGGGGTCCGAAGCCAGTTCGGCAAAAATATCCGGGTTAGATCTTATCCACCTGGCGTTGACGAAAATGGTCGCGGGGATCTTTTCCTTTCTCAGGAATTCAACAAGCTCCCCGTCATAGCCGTTGCCCTTCAAGCCACCTCCGCAGGCATCGAAGGTGAGGGCGACGATCTTTCTGTCGCCTGGTTCGAATCGGGTAATTACACCGGAGACCTCCTGCCCCCACTCGAGAGGTTTCTCTCCTTCAAAAAGTCTGGCGACCTCCATACACGAGCGCTCTCCTCCCCCGGATGCTATCGGGAGCAGGGATATGAAAAACAGGAAGGCCATTGCAGCAAGGATCTTTTTCCCTGCAAGCACATTTTTCACCTCTTTCATTGACCGGGGGTATTTTACACTTTGAATGTCCTTGCGGGTAAGGGTGTCAGTTTTCGGGGCGACCGCGGTCACTGAGTGGGCAGAACCGGCTTGCATCGGATTATTGGGGGCAGTCCTCCTGTTTTGAAGACTGGTGGTCTCTCCTGTCGAAAAGATATGTACTTTTGCCAAGTTCCCCACTGTGTTGTTTCACCTTGTGTTTGAGGCCCTCATGGCGACCTCCTCGGCTATCTCTCCGATTAGTGCCCCCGCGCAGTTCATCGCATAACCTCCTAAAAAAGCAAAGTCATCGTAACCCCGGATCTGCTACGGCAGCGTCACCGGAGCCTAACATTTATGTTACAAATCAAAAACAAGGGGAGATGCAGTTTCGCAACAGGATGGTTACAGTAATGAAACTATTTCGTAGGAAAGGAATAGTAGGATTTTTTCAGGGGTGGCATGGCCCCCGCGATTGGCGGGGGATCAAAGTGCCCGGAACAGGGGGGAGAGCGATGAGGATAGCTATCGTTACCGATGCGTGGACTCCCCAGATCAACGGGGTTGTCAACTCCATCCGGAACACTGTCGACTGTCTTGAAAATAAGGGACACCTGGTCTCTGTTATTTCACCGGAACTTTTCAGGACAGTTCCTTGCCCGACGTATCCTCAGATCCTTTTGGCGGTGGATGTATGGTTTGTGGGAAAATATCTTGAGGAATTTTGTCCCGACGCGGTACACATTGCTACCGAAGGACCTATAGGCCTGGCGGCGCGACAGTGGTGCCTTGCGAGATCTTTCCCGTTCACTACTGCTTACATGACACGGTTCCCCGAGTATATCTCGATGCGTTTCCGAATTCCCCAGGATTTACTGACGGGATATTTCCTCTGGTTCCATTCTCCCTCTTCGGGGGTAATGGTATCCACTGCATCGCTTCGTGACGAATTGGCGGCCCGGGGGTTCCGTAATCTGAAAATGTGGTCCAGGGGAGTAGACACAGAAAAATTCCATCCCGCAACTTTCGGGATAGATCTGATGAAAAACCTTCCCAGGCCCAGGTTCCTTTACGTCGGACGTGTGGCAGTGGAGAAGAATATCAAGGCTTTTCTTGACCTGGATCTGCCAGGATCAAAGATCGTTACTGGTGATGGCCCGGCCCTTGATGAACTCAGGGAGTCCTGTCCCGGGGTGGTTTTTACTGGTGCCAGAACGGGGAGGGAACTTGCTTCCATCTATGCTTGCAGCGATGTCTTTGTTTTCCCCAGTCTTACCGACACATTCGGGATCGTTATGCTCGAGGCCGCCGCTTGCGGGCTTCCTGTGGCGGCTTTTCCGGTCCAGGGGCCAAAGGATGTAGTGATTGAAGGGGTTACCGGCGTTCTTGATGAGGATCTGCAAAAAGCCTGCATGGAAGCCCTTGGTATCGATCGGGAAACCTGCAGGGAACACGCCCTTTCATGCTCGTGGGGTTCATGTACCGAACAGTTTCTGGAAAACCTTCAAGTACTGTCCGCGGGCGAGAGACCAGGGTCTCTCGCCTCCTGAACCCTCCCGCGCTTTTGTCTTTGTCAGAGTTCATACTGCCAGGGGAACCCGTTTCTCGGGGCAGTTGTTCGTATCGGGGGAAACCACGTAATCCATTTCAAGGAGTTTGGGCCTTTCGCAGACATCTCCAATAATCTTTTCGCCGTCCCACCTGACCACTTCCAGGGTTCCATCGGCATGCTCCACAAGTGCCGAACAACTCTCTACCCAGTCTCCGGAATTACAGTAGACGGTATCCTCTATGTTTCGTATTGTCGGACGGTGGATGTGTCCGCATATTACCCCGTGATGGTTCCCCTTCCGGGTTTCCGCGAGGAGGGTTTCCTCGAAATCTCCCACAAAGGCAACTGCATCCTTGACACGATGTTTCAGATACTGGGAAAGAGACCAGTAAGGGAGACCCAGACGGGACCTGATCCAGGTCAGAATATCGTTAAGGTACAGCGCGAAGGTGTAGGCCGTGTCCCCGAGAAAAGCCAGCCATTTTCGGTATTTGACCACCACATCGAATTCGTCTCCGTGAATCACCATAAACCGCCTGTTATCGGCTGTGATGTGGGATGTCTTCTTGCAGATCCTGATGCCGCCGAAATCGTACCCCTCGAACTCGTCGACGAACTCGTCGTGGTTTCCTGTTATGTAGAAAACTTCAGACCTTTTGGCCATTTTAAGGATTTTCCTGATGACCCTGTTGTGAGACTGTGGCCAGCGCGGGTTGTTCCTGAGCTTCCACCCGTCGATAATGTCGCCGACCAGGTAAAGTTTTTCGCATCTTATCGACGAAAGGAAGGATGCAAGTTCTTCTGCCTTGCTCCATCTTGTCCCAAGATGAACATCGGAAATGAACACGCTTCTGTAGACCATTTTTATCACCTTGTTTCAGCCGTCTCTGCGGGAGGGGCCGTTTCCGGCCTGAGACAGGCGGGATTGATGGATCTTCTTATTACCTCATGGGCTATGATCCTGGATGCATCGGGTCTTGCCAGGGACCTGCAGGATTTTCTGGTCTTTTCCAGCAGAAGAGGTTCAGAGGCCAGGAT
>DAOTIQ010000112.1:0-3110 GCA_035448245.1 Thermovirgaceae bacterium | reverse complement strand
GGAACCTACCGAAACGTACCCCGAGAAACGAATCACCAGGTACCAGACCGCCCCACCGACAAGGGCGGGAAGCGGATTCCAGAAGAAGATCACTCCGTAGGAGGTCGCCACGCCCTTGCCCCCCCTGAAACGCAGCCACAGGGGAAAATTATGTCCAAACACTCCGGCCAGACCCGTCGCGGCGAGTATCCAGGGATCCTGGACACCACACATCCTTGCGGCCAGTACGACAATTCCACCCTTGGCCATGTCAAAGAGGGCAACCGCCACTCCCCACTTCTTTCCCAGAAACCGGGAAACATTTGTCGCCCCGGTGTTGCCTGAACCCATTTCCCTGATATCCCTGCCAAGGAGCGCCCTGACCGCAAGAAACCCCGCCGGCACGGATCCGAAAAGGTACCCTGCGATCACCCAGAAAAATTCGTTCATGCCCCTTCACTCCTTATGGCAATGGCATCAACGGCAACGGCACCCTTCTCGAGAACAAAAACAGGGTTGACATCCAGTTCTGCAAGGGTTTCTTCGGCGCAGGCCATCAGCGATATTTTCGACACCATCTCTGCCAGAGCTTCCACATCCACCGGAGTGCTGCCCCTTACTCCAGCCAGGAGGGAATACCCGCGAAGAGACCTTACCATTTCCATGGCTTCTTCCCTGTCGACGGGAGCCTGCCTCAGGGAGATATCTCCAAGTATCTCGACAAAGATTCCGCCCAGCCCGACAGCCACAAGAGGCCCGAAGAGAGGATCTCTTTTCACTCCTATCATGCACTCTACCCCGCCTGAAACCATCTCCTGTATAAGAACCCCTCTTATCTTCGCGTCTGGCACCGCCTGGGTCGACCTTTCAAGAAGCCTTCCGTAGGCATTTCTCAGAACTTCTTCATCCCTGAGACGCAACGCGACGGCTCCGGCCTCGGTCTTGTGGATTATGTCCGGGGAGACCACCTTGAGAGCCACGGGATAACCTATCTCTCCGGCGGCCGATATCGCGCAATCGAGTGATGATACAAGGATTTCTCTTGTGACGGGGATCCCCCACCTCGAAAGCAGTTGCTTGGAGTCGTATTCCGTCAGTTCCGGCGGCAGTTCCGGAAGGAAAGGTTTTTTCAGGTCTTCGGGGACCCGGGAAGGAAGTCTGGGCCTGTATTTCCACCTGACAAGCTGTGAAAGGGCCCATACGCACCTTTTGGGACTTCTGAAAAGTGGAACACCGCTCTCTCGCAGTTCGTCAAGGAAAGCTCCACCCTGTTCACGGTTGATAAGCCAGCAGCAGGCAAGGGGTTTGTCAGTTGCCCGAGCGGCCTCAATTATTTTTTTGGTCACGTGGGCTCCCGAATCGCCGGTTATCATGGATACGAGCACGGCGACCATATCCACATCCGGGCATCCCAGGACAGCCTCAAGGCAGGCGCTGAACCCTTCGGGCTCGTTTATTATCTGGGCGGTGAGGTCCACCGGGTTGGCAGTGGATCCGAAAGACGGGACATACCTGCCGAGAGATTTCTGCACGTCGTCCGGAAGGGGTTCAACATCGAGACCCATATCCCATGCCCTGTCCGACATAATTATGCCGGCTCCACCTGATGTGGTAACTATACCCAGCCTTTTTCCCGAAACCCTGGTTCGGCGGCCGACCATTTTCCCGAGGTCGGCGATATCTTCAGAGTCTTCTATCTCGATAACACCGTACTGTCTGAATATGGTTCTCCAGGCCTCGTCTTCTCCCGTCAGGGCAGCGGTGTGGCTCATGGCCGCGACTCGCCCCGTGGGGCTTTTTCCCACCTTGAGAACAGCGACCGGGACGTCACGCTCCCCTGCAAAACGCAGCATCTCAGTGAACCTGCTGCCATCGGACAGACCTTCCATGTAGAGGACAACAAGGTTCACCTCCGGGTCGTTCACAAAGGCCATGCCGAAATCAACCACATCAAGGTCGGCCTGGTTACCGGTGGTGACAACGTAGCGGAAACCGACGCCCTTTTCCGCGGCCATGGCAAAGGAAGCAAATCCAAAGGCCCCGCTCTGGGAAACATAGGCCACACCCCCAAGAGGGCGTGAGTCACTGTCCAGAGAAGCGGAAAAACTCAGGGGAATCGAATCCGCGAAATTTACTATCCCCTGGCAATTGGGCCCCAGTATCCGCACACCGCCGCTTGCGGCAATTTCTCTTATCCTTTTCTGCGAGTCAATGTCCTCGCTCTCCGCGAAACCCGAGGAAAATATTACCGAAAAGGGAACCTTTCTTTTGGCGCACTGTTCCATGACGCCTGGCACGAGGCTTGCCCTTACCCCCACCAGAACCACGTCAGGCGTCTCCGGAAGAGAAGATACATCGGGGAAACATTCCAGGCCCGAGATAACATCCCGTCCCGGATTGACAGGAAAGATCTTTCCCTTGTAGCCGAAACGCTGCAGCAGTTTGACAGGGCGACCAGAGATGCTCTCCAGATTCCCCGAGGCCCCGACCACGGCAACCGAACGGGGGGACAAAAGGTGCCCGATATCCGGGATGTCTCTCTTGCCGATTACCATGCCGAACTAGGCTCCCTCTCCGGAAACTGTCATAACGAGCGGCGCTCCGACACCTTCGACGGTCACCTCGACCCGGTCACCCGGGAAAAGTTCTCCAACTCCCTCGGGCGTTCCCGTCAGAACCACGTCACCCGCCTCCAGGGTCATGAAGGCAGTGATGTATTTCAGGATCACCGGCACAGGGAAGATCATGTCCGAGGTTCGTCCCTCCTGCCTCATCGCGCCGTTAACGAAGGTCCTGACGACCGTTGAAGAAGGATCTATATCTGTCTCGATCCATGGTCCCAGGGGACAGAAGGCATCGGCAGCCTTGGCACGGGTCCACTGGAGGTCTTTCCTCTGCCTGTCTCGCGCCGTCAGGTCTATCCCCGCCGTGTAACCCAGGACGTGTTTCATGGGATCACCGGTCCCGGTAAGGATCCGGCTTCCGATCACAACCGCCAGTTCCCCCTCGTAATGAAATTCGTTCGTAAAATGCGGATAGGGGATGTCAAGACCAGGATCCGCAAGGGAGTTGGCCCCTTTCAAAAAAAGCCCGGGCTCCTCCGGGAGGGGTTCGGAATCGTTGCCCATCTC
>DAOTIQ010000111.1:0-3196 GCA_035448245.1 Thermovirgaceae bacterium | reverse complement strand
CCCTGTCTGATGACATACTTGTCCAGCTTATCTTCGGGACCCTCCTCGGGGCTACAGGGATGGCGATAGTCTTTAACCAGAACGCCTCCACGGGTGGTACCGATATCACGGCAAAGATTCTCAACAAGTACTTCAATATCGATATTGGCAAGGGAGTTCTGGCGTGCGATTTTTTCATTGTCCTCGCCGCAGGGTGGGTTTTTGGGATGAGGATAGGCATGTATGCGATGCTCGGCGTGATACTCAACGGTTTTCTGGTCGACAACGTTATAATCGGCCTCAGGATCAATAAATACGTGGTCATTGTCAGCAGGGCAAGCGAGGATATCCGTCGTTTCATTGTGAATGATCTCGGCAGCGGGGCAACTATCTACGAAGGTCGAGGCGGATGGTCGGGAGAGCGCAAGGAGGTCATTACCACCATCGTAAACCGGCGCAAATTCATCAGGCTTCGCGGTTTCATCAAGGCTCTTGACCCTGATGCCTTTATAAGTGTCAATAACATTCATGAGGTCCTGGGGGAGGGTTTCGAAAGACTCGCATGAGCTGTTTTTATCCTCTGTCGATGGATTACAATTCGGGCTGGAGGTGTTTCTTCTGGCTGGCAAAGGGTTAAGGCTCGTACTCTACAATACCAGGTACTGCACAGGAAATGGGTGGAGGTACCATCTGCCTTTCCCGTTCGCTGGGACTCTCCGTAATACTTGCGTGCGTTCTGGCGACGTCACCGGCTACATCGCATCCCTGGAGCCCGATATCGTCGGTCTGGTAGAGTCCGATGGGGGATCCTGGAGGTGTGGAGGAATAAGCCAGCCTGAGGATCTTGCTGGAAGGCTTGGGTGTCAGTGTATCTTTTCACGAAAATACCGGCACTCACGCTTGACGGAGCGCATTCCCGTTCTCCGTCATCAGGGCAACGCGGTAGTCACGGGCCTTCCGTTATCGGGGACCTGTGTTCACAGGCTGCGAAGAGGGATCAAAAACCTTGTCATAGAGGCCACTTTCGACGACTTTGTATTTCTCCTGGTTCATCTCTCTGTAGGACCGGGAGCAAGACGCCGCCAGATTCTTGAACTGGCTGATATCGCCGGGGGGCGGAGCAAACCTGTGCTTCTCGCGGGTGACTTCAATACCTTCGGAGGAGACAGAGAACTGGAGCCCCTTCTCCGGGCCGGGTTCGAAAAGGCGGGTCCTGCCCGCTGTCCCACCTTCCCCAGCAGCAGACCAAGGCTGGGTCTTGACATGGTCCTGCGCTCGACCGGGGTTTCCGTGACTTCCTTCAGCGTCCCGGAGGTGATCTATTCCGATCACCTCCCGGTGATCTGCGATTTCAGGATTGACAGCCTTCAAGGGGAAGGTGGTTGCGGGCCATGAGTTCCGGCGTGTTTTTCATACTGCTCCACGATATATCATCGGTGACCATACGGCTGGTTATGCTCTGCCTGGTCCCCCAATGGCACAACCCTTCGGCTGCCATGGCATGGCTTCTGGTCATATTTTTCTGGCCGATCCCGGGACTTGCGCTCTACCTTGTCTTCGGCTCGTACAGACTTCCCAGGGAGAGGATATTCCGGCATGAAGAGATCCTCAGGACCCTGGACCGCAATTGCTGCGCCATTCATGAAGGGGAGCGTCCCCGTGACGTGGACCTTCCGCCGGAACTGTTGCGTTTCGCGCTCCTCGGAGAAAAACTCGGCGACATGCCACCGACTCGTGGAAACCGGACAGGACTGATAGATTCCGCCGAAGCCTTCGCGGAAGCGGTAGCTTCCGATATCGAAGCCGCCCGCCACCACGTCCATCTCCTCTACTACATTTTTGCCTCCGACGCTGTGACGAAGCCGGTCATCGATGCTCTTGAGAGGGCTTCCTCGAGAGGTGTCTCGTGCAGGTTGCTTGTCGATGCCCTTGGTTCAGGAAAATTTCTGAAGAAGGAAGCCCACTCCCTCAGGGATGCAGGAGTGCAGGTGGTCGGTGCCCTTCCTCTGGGCATGTTCAGGAGTAACCCGATCTCTGCCCGCTTCGACCTGAGAAATCACCGCAAGCTCGCTGTCATAGATGGCAGGACCGGCTACATGGGCTCCCACAACATGACGGAGCCGTCATACGGCGGCAAGGCTGGGGGGCTGCTGTGGAAGGATCTGACCCTTCGCGTTGAAGGCCCCGAGGTCCTCCAGCTGCAGAGGGTCTTCCTGGAGGACTGGTTCGTCGAAACCAATGACCTTCTCGATGAGAAAGAGGGGCTTCCTCTTTTCATCCACGACGGAGAAAGCATTCTCCAGACGGTTCCGAGCGGGCCATCGTACCGAACGGAGAACTACCAGAGGCTTGTGGTCACAGCCCTGCACTCGGCAATGAGGGAGGTCGTCATTACGACTCCCTACCTCATCCCGGACGACAGCCTCATGGAGGGTCTTGAGGTGGCGGTTCTGAATGGAGCATCGGTAAAGCTGATCATTCCAGAGAGATCCGACCAGTTCTTTGTAGGCAACGCGGCAAAGGCATACTACGATATGCTTATGGGCAGAGGGGTAGAAATATTCCTCTATGATGACGGGGTGATACACGCAAAAACCATGACGGTGGACGGAAATCTCTGTTTCTTCGGATCAAGCAACTTCGATATCAGGTCCTTCGCCCTCAATTTTGAACTGAACTGCATTCTCTACGGTGAAGGGCCGACCCTGCTGATCCGGGAGGCGCAGATGAAGTTCCTCAACAGGTCGAAACTTTTGTCGGCGGAGGAGTGGGGAAAACGCCAGTTCATTTTCCGACCCATCGAGGGGATAGCAAAACTGATGAGCCCCCTTCTGTAGAGGAAAGGAGTGAGGTGTGTGAGCAAGGAGAGCGTACTGCTTCTTTTCGATGAGAACAGACCCTTCTGGAACGACAGGCTTGTCGATATGGTCGGAGAGGATCCGACGGTTCTGCGCGATCTTGCCGTTGAAGGACTTCTGACAAGGGTTGAAGAGGGATATTGCCTGACTGGGATGGGGCGTGACAGGTTTCAGAAGTGGGCTGCGGAATCCTGGCTTGAGTCGGTCCCGGGAGAAGTGCCGCCTGATCCGCAACTGGAGGGCATGAAACTCGAGACGGCTTTGCTTTTCGAGCGGGGATTCAGAGGCTTCCAGGGGACGAAACAGGTTACGGTTTCCCCAAAACTGGAGATATTCCCGGATATCCCTCCAGAAGAACT
>DAOTIQ010000110.1:0-3363 GCA_035448245.1 Thermovirgaceae bacterium | reverse complement strand
GAATGACAAATCTTAGGTCCCCGGTTCTCACAAAGAATGGTTTTCTCTGCGGGGCCCCACCCTCTGCGACCACTGCGGTGAGAAGGTCTTGGGGTCAGATTCTTCGTCCCGCTGGTCCTCAGAATGACAACGAAGACCTAAAGGCGTGAACGGTGAACGGTGAACGGTAAACGGGGGAAAGGGAAAGGGCGGGGAAAACCCCGCCCTCCTCTTGTTGCGATCAAAAAAAGCTGCGAGACAATTGCGCGGGTTACGGTTTCTCCCTCGCGACCACGTCTGTGCCGTCTGCCTTCCTCCAGTAAATGCCTATCTTCATGTAGGACATCGCTACGGAGACTATCGGGTTGAGATAGTTCAGGAAAGCATAGGGAAGATACTCAAGGGTGGGAACTCCCAGAACGCTGCTCTGGAAGGCTCCGCAAGTGTTCCAGGGGATGAGGGCCGAAGTAAGAGTTCCGGCATCTTCAGCCGCACGGGAAAGCATCCTGGGAGCGAGCCCCTTGTCCTCGAAGGCACTCTTGAACATCCTGCCCGGAATAACCAGTGACAGGTACTGGTCACCGAGGAAGAGGTTTGCCAGGAAGCAGGTACCAATTACGGCTCCCATCATTCCGCCGACGCTCTTGACCTTGTTGGTGATGGATCCGACGATGGTCTCGAGGAAACCGCAGGCTTCCATTGCACCGCCGAAGAAAAGGGCGCAGAAGATAAGCGAGATCGTCCACATCATCGAGTCAAGACCACCGCGTGAGACGAGGCTGTCAAGCATTTCACCGACTTCTGTGGCCATCTCCGGAGCGATGCTGAGATTGAACTGGCTCAGGAGGTTCATAAGGGCATCGCCCTCTGCGCCTGCGATCTCTGCGGAAACGGTTGCGCCATATCCGTAGTGGACGGCGTCAATAATGTCGCCAAGCCCGTTGCCCTGGAAAGCGGACATAAGTGCGGCAACAAGGACACCGGCGAAAAGTCCGGGGATAGCCGGGGTCTTTCTGACGGCAAGGCCTATAACGAGAATCGGAGGCAGGAAACCGAGAAGGCCGATGTTGAACTCGGCTTTCATCATCTGCTGCATTGCGGATATCTTCTCCGCATCGATCGAACCGCCGGCATAGTTCATTCCCAGAACAACACAGATGGCGGCAACGATGAGGTAGGTCGGGCCCGTGGACCAGATCATGGCCCGGATATGGTCGAACAGCGTAGCTCCGGCGACGGCCGGGGCAAGGTTGGTGGTATCAGAGAGGGGCGACATCTTGTCCCCGAAGTAGGCTCCGGAAATAACCACACCAGCGGTAAGGGGTGCGGGGATACCCAGGCCGTGGGCTATACCCATCAGGGCTATGCCGACCGTTCCGGAAGTCGTCCAGGAAGAGCCTGTGGAAATGGAGACCACGGACGTAATAAGGAGCGTGGCCAGAAGGAAGATCGAGGGCGCAAGAATATCCAGCCCGTAGTAGATAAGGCTCGGCACGACTCCGCTCTGGATCCAGATACCGATGACCATACCTATGATCATCAGGATAACGATGGCCTGAAGAGCTACCGCGATGGCGTTAATTGCACCTTCTTCGATCTGGGACCACGGCATTTTGAGGACGGTGAGGCCCACTATACATACGAGGACGGCGGAAAAGACTATCGGGATGTGTGCATCCACACCCAACTTGAGAACACCATAACTGATAATAAACGCTGCGGCTACGAATACTCCGATCGAAAGCCCCAGGCCTGGCTTGACCTGCTGTTTTGCTGACATGGAATTACCTCCTCCATTTTCAGATTGTCTTGATGATGGAGCTTCCCTTTCCTGATGCCCTGTCAAGTTTCTTTCCTAACACCCCCTTTTATTTTGTCCGCTCGGTTCATGGTACTGCATAATAACAAAAAAGACCTCTTTTCAGGGAGGCCTTTTCTTCAGCGGGCACGACCACTCGCAAACAGGCTAATATCGAGATACCTGGACATGACTACACAGCCGATAGAGAAAAGGGAACCGGCCCATCGAACAGGTTCACAAAAAATGAATGAGAAGAAGACGCCAACCGGGTCCATACCCGCACCTCCACAATGAAAGCAGGGAAATAAATAAACCGGTGTAATCCTGACGGACATTATTTGCTTTCATCATAATTATACATCATTTATCGGATCAGCGGGATAATCTTTGAGAAACCCTTGCCTACCTGACATTTATTATTTTTTTTACTGACTCCCTGTAAATGATCTTTCTCTTTTTCTGCTCCTTTATGACGTATTCGTACAAGGTGTCGTCTGCCGCCAGTTTTTCTGCCGGAAGAACACCCTTTGTTTTTACGAGGCCCTTCGCGACGGCACGGGCAAATATGGAGCAAGAGCAGCCCGTACAGCGGCTCATGGAAGTGTTCCAGCTTTCCTCGTC
This sequence comes from Thermovirgaceae bacterium, assembly GCA_035448245.1. GTDB lineage: Bacteria > Synergistota > Synergistia > Synergistales > Thermovirgaceae > DAOTIQ01. The sequence continues at coordinate 962 of DAOTIQ010000110.1, read as the reverse complement.
GAAATAATCCAGCAGGTACCAGGAATGAGTCATCTCGTCGGCGCCCTTGTAACCATGGACCTCTATCTCCATAACCGTAAGATCCCTGTCACCCTTTTCGGGATCCATCTTCCACATGGGGAAAAGAAGGTCGGCGGCCACATCAAGAGGGACAACTTCTTTTCCGCCCAGATCCCTTGGAGTCTCGTCGAAAAGCCCCATGGAACGCAGAAGACGCATCTGTTCGACATGTCCCGGCCACCTGAGGGTCATCTCTCCAAGATTCCTGGCCTTTATGTTCTTCGCAAGGCTTCTGAGCCCATCGGTGTAGAAGGCCTCGAGGGTCCCCACACCCGCAAAATCCCTGAGGTGCAGACCGTATGTGGCCTCGACGACCTGTTTTTCATAATCAGTTACTATCGTCACAGGACGGGTAAATTCCTCGATGCAATCCTTGGGGGACCATGTGACCTGGTAGTTGAAGGGGGGTACAAGCCTGGTGGGAATGCCACCAACATAGATCTTCGCGTCTTCGACCTCGTCCAACAGTGCCGCGCCCCTGCCCATCAGGAAATTTGACATGCCCGGAGCGACACCCATGTCCGGAATCACCGTGACACCCTTCGTCCTGGCCAGGTCATCGAGTTCCTCAAAATCCTCGGCCATGAAAGAGATATCCACGAGGTTCTTTCCAAGCCCTATGACGGTCTTCATCATCTCGAAGCCGAATCTGCCAGGAACCCCTGCCGTGACAATGTCCGCACCTTCAAGGACCGGGCCGATGGCCGCAGGATCGGTTGCCGATGCTGCAGCTGTCTTTACCCCGGGATATTTCTTCTCGATCTCCCTGAGCGCAGTCTCGTTCATGTCGACTACGGTCACATCGAAATCTTTCATCATGTCGGCAACGATAAGTTGTCCGACAAGGCCTCCGCCTATCTGTACCGCTTTCATAGATAATCCCCCTTTTCGAGCGCGACAAT
>DAOTIQ010000109.1:0-3557 GCA_035448245.1 Thermovirgaceae bacterium | reverse complement strand
CCGTTCACCGTTTACGCAGTTGATTTTGTTGTCATCCTGAGCGCAGCGAAGGATCTGTTTTTTCGTGAATCGAAAGTTCAAAACACAACGCAACCCGGATTCTTCGCTAGGCTCAGAATGACAAAGCACTTGCCTCCAGGCTTTTCCCTCCTCACCTCTCACCTCTCACGCCCCCTGGGTCTTCCTACCTTCTCCATGTTCCGGGAACGAAGATCATCATTACCGTATAGATCTCGAGCCTTCCCAGGAGCATGCAGAAAGAGAGCACCCATTTGCCGGCCGCCGGAATATGAGCATAGTTTTCCGTTGGACCAACGGTCCCCAATCCCGGGCCTATGTTGCCTATGGTAGCCGCGACACTTGCTATCGCCGTCAGCACGTCCAGACCCAGGGCTGACATTGCCATGGCGGCCAGAGCAAACAGCCCTATGTACATTACGAAAAAGGCCGTCACCGACGAGATTATCTCCCTTTCGACCACTCTGCCCCCCACTCTGACGGGTACTGTCGCCCTGGGGTGAAGCAGCCTCTGCAATTCAGCCCCCACATGACGGGACATTACCATAATTCTCATGTTTTTGATGCCACCGCCGGTGGAGCCCGCACAGCCACCCACGAACATGAGGAAGAGAAGAAGATACTGTATAAAAAATGGCCATTTTTCATAATCCGCCGTCACATAACCTGTAGTGGTCAGGATGCTGATCACCTGGAAGGTGCCGTAACGGAATGCGTCACTAATGTTTTCATAAGTCCCGGCCAGAAAGAGCGAAACCGTTGTGGCCAAGATCGCGGCAAGAGCTATTTTCCCGTAGAAACGAAACTCTTCATCTCGACAGAGCGCGGCCGGGTTTCCTCGAAGCACAAGGAGATGGAGCACAAAATTGACCCCCGCAAGGAACATGAAAAGGGTGATTACCCACTCGAAATAGGCGTTCCCATACTGTCCAATGCTTCCGTTGAGAGGGGAGAACCCACCTGTGGCCATGGTACCGAAAGTGTGTGTAAGGGATTCGAACAGATTCATACCACCCAGCATCAGGGCCGCCGTCTGGAGAGCTGAGAGAAGAACATATACCCCCCAGAGCAGGATGGCGGTCTGCTGCACCCGGGGAGTAATTTTTTCGGGGATCGGGCCGGGAACTTCGGCCTTGTAGAGCTGCATTCCTCCTACACCCAGGAAGGGCAGTATGGCCAGGCTGAGTACGATTATTCCCATCCCGCCCAGCCAGTGGGTCAGACTCCTCCAGAAAAGGATCCCTCTGGGGTTGGACTGGATATCGGCCAGGACCGAGGCGCCAGTCGTTGTGAAACCGGACATGGCCTCAAAAAATGCGTCAGTAAAAGTCGGAACAGACCCGTGAAGGAGATATGGCACTCCCCCTATGGCCGATGCCAGTACCCACGAGAGTGAGACTACGGCAAATGCCTCCCTTACACCCAGATCCTTTGCCTTGGCGTTGATCCCGCAAAGGAAAAGGAGGACCGAAAGGGAAAAACCGGAGAGCATCCCGATCGCAAGCGGCTGGAGGTCGGAACTGCCATCTGTAAGAGACCAGATGATCGGGAAGAACATGAAGAGAGAAATTATCGCGCACAAAAGCGAGAGGACCCTGGCGACCACGGCTAGGCGCAATCTATTTCACCCCCAGTATCTCCAGGGCTGCGGGCATCAGTTCCTTCGATGCGAAGAGCAGTATTTCGTCCCCTTCCTCCAGGCACGTATCCCCCCAGGGCACGAACATCTCTCCCCGCCTGGATACCAGGGCCACAAGGATCCCCCTCGGGAGTTCCAGGTCCATTATTCTTCTGCCCGACACCGGGGAACCCTGCGGCACCGTTACCTCGAGCACCTCTGCTTCTATCTTGTTGATTATCGAGAGAACACCCGCGGTCGACGGGTAACGGACCTGCCTCATTATTACCGTCGCAAGGGCCTGGTTGGGGTTGACCATATCATCAACAGAAATATGCCCGCCGATCTCCATGAGCAATTCCCGCCTGACCACGGCTATGCACTTCCGGGCACCAAGCATTTTTCCAACCGCGCCCATGACAAGGTTGGTTTCATCAATCGATGTCGTGGTAACAAAACCGTCGGCCCCCTCTACACCCTCGTTTCTGAGGAGTTCAGCATCCATGCCCTCGCCATGCAGGACCACAGTTCTCTCAAGTTCGCGGGAAAGTTTCTCGCACTTGTCGCGGTCACGGTCTATGAGGCGAATATCAAGTCTTGGATACCTGGTCTCCAGCCTCCTGGAAACCTGGAACCCGATCTTCCCTCCGCCGACTATAATTACCCTCCTGGGTACAGGGCTCTTTTGCCTGGTGAAAAGTTCCTCCAGATCATGGGCCTGGGATTTGGATGTTACGGTAAAGCACAGGTCACCGGCTTCGACCTTGTTGTCTCCAAAAGGGACAAATCCCTTGCCTTTTCTTTCAATGAACACCACAAGTGCCGTTATTCGGGGATACAACCTCCGAAGCTCTCTCAACGAGATCCCGATAAGAGGAGAGCCTTCCCTGACGTTGAAAGCGTAGACTCCGACCTTGCCCCCAAAAAACTCGGCGGTGTGGACAGCCGAGCTGATCGAAAGGGATTCCTCGATCTCCCTGGAGACAGATCTTTCGGGAGATATCATGACATCAATGCCAAGTTCTCGGGCCCAGGTTGGACTGTCGGTATACTCCATCCCCCTGGCCCTGGCAATAACCCTTTTAACTCCGGACCTCCGCGCTATCCAGCAGGCCATAATATTGACCTCGTCATGGTTGGAACAGGCTATCAGAAGATCGATGTCACAGCCTGGGCATAGACCTGCCCTTTCAAGCACCGGGGGCCGGGACCCGTTTCCCCTCACTACCATAACGTCGAGTTCGTTCTCGGCTTTGGCAGCTCTTTCTTCATCGTTCTCGATCATGGTAATGTCGTGCCCTTCGCCCGAAAGACTTGAAGCAACACTGTAACCGACTTCCCCGGCGCCAATTATCAATATCCTCAAAAAAGCACCACCTTGAAGGCATTTTATCTTCTCAGGGCAGCGGCCTGACTCTTTTTGCAAAAGTGCTATACTTTTGCGAGCAAAGGGAGGTGGCTGTATGCCGCGCCGTGAGAAGATCGCATTTATTGGAACAGGTGGAACAATCAGTATGACCTTCAACGAAAAGCAGGACGGCTTCATACCTACCCTGTCTGCACAGGACCTTCTGGACCTCCTCCCGGAGGACTGCATGGACAATATACATGTAGTTGACTGGAGCCACCAGCCCAGCAGTCACTATACCATACGGATGACCGCAGACCTTGTGGAATTAATGAAAAAACTCGTCAAGGACGGCATATCCGGGATAGTGCTCAGTTGTGGCACCGATTCCCTGGAAGAGATGGCCTACCTTACGGACCTGTTGTGGAACTATCCCCAGCCCGTCGTTTTCACTGGCTCAATGCAGCCCCCCTGCAGGCAGGGATCGGACGCAATTGCAAACCTGACGCAGTCAATCAGGGCCGCCTCTTCGGAGAGCCTGTGGGGAATGGGAGTGGTCGCCTGCTTTCAGGA
>DAOTIQ010000108.1:3192-3560 GCA_035448245.1 Thermovirgaceae bacterium | reverse complement strand
TTTTAAAACCTGGGGAGCTCAATTGGGCAACAGCCCGTGTAGGTTTGACCCCTATAAGCTGCTTGCAACATCTTCACCTTTCAAGAATATTCATCAATTGTGTAGGTGACACCTTTAAGGCTCTCCTGATCAGAAAAAACAGGCCCCGACAGGATCTTTGGGGGTGGAGGGCACCTGTAGTAGAGTAGGAGCGGGTCCGGGTACGCCTTTGTTTTTTGTCATCCTGAGGAGCGCGATCGAAGGAGCCTGTTTAGGCCCCGTTAGTCGTGAATCGTGGATCGAAAAGGCGAGGAGACGGGAGTCTGGTGGCTGGGGAACCTGAAAGGCAAAACCAGATTCTTCGCTCCGCTCAGAATGACAAAGCACGT
>DAOTIQ010000108.1:0-3092 GCA_035448245.1 Thermovirgaceae bacterium | reverse complement strand
CTCACGTCTCACGTCTCACGTCTCACGTCTCACGTCTCACGTCTCACGTCTCACGTCTCACGGATTTTCCGATTCCAGACTCAGAGGGGCCTGTCAAATCGCCTTTCCCATGCGCCGTTTTTACGCAGCTCCCTCCCGAAACCAAAATAGTTCACGATAGGGAACATCACCCGGGCGATCAACATAGGAATGCGGGAAGGACCTGCAAGTCTCCCCATAATACGGGCATCCAATTTGCCATCTACGGCGTATATCCGGCCCAGGCAAGTCAATTCATCAAGAGCTTTATTCTTTTGGTGTGAGTCGGAACTCTTTATTCCCTTGCCTCCCCCCAACCTTATCACACCGTCCAGATTCGCGCCCAGGCGAACCGCAAGTTTGTTAAGATACCTTTCCATCGGGCGGGTATGAGTCTCCTCGGGAAAACCCGTATGGACCAGAAAAAGAAGTCTTGTGTCGGAAAGGCGTCCCTTAAGGGGTGCCAATCTTTCGATAAACTGCTTTGCAAGACCCGGCATGGCATCCACGTAGACGGGAAAAACCACAAGATTTACTCCCGCTTCACCAAAAGATGCCAATCCCTTTTCCATATCCTTCTCTCTCGCCACAAGGAATTCCTCTGCCTCGTTACCCGGCAATTCGCAGAACCCCCGAGTGAAGGCTCCGGAAATAACCCTGGAGTTGCTGCTCCTTCCCTTTGGGGAACAGTTAAATATTCTCAAGCGCATGTTTTACCCCCACCGGATCGCTGGAAAGCGGCATGGCAAAAAGAAATTTCGTATGGGCGTTACGGGCAAACCTTTCAAAGACTGTGGAGACTATCTCCACGTCCTCTTCGTCAGTGTCATGCTCGGGTTCATAAAGAAAGGCAAACAAGGGGATCCTGTCGTACCTGAGGGGATGACGGCACTCTCCATCTGCCGTTTCCAGGAAGGGCAGAACCAACGGGATGAACCTGTCGATGGCATTCTTCAACAGAGCCGTTGGGAAACCCATTACCAGCGGGGAGACAAAGAGCACCAGGTCCGAGTGAACCATGCGACGCAAAAAATCAACCCCATCGTCTTTGAAGACACACTCGCCGGGAGTCTTCAGCCAGCACGAAAAGCAGCCCGTGCATCCATGAACTGTCTTCTCCGCAAGCCTCAGGATGTTCACTTCGTGACCAGCCTTTGCCAGAGAATCCAGAACACCCTCCAGATCTTCCCGATATGGGGAACAAGACGTGTTGTTGCCATCCAGAACGAGCACCCTCATAGTTCCTCACCCCGCAGAAAAACATTATTGGACAACAGCCTTTGCAGGCCTGACACCTATGAGGTTTCTATTTATCCAGGACCATTCTCAAACCAGCCACGGCGTAGAGCGGGATGTTGGTCATCCAGGACTCCTCCCGATAATTCGCCAGGGAAAACCGTATCGCCCGTTTGGACCCGAATTTTTCGGAGAAAGCTTTCAGGCTTTTGCCCTGGAGGTTTTCTGCCGCCTTCACCTCTATCGGAACAACGGCACCCTTGTGCTGGATAACAAAATCGATCTCTCCGCTTGACTTTTCCGCAGAGTAAAAGGACGGTTCAAACCCGAGATCGGCCACCAACTGCATCAGGACGTACTGCTCCGTCAGACTACCCTTGAATTCCCTGTAGATTCGGTCCCCTTCAAGAAGAATCTTGATGTCCACATCCCCCATGGCAGTCAATAGCCCTACATCATGAATGAAAAGTTTGAAGGCGGAAATGTCCTGATAGGCCGCCAGAGGAATGCCCGGCCTTGATATGCGCGGGATCCTGATGACAAGACCGCAGTCCACCAGCCACTGGATCGCGTCCTCGTAGTCTTTTGAACGGGACCCGGGCCTCAAGTGGCCATAGATGAACTTGCTGTTTTCTTTCGAGAGTTGCGAGGGGATACTCCTCCACACCATGCGCGCTCTTTCTGCCGTGTTTGGGACTATGTGTTTTGAGAAATCCTGTTCGTAAAGTCTCAGCAGGTTCTTCTGGTAAGACCTGACTTCAAGGTAGTTTCCTGTCTCTGCAAATATTCCTACCGCTTCGGGCATTCCGCCGATGTAAAAGTATTGCCCGAGCAGTGTTGTGTATCTGTCCCTGAATACTTTTATCATCTCAAAATCGCCCTTTTCAAGCAGCAACATGAGATCCGTTTCCCCAAGTGCTTGCAGGAATTCGGTAAAACTCATGGGGTACATGTCCAGCAGTTCCACCTTCCCTACCGGAAAGGAAATACCGCTGTGGTGGGCTATTCCCAACAGCGATCCGGCAGCCGCGACAGGAATATCCGGCCTTTCTTCATTGAAGTATTTGAGCGATTGAATGGCTTTCGGCACTTCCTGGACTTCGTCGAATATCAGCAGGGTCGCGGGATCGACAGTCTTTCCGGTTTCGATCTGGAAGGCATCCAGCAGGCGGTTGATGTTGAAGTCTCCCCTGAATACTTCCTCCATCCGGGGATTGTTGTCAAAGTTTATATAGGCGATATTTCTGAAATGCTCTTCGCCGAAATGCTTCAGGATCCATGTTTTCCCAACCTGCCTCGCTCCCTGAATGATAAGAGGCTTCCTTTTTTCTTTTTCTTTCCACCGTATCAGATCCTGCATGATCTTCCGTTTCATGTCGTCGCCTCCGGGAGTAACTTACACCTTTTCGTCCTACTTTTCAACATAAACAACATTTTTACGTCCGACTTTATGCGTAAGGAGCATATTCCAGCGGCTGGCGGGGTGACAAAAAGCGCCACTCAGTGCGGGTCCAGCTGTCTGGCCAGGAGAAAACACTCCTGTCCCGATCCTTGCCAAGCTCACTTTTCTCCCATTTCTGCCAAATAGTCAAAAGGGTGGGGTTGACCCCTACAAGGTTCACGATCTCTTTCAGCTTCGCGCCGCTGAACCGCCAGCTCCCACTGGGGAGATCTTCATATCCGGGCAACTATCGCCCCGGTATTATCCAGGTCAAATTAGCCTGTACTTTTCAAAAAAGGCCCTTTTGTCATCAATTGTGTAGGTCTGAACCTTTAAGGGTCCCAGTGATAATCGACAGAGCGCCTACGGAAGTGCCTTTATGATCTCCAGCACGAAC
>DAOTIQ010000107.1:2327-3681 GCA_035448245.1 Thermovirgaceae bacterium | reverse complement strand
TTCTTCCTTATGGTGAACCGGCTTATGCCTATCTTGCCTATGTCGTGGATAATACCCGCTGTTTTCAGTTCTCCAATTTCCGACTGGCACAACCCGAGGGCATGTCCGATCCTCTCGCACAACCGTCCCACGTTCTGCGAATGAGCCCTTTCTCCAGGCATCCTGGAGAAGAGGGTCTCAAGGATTATTCTCACCGATCTCTGGTCATGGACGGTCTTCTGGGATATCTTGTTTCGGTACATGTGATCTTCGGCCATCTCGAAGACCTTTCTGATGCCGGTATCCATGTCGAATTTCGTCCCCCACCCGCATGAGACAGAAAGGGGAACCCCTTCGACCTCTTCCATGGACATGGAATTACCAATACCTGAGGCTATCTGGCAGGCCACCGCAGGATCCGACCCGGGCAGAATCATAATGAATTCATCCCCACCCAGCCTTGCGAGGACATCTTCCGGGCGACATTGTCCCTTCAGGACTTCCGAAACCCTTTTGAGAAGATCGTCACCGGCAAGGTGGCCAAAAGCATCGTTGAAAAGCTTGAGACCGTTCACATCGACAACAACAAGAGAGAGGGGAAGGTTTCTGGGCAGATCAAGCCGCCTCAGTTCCTCGTCGAAAAACCTCCGGTTGTGGAGCCCCGTCAGTTCGTCATGGTAACTGAGATACTCTATCCTTCTCTGTCTTTCTCTTTTCTCGGAACAGTCCCTGAATACCACGACCAGGCCGGTTGAGCCGCCAGCCATATCGCTGACCGGAGCCAGACTGCTTTCAACAGGGACCTTTCTCCCGTCCCTTGCCAGGAGCACCGCCTTTCCCTGGCAGGACGACTCCTGGCCAAAATGCAGCATCTCGCACATTTCACTGGTATCTTCATGAACGACGTTCAGGACTTTTTCAAGCACCTGGCCTCTGGCCTCGGCGTTTTTCCAGCCCGTAATATCTTCCGCGACCCTGTTCATCAACAGTATCCTGCGGCAACTGTCTGTTGATATAACTCCGTCACCTATCGAGAGAAGAGTTGTCCTGAAACGCTCCTTCTCAAAAAAAATGGCCTCTTCCGCCATTCTCTGGCCCGTCATCTCGCTCGCCACTCTAAGGACCGCAGGCTGCCCCTTCCACTCCACAGGCCTGCAGAAAACCTTCGCAGGGAACACGGAACCGTCCTTCCGGAGACACGGCGTATCATAGGAAATCCCCCCGGGCCCCGGCAGGTTCGCTCCTCCTTTTGTGATGTCATCTTCGGAGCGATCTTCTATGCTCGAAATGGTAATATTTTGCAACTCTCCAGGTTCATATCCGTGCATATCAAGGGTCTCACGATTCCAGTAAAGGAACCTCCCTCCAGCATCAA
>DAOTIQ010000107.1:0-2227 GCA_035448245.1 Thermovirgaceae bacterium | reverse complement strand
CCCAGGAGCAGCGATGCCGAAATGACAGGTATGAAGAAAAAAGAGGGATAAACCTCCGTATACCCCCTTCCGAGATGGAAGTAAAATTCAAGCCATAGACAAAACCCCGTGGCAATAGCAACAAGAAAAACACCCGCGGTTCTCCTGGTCACAGGCAAAAAGCAACACATCCTCCGGTTTTCCTGAAATAAGGGGATAGCGTGAAACCGTCTTGCCCGTAAAGCCCCGCGTAAAGGTTATTTGCCGGGGCCCGAAAAAACAAAAGACATCCCTTTTGAGGCACGGCAGTGACGGGCCGAAGGCCCGAACATTTTACAGACATGTCTGTTTACGACAAGGTATTTGCCTTCCCTGTCGAGCCTGTCTATCATGATGGTTTCCGGGTCAGCAGGATATACCGGAAAAGAGTAAAAACCGGCAGGACAGACCGGGGTACCGGAAGGATCCATTCCCTGCCCTGCAACAGAGAACCTCAAAGAAACCCCTTTCCCGGGCACGGTCCTGTGTTCCGGCAACGAGTTTTCCCCGGGATACAGGTCTCCGGCAACCACTTCCCAAAAGATTCCCGCAGAATCCAGGGTCTCGGGCCGGGCAATATAAACCGCTCCCTCGCCTGGTTCCGGAGGGAAAACCGCTATGCCCACTGGCAGATCTTTCACTACACTCCTTATGAAACGTTCCGTATCCGATTTATGGATATCTGTATTTTCCCCCTTCATTGTCTCCATAGCGAACAGTGCCAGACCCACTGGAGATCCGTCGGCTGCCTTCACGGGGAATATGGCGTTGACGAATCTCCTGCCGAAAAGGATCTCTTCGAACTGGACTGGGTTCCCCGTTTCGAGAACCTGGGCAACCCGTATCCTTCTCAGTGTCCCGTTCCCCCCGGGAAGAGAGTCAAAAAGATTTTTGCCGAGAAGACTCTCCCCGTTTCCAAGACCCAGATGTTCCCCGGCTGCCCTGCTTGCCGCGAAAATCACACCTTCAGGATCGGTGAAAATAACCGATTCGCTCATGGCATCAAGGACCGAAGCAAGGTTTTCCGCGCCGGGGGAAAATTTTCCCCCGAAAGGAACGGCCCCGGTGTTTCCAGGTGGAACACCCTCACCGCGAATCATGGAACACCTCCATGGATGGCAAAAAACAAATTTGTCAGTGGAGACTGCATCTCTTATACTTTACGGAATATTATTTATAATAATACCAGAATCACAAATATTTCATACCGTGAAACCAGTTGCCATGAACGGTCCCGGGCTGAATTACCCGCTCCTGCTACCGTCTGCTTTCATCTAAACCACGCAAGTATGAGGAGGAAATTTTTCCATGAAAAGAAAGGCTTTCACTCTTGTCGAACTGCTTATCGTGATAGTCATAATCGGGATACTCGCCGGATCGCTGCTGCTGGTCATGGGGTCGGGAAAGGCCAAGGCCGAGGCAACGAAGATCGTAAGCGACATGAGGGTGCTTAAGGCCGCCGCGGTCATGTACTTTTACGACAACAGCGACTGGCCCGCCGACGGCGATCTGGATGCCCTGAAACCCTACCTCGACCGCGAACCCGATGCGGGCAACATCTGCAGTTATTCCGTAGCCAACGATGGCACTCACGTCTTTATTGGAGCGACCTTGACAAACTGCGACGAAAAGACCAAATCCTCGCTGGCCTCCATGGCCGAGGAGACGGGACTGCTCGATAGCGCAATGCCCCTGGCCTCGCTACCATCGGGTAACCGGTTAGCACTCATAAGGCCAGTGATGAGTCTTTTCGAGGCAAGACCGGCCTGGGCGGTCGTTGTCATCGAAGGATCATCCTACTACAGCGGAGGCGACGAAGCCTTCATGCACGTGGCCGATTACTGAGAGTAACCCAATAAAACAGGGGCTCTGACACGTTAGCGACAGAGCCCCTGGGTCTTTTCTATGGTGCCGGAGGGGGGATTCGAACCCCCACAGGCCAAAGCGGGTGCGGATTTTGAGTGTACCGGGGTTTTAGAACGGTCACCACTGAAAAACCCCGCATTGGCAATAAAACCGTGGCCTTCAGGCGAGAAAATCCTTCTAAAATCACTCCGACGGGCAAGAATTTTTCTTTGACAGAACGGTCCCGGAAGATTTATCAATTCAGGCAGTCTACCGGGGGAAGAAATACCCTGGGCGCCATTAACAGATTTCGTAATAAGATTCGCTGATGCAATCTCTTGAACCTGTATCTCCTGGGAAAATG
>DAOTIQ010000106.1:0-3913 GCA_035448245.1 Thermovirgaceae bacterium | reverse complement strand
GCAGACAGGTGTACCGTTATTCGCCGCGGCAAATACATAGGGACAGTGGATGTAAAAGAAACGAGTCGGGAACAAATGGCATCGATGATGGTGGGAAGGGAAGTTTCTTTCAAGGTAGAGAAAAAGCCCGCCAAAACCGGTAATGTGGTACTGGCGGTGGAGTCCCTCTCGGTTCTTGACTCGAGAAAATTCAGAGCCTTGAAAAATTTCTCTCTCGAAGTCAGAAGCGGGGAGATCATCGGACTGGCAGGGGTCGAGGGGAACGGCCAGGCAGAACTGGTCGAGGCCATCACGGGTCTTCGAAAACCTGTTTCCGGAAAGATAATGCTGAAGGGGATTGAGATCACTCCCCTGACCAGGCGGGAACGCATAGAACTGGGTGTTGCCCACATCCCCGCGGACAGGCAGAAGCACGGCCTGGTGCTCGAATTTACGATCGAGGAGAACATGATCATCAAGAACTACTACAGGCCACCCTTTTCCAGAAACGGTTTTCTGCAATTCGACAATATCCGGGAAAATGGCAGGAGGATAGTGGAACTTTTTGACGTACGCGCGGGGAGAGGCACAGAATCCCTTGCCGGGGATCTGTCGGGAGGGAACCAGCAGAAGGCAATTGTGGGACGCGAACTGGACAGTGACCCCGACCTGCTGATAGCGGTCCAGCCTACAAGAGGTCTGGACGTCGGCGCCATTGAATATATTCATCATCGACTGGTTGAACAGCGAGACAGGGGAAAGGCTGTCCTGCTGGTGTCACTGGAACTGGACGAGATATTCAACCTCTCCGACCAGATAGCCGTTATCAACAGCGGCGAGGTGGTCGATATCGTGAAGACATCGGAGACCGTCGAGGAAGAGATAGGTCTCATGATGGCAGGCATACGCAAGGAGAAGGCCCTATGAAAAAGGGACAGAACGTCCTCGCAAGAGCACTCGCCGCGGTCTTTCTTGGCCTTGTTGCGGGCGCGGTCCTTATGGCCGCCATAGGGAGCAACCCTCTGGAAGGATACAACTATCTTATCAGGGGGGGGCTCATGAATATCGAGCGCATAGGCAACACCCTGGCCACGGCCACGAACCTGACGCTGACGGGTCTTTCGGTGGCTTTTGCCTTCAAGACCGGGCTGTTCAACATAGGCGCGGCGGGACAGATGCTTGTCGGTGGACTATGCTCCACGGCAGTAGCCCTCAAGGTTGCGGCACCGAGACCCTTGCTTCTCATCCTCATGGTCCTGGCAGGTTTTGCGGGTGGAGCCATCTGGGGATCCCTTCCAGGCTATCTCAAGGCCCGGTTCAATGTCCACGAAGTCGTAGCGACGATCATGATGAACTGGATCGCCTACTGGGTCGTCTACTATTCTGTCCCCGCATGGCTAAAGGGAACTTTCCTTGAAACAGAATCCGCCCTCATCTCCGAGGCCGCATCCCTCAAGACTTCATGGATGAACACTTTTTTCCAGGGGTCTTATATCAACCTGGGATTATTCGTCGCGCTGGGGGCCGTCATCGTGATCCACGTGATCCTGAAGAAAACAACCCTGGGGTTCGAACTGCAAGCGGTAGGCTACAACAGGGACGCCGCGGAAAACGCGGGGATAAGAGTTGAACGGAACATGGTACTGTCAATGATGATAGCGGGAGGGCTGGCGGGTCTTGCCGGAACCACGTTCTACACAGGATACGCCTCGAACATGCAGATAGGAGTCCTCCCGTCCCAGGGATTCGACGGTATTGCCGTGGCCCTTCTCGGCGCGACCGAACCCGCCGGTGTTTTCGCCTCGGCCCTTTTCTTCGGAATGCTTCACTCGGGAAAGGGTTTCATGAACGCCATGACCAGCATTCCTCCGGAGATATCCGACACAATTATCGCAACCATAATCTATTTCACGGCGACAAGCGTTCTCGTGGGAAGACTGTGGGATCTCTGGAAACAACGCGGCAGAGGCAAAACTGGCGCGGCGGACACGGAAACGCGAAAGGACGGCATCTGAAATGGAACTCTGGCACATTTTCATCCAGATTTTCCCCTATGCGGTCGCATTTACCATACCTCTTCTTATAACTTCCCTCGGGGGACTGTTCAGTGAGAGAAGCGGCGTTGTCAACATAGGGCTGGAGGGACTCATGGTCATGGGCTTCTTCGCCGCCGCCATAACCGTCAAAGGCCTGGAAAACAGCATGGGAACGGGGGCTATCCCGCTGGGGCTCGCAGCGGCAGCCCTGGGCGGAGCGCTTTTTTCCATCCTCCACGCCTTCGCCTCGATCAACCTCAACGCGGACCAGATAATCAGCGGAACGGCGATAAATATGATGGCCTCGGCAATAACGGTATACCTCGCCCGGACCTTTACCGGCAGCGGCAACATACGCATCCGGAGCGGCATCATCAGGCAGGATATTCCGTTGCTTTCGGATATACCGGTGATCGGGAAGATGCTCTTCTCCCAGTCCTACTGGAGCACATGGCTGGTTATCTTCATCCTTGCCGTGTCGTGGTTTCTGCTTTACAAGACCTCTTTCGGTCTCCGGCTGAGAGCATGCGGCGAACACCCATCGGCGGCTGCATCGGCGGGCATCAACGTCTATTTCATGCGGTACATGGGGGTCATGATATCCGGAGCGTTCGCGGGTCTTGGCGGAGGAATAATCCTCGTAACCTACTCGGGGGAATTCAACGGGACGGTGGCGGGGCTGGGATTCCTTTCCCTTGCCGCCCTGATCTTCGGCCAGTGGAAACCGCTGGGGATCCTGGGAGCCACGCTATTCTTCGGCCTGGCGGCCACGATTGCCAACGTTTCCCAGGTCATACCTCAACTGGCGGTGATACCGCCGCTGCTGCTGAAAAGTTTTCCCTACGCGGTCACTCTCATGGCCCTGGTGTTCTTCTCCAGGTCATCTCGCGCTCCCAAGGCAGCAGGGCAGCCCTACTACCCCGGCCAGGGACAGTAAAAGCCAGTGGATTCCCTGTCTTGCTGGTCCCCTGTTTTTTTGACACAAAAGTCAGTTCTACGGGGGGCAGCGGCAAGAACTTCGCCGCTGCCCCCCGTTATTGTTTTGTGGTTCCCTGAAGGGATCGTTATTTTCTGAAATATGTCATCGAAGGATCGGGCCTGCCCACAAAGCAGATGTAGCGGAAACCGTATTTTTTTATTACCTGGAAAGCAGTCCTGGCCTCTCCCTCGTTTCCTTCGAAATCCATTATCCAATGGCTGCCGTCAACTATTTTCCACCGCCCGTTGATCTCCCTGACCTCAATCGTGTCGGGGTTGAATCCAATGGCATCCTCTCCCGAAACGGGGCCTGACGGTGCCTGGCCGTTGACCCTCCAGTAGGTCATCGAGGGGTCTGGCCTTCCGACGAAACAGACGCTGTCCATTCCGTAGTGCTTGATTATCGCAAGGGACTTGTCCGCTTCGCCCTTGTTGGCGCCAAAATCCAGGATCCAGTGGCTTCCGTCAACCACTTTCCACCTTCCGCTTATGTTTTTGACCTCCGTAGTCGCGGGGTTGAAGGAGATGCAGTCTTCCTTCAGGAGAAGCGGTACAACCGCGGGGATCACGGGTTTGACGGGCTGTATCGGCTGGGGAAGGACCGCCTCGACCTTCCTGGTGGCCACAAAGTTGACCTCGACCCAACCGGGAACGAGTCCCGGCTTGTCTGCCGCCCGGGGATAAAGCATCTTGCCGGAGATCCTGTCGGTATCAGGCGAGTATTGCCCGGTAATGACCTTTGTCTCGTGTGGGTAACCCTGGTACCACCAGGTGGCCACGATCCTGTTCTGCCCGAAAGAACCTGCGAAGAGGGTTGCCGAATGAACTCCCGCAAAAGCCCCGAAAGTGACCGACACCCTGTCTCCGTCCTGCTCGATCTTCATTGTGGTTTCCGTCTCCGCGATCGGAACCCTGGAGGG
>DAOTIQ010000105.1:0-4005 GCA_035448245.1 Thermovirgaceae bacterium | reverse complement strand
GAGAGGTTTGTCAATTCCCCCTCTGCCAGGTCCCTAATGGCGATACTGAACCTGTTTCCCGATATTGATGACGGCCTCAATTCGGAATCGGAAAAACCGGCAAATTCCGCCGAGACATTCGTGCTTTTGAAAGTAAGATCTTTCCGCGATGTCGTGGAGAAATATTGGGTCGTAAGGGCGGCGCGATCCTTCCTCCCGCACCAGCGGAGTTCCTTCAGGGGGAGTTCTCCTGCCCGGGAGATCTCGGCGAGAGCGTCCACGGTGTTCCAGTTCCTTTTGCGGAGGCGGTATACTCGGTGGGGTGACTCGTCTTGCGAAAGTGGTGCTGAAAGGATCTCTTCTACCCGGAAATCTTCGGGATTGACCTTTATCTTCAAAATATTGCCTCCTGTGCGGCTCTTTGCCGCCAGACAAGGATAACCCAAATTTCGATCCGGGGGGAGAAGAGACCTTCAACGGTGAACAGGAACATGAGAAGGGGGGAGTCGTAAATGACCGAAGGGGAAAAAGGAGAGCATATTTTCGATCCCGGACTCGTACAGGTTTACACGGGAGATGGCAAGGGAAAGACTACTGCGGCCCTCGGCCTGACCCTTAGAATTGCCGGCCACGGGGGAAAGGTTGCATTCATCCAGTTTATGAAGGGTTGGGATTTCTACGGCGAGATCGCCGGACTGGCCCTGCTGCCTGGAGTCCGCCACGAGAGGACCGGGACGCCGGACTATGTCTACCGTGGAAAGGAGAGGCCGGTAGATATTGATGAAGCGAAGAGAGGGTTGGAGCTGGCTGAGGATTTCCTGGCATCGGGTGATTATGATCTTGTCGTTCTCGACGAGATAAATGTCGCCGTAGATTACGGGCTTGTCGATGTCGATGCCGTCACGCGGGCGGTTGAAAACCGTCCCCGCCACGTGGAGGTCCTCATGACGGGGCGCTCGGCTCCGAAAGAATTTCTGGATATGGCCGACCTTGTGACGGAGATGAAAGAGATAAGGCATCCCTATAATAAAGGCCTTGCGTCAAGGCGGGGATCCGATTTCTAGAAGTTTTATGCGACAGAAGACCTGGTGATATTCACAAGCGCTCCGATCCGAAATGTTTCAATTTCTTCATAACTCTACCCAAACGATTTAATATTTGCTAGAATTGCTCAACGGCTGCGATCTGGTATTGATAATCAGACTCAAAAGCCAAAATTCATCAGGAGGTAGAGTCCAGTGACGAAGGGAAAACAGGATTTATTGTCATTTGGTGCCATCGCGGTAATTTCGGCAGCCCTCTTCTCGGGGCATTTCGGAGTCGGTGACGTAATATTCCCGCCGATACTAGGTAAAGGGGCCGGTTCTTCATGGTTCATGGCGGCCATGGGCTACGGTATCATCAACAGCCTGGGCGTGCTTGTGGCTTACCTTGCGGTATCAAGGCAGCAGAAGACGCTTCTCGAAATGAGTTCCCGCACCCTGGGGAGGGCCTTTGGCGTGGTATTCACCACAATATGCATGCTCATTATCGGCCCGGTCTTTATTCTGCCCCGTGTCTCATCGGCAACCCATGAGATGGCGGTCGCACTTTTCTTCCCCAACTTTCCACTGTTCGCGACCCTGGCCATTTTCTTTGCACTCAACTACTGGGTGGCCTACAACAGGGCACAGGTTATCGACCGGCTTGGCAAGGTTCTCTCTCCGGCACTGATCGTTTTCATGGCGGTGCTGATCATCAAGGGAGTCGTGGCTCCCATTGCCGCAGTTCCCGCGACGGGGTCGGAGAACCCCCTGGCGGATGGAGTGCTTAACGGGTACAACACCATGAATGCCCTGGGAGCTGCTCTCTTTGGAGGATGGATCCTCAAGGAACTGGCGATCAGGGGAATAGACGACAAGGGAGCCCAGTCGAAGAACCTGGCATACATAGGTCCCATAGTTGCTTTCGGACTCCTGATCACATCAACGGGTATCACCTATCTTGGCGCCACTGCCAGCACCGTATTTCCCGATGCGGGTATCGGTGTCTACACCGTAATGATTGCAGAGGGGCTTCTCGGGGTCGTCGGCAAGGCCATATTTGCTCTTCTTCTGGCCTTTGCCTGCTTCACAACCTCGGTAGGACTTACCTCGACGGCAGGTGACGTTTTCCAGGAGATGAGCGGCGGCAAACTGCAGTACAAGACCATCGTCGCCCTTTCCAGCCTCGTCGGCTTCGGAATCGGTATGGTAGGGCTCGGCAAGATCGTCGGCTACACAGTACCATGGCTGATGCTCGTTTATCCGGCTATCATAGTGCTGCTGGTGGGCAACCTCTTTGACTTTGGCAAGTTCAAGCCCGCCCTCCAGGCTGGTATGGTGACTGCCATAGTCCTCAGCCTTGGCGATTTCCTCAGCGGAATGGGCATGGAGGGCAATTTCTTCAGCACAATGACCGCAAAACTTCCCCTGGGAGGCCAGGGGCTTGGTTGGCTTGTCCCGGCCGTTGTTGCCGCTGTGGTGGCACTGGCCGTGTCGGGTATGTCAAAGAAGAAATAACCGCGGGGAGGATTGATAATATTGCAGTTCAAGGGTGAATTGGAATCCGCGAGGATCATTGCCGTTCTCGATGACTATGCGGGGTACGAGACATCGTTCCTGGCCCAGCACGGAATAGCTCTGCTTCTGGAAGCATGTTCCGGGGGGGTATGCAAAAGGATCCTCATGGATGCCGGGCAGTCGGCGCTGCCGATACTCCACAACATGAAACTTTTGGATATCGACCCCGCCTCGATCGACGCAGTCATAATTTCTCACTGTCACTACGATCACACGGAGGGGCTGGTCGACACCCTTAAGGCCATCGGCAAAAAGCACCTTCCCGTCATTGCTCACCCCGGGATGTTCCGGCCGAACTATATTTTCAACCCCTTCATCCGAAATATTGGCGTGATGAAGGAAAATGGCCCTGAAGCTATCGAAGAAGCCGGGGGAATGATGGTGATGGTCGACGAACCCTTCGAGATCATGCCGGGCGTAATAGCCACCGGAGTGGTCCCGAGGAAGAGGGATTTCGAAAAACAGGGAATAGGCACCTATAACATCGAGGACGGAAAAGTCGTGCCTGACCAGATCATCGACGACCTCTCCCTGGCAGTAAAGGTAAAGGGAAAAGGCCTTGCGGTCATCTCGGGATGCAGCCACGCCGGGATAGTCAACATCATAGACTGGTCGAAGGAAATCGCTGAAGAGCCGAGAGTCGAAGTTGTCATTGGAGGCTTCCATCTCATAGAGGCCTCGCAGGAACGTATAGAAAAGACCGCGCAGGCCCTGAAACAGCTCAATGTGGGTCGTGTCATCACCGGTCACTGCACAGGACTGCCTGCCCTTTGTGAATTTTCCAAAGTTTTGGGTGATCGGTTCGAACATCTCCACGTAGGCACCACTTACCAGATGTAGGAAACGAGGTTGTTTTTTGAGGCGACGCCCCGGAAAGGCGTCGCCTTTTTAAAGGGGGCGAAGGAGTTGAAGAAGTCAGTTCTGTTTTTCCTGGCTTTTTTTATCACACTGTCCGCAGGTATTGTCTGCGGGGCAGAGGAAGCCCATACTCCTCCCGTTGGAAGCGCTGAAAGGAAAGCGATCCTGGACACGATGAGGGCCGACATCCTGGAAAATTTTGATCTGGAGGTCGTCTTCGTCGTGAAATGGCTCAAGGTGCAGGATGGCTGGGCCTGGGCAGAGACCCATCCCCAGTCCCGCGACGGATTGAACCGCTATGAACCCTTCCTTGCCCTGCTGGAAAAGAGGGAAGGGATCTGGGCAATAGCGGAGATACCCCCTCTTGAGGAGGATGCTCCTCCCGTGGACGATGCTTACTTCAGGGACCTTATCGAGAGGTTCCCCGATCTTCCGTGCGAGGTTTTCCCCTGGGAGAAGAAATAACAAGGTTACCTTGCGCCTGAGCCCCTGACCCGCTGCCCCTCCCGAAGATCGAGGCTGGCGTCGCGGACGATAACATCCCCCTCTTCGAGGCCGTCGGTGACCT
>DAOTIQ010000104.1:0-4042 GCA_035448245.1 Thermovirgaceae bacterium | reverse complement strand
GTTCGTGCTGGAGATCATAAAGGCACTTCCGTAGGCGCTCTGTCGATTATCACTGCAGACGAGCCGCCACTTGGTCTTCAGGCCTCTCGACCGGGAAGCGGTTCGCTGGCCCTGACAATGGTCATCTGCCCGGAATCGAACCAGACCACCCTGTTCCTTCCCAGGCTCTTCGCGGTATAAAGCGCCTCGTCGGCTTCAGCGATAAGCCTGTTCAGGTCCTTCGTTTCGTTTTCACCCCGGGAGCTTATCCCCATGCTCACGGTGTAGGTGATGGGCTGACTCTCCCAGGAAATTTCGGTCTTTTCAATTTCCCAACGCAGCCTTTCAGCGATGCGAGAGGCTCTTTCTGCTCCCAGCCGGGGCAGAAGGATCAGGAATTCCTCCCCTCCGAAACGTCCAAGAGCATCCCATGGCCTGAGGTTTTTCTCAACCGTGTCAGCAAAGTTTCTGAGGACCTTGTCGCCTGCGGCGTGCCCGTACTTGTCGTTGAGTTTTTTGAAAAGATCCAGGTCGGCAATGATGATTGAAAGGGGTTCCTGTCCCATTGCCTCCCCCATCTGGATGATCCCGCCGCGGTTGTAGACGCCTGTCAGATAGTCCGTCTCGGCTTTTCTTGCAAGCCGGGAGGAGAGAAGGTCTGTAATAAGCAAGATATAGGAAAGATTTACCGCTAGGGCGGCAAGAGTACCTTCGATGATGACGATCCCCAGAGTTCCCGGGTTCTGCCCCAGGGCGCCCTTTCCGGAAAGGGCAAGATCGAGGCCTGCGCCTGCGAAGGCGAGGAGAAAGACTCCGTGCAGGCAAAAAATGCCTGCAAAGACCAACCTCGCTGTTCGGATCCTCCTGAATCCGTCGCATGCTTCCCAAGCCGTCATGAAAGAGAAGACCCCTAGTGTAAACAACCCGGCCACAGTTCTGAAAGCCCAGGGGATGGACGACAAGAAAAGGGCATAAGTTCCGGAAAAAACTGCCAAGGTAAGGAGAAGGCGTCCTCTTTGTACCCCATTTCCTGTATATTCCCGTATGCCAAGGTAGATCAGAAGGAAGCCTGATGTCATCAGTGTGTTAAAGAGGACAGAAAAGGCGGGGACAGATCCGGAGGGGAGCAAGAAAAGGGCGAAAATCGGCAACGCAAAAAGAAAATTACCCAAAGCGCACAGTTTTACACCGGGCATCTCTGGATAGGCCAGGAAGACCATGACGTGGGTTCCTGCCAGGATCAAGATGACCGCCGCCATTACGAAAAAAAGCGTTGGCAGGTGCAGTTCAACGAAATAATCCATGAAGACCTTCTTCCTCCGGAGCACGGATGCTGATGCCTGTTTCAAAGAACGCGGATTCTCCGGATTATCTCACTTTGAGGGGGGGCAATTACGGGTCATAGGGGGCCGGACGGGTTCCCCGTTGGACCCTGGCGGTAAAACGAGGATATTCTCAGGCAGACCAGGACACTTTACGGGGTATCCGGATCGGGCGTAAACTGTTCCTGCTGGAGGCTTGAGAGCAGATCGGTAAGGGAAGTCTGAACGACAAGCCGCTGGAGGGAAATAAATCTTTCGCGCCAGGAACAAAGGAACCCCCGTATCCTGTGCAGATCGATCTGACTTTTGTTATGTCTCTGGAGGAGAGTACGCCAGATGAAAACAGGAAAGATCAGGTTGCTGATTGCCGCAATGATCTCTTTTGTTTTTTCGATCGTTTATAATGGCCTCGTTCATCTGGTTATCCTTGGTACGGCCAACAAGCGAGTTGAGTCACTCAGACGAGTGGACTTCTCATCAAAAGCATGGATCTCTCTCCTGGCTACCCTGGCGATCTCCTTCCTGTTGCCGATGATCTATTCACGCTTTGTTTCAGAAAAGAGTTACAAGAAAGGGCTTTTCTTCGGTTTCTGCTTTGGGCTGTTAATAGCCATCATGGTCGATGTCAATCAATATGTCCTGTATCCATTGCCATTCTCGCTGGTTGCAAGCTGGGCGTTGTTCGGTGTCGTTGAATTCAGTCTTATCGGTTTGATAGTGGGTTTGATCGTCAAAGACAAGACATGAGGTTCAGGGGCTCATCGGGGAAAGCCAGAGGAGCCTTGCAATTTGCCCCCATCTTTCCCCCGCTGTGCCGGAACTGTTGGAAAAGCATTTGTTCAAAACATTCCCCGCAGACCGATCAGGCCTGACCCCTCTGATCCGAGAGGCCAGGCCTGGGCTTTTTGCCTGTCAGATACCCATTAGCCTGTTCCTGGAATATTTCTCCTACTCGTTCCTCTTCATGAACCAGGAAATTATGGTGTTGAACTCTTCGGGTTTTTCCAGATGGTGAGTATGGGATGCATCATTCACGATGTGGATCTCGGCGCCCGGCACCAGACTCCAGTAGTAGGCAGCCGTCACTGGTCTGGCTTCGTCGAATTCGCCGGCGGTGAACAGGGTGGGCACCCTGATGTCCCTAAGCTTGTCTATTACCTGGTGGTACCTCAGGGTACCCGTTGCGGTAAATTCGCTAGGCCCCCACATGTAGTTGTAGACCTCCATGCCCATGGAGTCGAAGGCCTTCAGGATGCTGTCCGGCCAGGGGTCAAGCCTGCACAGGAAGTTGACATAGAACAGGTCCATCGCCGCAAGGTAGTCGGGGTTGTCGAAGTCCCCCTTTGCTTCGGATTCCTCCACGATCCTCTGGATATCCTCGGGGAGGGTCTTGAGCATTTTCTTTGCATCAGCGATCCATTTCTGGGTGCTCATGAAAGGCCCTGCAAGGATGAGGCTCCTGATGCCCCTGGGCTCGGGCTTCCATGTGTAGTATTCCACGGCGAGCATCGAACCCCAGGACTGGCCCAGGATGTGCACCTCTTCAAGGCCAAGGGCGTCCCTGACTTCCTGGACCTCTTCGACGAATCGTTCCACCGTCCACAGTGAGAGGGTTTCCTCCTCGGTAGTGATGGAGTTGCCGCATCCAAGCTGGTCGTAGAATATCACGGGCCTTTCCGAGGCCAGGGCTTCGAGGGATTCGAGGTAGAAGTGGGTCATTCCCGGTCCGCCGTGCAGGACCAGAAGCGGGACGGCATCCTTTTCGAGGCCCACAGCACGGTACCAGACCTGTCCTCCCTTGACGGGGATCAGCCCCTCCTTTTCAGTCACTGCTCCAGCGGAAGCGGCAAATAAGAGGCTTAGAACAAGGAACGCCGCGATCGCGAAGACCGCGATTCTCTGTTTCATTTTCCTCGCACCTCCTTTAAAGAGTTACCCCAATACAGTATAAGGCATAAAATTGAAACGGTGAAAGGGCTTTATCCTTCCGCAATGTTTACTTTCATCAAGCCCTTTCCGAAAGGGTGGGAACATCTATCAAACTGTGATCCTTGTTCAGGAAAGGCAGGGCCTGGGGTGAGATCTTCAGGGTGTATCCGGGGTCGCCGGACCCTCCGTAGATGAAGTCGTAGTCCAGCAGGCGTCGGTCGATCAGAGAGGGAAGGACCAGACCAATCAGGGGGACATCTCCCGGCGTGAGGCCGAAATGTCCCTTGATCTCCTGAGGAGTGGCCATCCTGAGGGACGCAACCCCCAGGGATGACGCGAGGGTTTTAAGGTCGACCCTGGCGACGGCTCCTGAGATCACCAGGAGAAGGAATCTGTTGTCAGCCCTCAGGATCAGGGCAGGGGCGGTCTGGCCTATATGGATCTTCCAATAGGCTGCCCCCTCTTCGGAAGAACCTATCCTGCGTTCGTTCTTCAACAGTTCGAATGAGAACCCGCCTTCTATTATCGAATCGAGCAATTGATGGTTCAGCAACTAAACCACCCTCCTTCATGATCTGAATTGATCCCCGTGGGGAAGACCAGGAGGTATCTTCCTGAAATTATAGATTTTGGAGGGAATCTTTGGGGGTTTTTTCAACTTCGTGGATATACCGGTCATGCTTTCTCATTCAAGCCAGGGTACCTGAAGGGAGAGAGGATTTTCCCTTTATGAAAAGAATAAAAAAGTCAAAAGTGTACGGGCTGTTGCCCAAATAGTTTATATCAAGGCGCAAGTGGCTGAATACCCTTAA
>DAOTIQ010000103.1:0-4140 GCA_035448245.1 Thermovirgaceae bacterium | reverse complement strand
CCCCTGTCCCTCTGTTCCAGGAGCGTCTCCCTTACGAACAGTGTCGCGCTTACATCCAGCCCCCAGGTCGGCTGAACTGCTATGACCACCCTCGGGTCGTCGGAGAGCTCCCTGGCCAGCATCAGTTTCTGCAGATTGCCACCGGACAGCATGCGTGCGGGAAATCCCAATCCTGGATTTACAACGCTGTACCTTTCCACCAGCTGACCTGTCCTGCCGGCGATATTCTCCCAGTGAATGAAAAGACGGAACCTCGTGAACTCTTTTCGCCAGTATTTCCTGAGGGCTATGTTCTCCCGGAGGTTCATCCCCGTGACAAGACCGGTCCCGATCCTGTCTGCAGGAATGTAGCTTACGCCTCTCTTCTGGAACTCCCTGGTCCGTCTTCCCGCCAATTCGCACCCGTCCACCTTGATACTGCCCTTTTCGGTCTTTCGGATGCCTGCCAGTGCGTCACAGAGCTCTCCCTGTCCGTTGCCCGAAACCCCGGCAAGTCCCAGTATCTCCCTCTGCCTGACATCGAGTGAGAAATGGTCTACCCTTACCCTCCCGCGGTCTCCCCTGACGACCAGTTCCCTTGCCTCAAGCACCACCCTGCCGGGATTCTGAAGGGTTTTGCCGATCTGGAAGACCACCTTCCTCCCCACCATCATCTCGGCAAGTGATTCCTTGGTCACATCCTTTACATTAACAGAGGCCACCTTCCTACCCTTCCGAAGAACGGTGATCCGGTCTGATATATCCATGACCTCGTCAAGCTTGTGGGATATGAATATGACTCCATGTCCCTCGGCCTTGATCTGACGGATGGTCCTGAAAAGGGCCCTTGTCTCCTGGGGGGTGAGAACCGAGGTCGGCTCGTCAAGGATCAGTATGTCGGCACTGCGGTAAAGGGTCTTGATGATCGCTACCCTCTGCTGCTCTCCTATGGAGAGCTGCCATATTGGCGCCATGGGGTCGACGTTGATGCCGTACCTCTTCTGGATATCCCCAACTTTTTCGATAACCCTCCCCTTATCCAGGAAGAAGGGCTGATCATCGAGACCAAGGGAAACGTTCTCCCATACTGACAGGGTGGGAACAAGCATGAAGTGCTGGTGTACCATGCCTATACCCGCCCTGATGGCGTCACGAGGGCTCCTAAGGATCCTCGGCTCACCGTTGATGACAATGGCTCCCGAATCGGCTGTATAGAGACCGCTCAGGATGTTCATCAAGGTACTCTTGCCTGCGCCGTTCTCGCCCAGAAGGGTATGGACCTCCCCTCTTTCGAGGTCCATGTCTACACCAGAGTTGGCCTTGACGCCGACAAAAGTCTTTTCTATCCCCCGCATCGATACAAGGGGCACCCGGCCTGCCGATACCACTTCCAGTACCTCCAAGGGTTTTCTTCTACAAGAAAGATTCTAAACCATGAAGAGAAAAAAAAAGGGCGCGT
The DNA here is from genome assembly GCA_035448245.1 of Thermovirgaceae bacterium. Lineage (GTDB taxonomy): Bacteria > Synergistota > Synergistia > Synergistales > Thermovirgaceae > DAOTIQ01. The sequence goes on along the minus strand of DAOTIQ010000103.1, from coordinate 2,702 downwards.
GACTCGCGCCCCCTGAAAAAAGATCTCTATTTCGGGATGTCTCCCTCCACACCCTCAACGAACCAGTTCATTCCAAGCATCTCTCCGTCGGTCATCTTTGCGCCACTCTTGACGACCACTTCGCCCTTCTGGTTCTTGACAGGGCCATGGAATACATCCCAGCTGCCGTCAATGATCTTCGCCTTCTCGGCCTCGACGAGCGCCACGATATCGGTCGGAACAGCATCAGAGATAGGGGCCAGACCTACAAACTCTTCCTTCAGACCCCACCAGATGTCGCTGGACTTCCAGGTTCCTTCTGTCACCTGGCCCACAACATGTTTGTAGACCATTCCCCAGTTCCAGATCGGTGCTGTGAGGTGCATGGTCGGGGCGTAGTGGCTCATGTCGTTGTTGTAGCCTACTACGTAGACACCCGCTTCTTCCGCGGTCTGTGGTGCTGCCCCGGAATCGGCGTGCATGGCGATAACGTCAGCTCCGGCGTCGATGAGAGCAAGGGTGGCCTCTTTCTCCCTTGCGGGATCGAACCAGGAGAAAAGCCAGACAACCTTGATCTTCACATCGGGGTTGGACTTGCGCGCACCCAGCGTAAAGGCGTTGATCCCCCTTATGACCTCGGGGATAGGATTGGCGGCAACAAAGCCGATCACGTTCTTCTTTGACATCTTCCCTGCAACGAGACCTGAGAGGTATCTTGCCTGGTACATCCTCCCAAAGTAGTTACCCACATTGTCCGCAGTCTTGTACCCCGAGCAGTGCATGAAGATCACTTCGGGATTCTTTGCAGCCACTTCCTGTACGAAATCCATGTATCCAAAGGAGGTGGCAAAAACGAGCCTGGCGCCGTTCCTGATAAAAGTCTCCATAACCCTGACGGAATCGGGACCCTCGGGGACGGATTCGACGAAGAAGCTCTCTACTCCCGGAAAGGCCTTCTCCATATCCACCCTGCCCAACTCGTGCATGTAGGTCCATCCGCCGTCACCGACGGGTCCGACATAAACAAAACCGATCTTCAGGTCTTTCTCCGCCACAGGCTGGAAAGCAAAGGCTACCGAGACTCCGATCACCATCATCAGACAGACCAGCCCAAGAGCAAACTTCTTCATTAGCACCAGACCCCCCTGCAATTTGAGTTTCCATTGCCATGTCACTTTACATTTTGACGAAAAGGACAATAAATTTCAACCCCCTTTTCGGGGAAGTTTGAAATAAGGATTCATACCCAGCTGTACAGGACCCTTCCACCGTCAAAAGTGTACCCCGAACTGAAGGAGAAGGCTCCCAGGATTTCAACGGGCGCAAGAGCGAAATGCTCCTCGATCTCCGAAGGGAAGAAGGTCAGTTTGCCACGGCCCCGCCATGCGATCTCCCCGTATCGGTAATTCTCGGCCCCAAGCGAAACAAGCTCCAGGATCGAGGGGGGAGCACCCTTCTCGATGGAGGGGAAGTGCCTTATATGGAAAAGGGGAAGGCCCATTGGTCGGGGAAGTTCCCCCGGTGAAGCACTATCAACTATCTCCATCTCTCCCTCGATCAGCCTCTCTCCGTGAGCCGATGCTATCCCCTTGAGCCGTGTCCCAGGTCCAGGTCGTGCCATTCCGGGGTTCAGGGGGTGATAATCGGTCATGAAGACCTGCCCCAGCTTCTTCGGGAATCCCATGAACCAGCCCCTGGCCATGCTGAAATCGTTGTCGACCCATATATGAAGGCATATCTGTCCCTGCCTCCCCTCGAAGCTGCAGCCTGTCCATATGGCCGCCTCAAGGTACTGGGTCCTCTCCGGGTTAAGCCAGGGCATGTCGCTGTCTTCTTCCCACAAGGACCACCACCGGCTGAAAGCAACGTAGGCAAGGTCAGGTTCTTCTCCCGGTTCAAGGGGGTATGGGAGGTAGGACGCGATCACTTCGGGGTCGGTCCTGTAGAGGATATTCAGGTACTCCGTTCCGTAGTGCCACGGATAAGGGCCAACTATCGAGGAACGGCCCAAAGGGGTGAGCGGGTAGGAAAACCCCTTCAGCTTGAATTCTTTCTTTTTCATCTTTTCTCCTCCCTTGTTCATCTTCCCTGTACACGGGGGAAAAACAAAAAAATGGCGGAGACGTGTGGGGATCGAACCCACCGGGGCCGGCCGTACCGACCCCCACCGGGTTTGAAGCCCGGGGCACTCACCAGAGCACACTCGTCTCCGACAGCCACAATATTTTAGGTCTTAAAGGACTCAATGTCCATGATATTACTGAGCTTTCGGGTAACAATCTTTTTTTAAATTGTTTAACAGCGTGTGCATTCAGTGTCAAGATTTTTCGAGTCCGTTGGGGCTAATTTTCGTTTTTACAATTTAAAGATTTTGATTGCTAACATAAGGAGGGAGCGAATATGTCCAGAATAGTATCGCTACGAAAAACATATTTTCAATCATGGGAAGAGGTTCTTGCTTCGTTCCTATTATTCCGAAAAGCACAAGGCAACAGCAAAAGGACCATAGAGGACTATCGATACCAGGTCGGCCACTTTTTTCGGTCCTACCCTGCTATTCATTCCCCACAAATTTGGGAAAATAAGATGCTTCGAGAGAGTATCCTGAGTTATTTAGGGAAATACGAATCTCCAGTGACCTTCAATCTCAGGCTCAGTTCTTTAAAGATCTTTTTCCAATGGGCTATCAATGAAGGTCTTTTGACGTCAAATCCTACTGAGGG
>DAOTIQ010000102.1:0-4189 GCA_035448245.1 Thermovirgaceae bacterium | reverse complement strand
TTTGCGTCCCCGGTTCTCAGAAAGAATGGTTTTCTCTGTGTGGCCCCACCCTCTGCGTCCACTGTGGTGAGAAGGGCCCAAGGTCAGATCCTCATCCGCCAGCTGGCGGATACTGCTTTGCCGCGCTCAGGATGACAGACGGGGGTCAGGGCGTTCGACGATGCTGTACCCCATGGCTCGGTAACCCTTCAGGCGCTTTTCCCACATTTTTGCCAGGACAGGGTTGTCTGTTTCAATGTAGTCGTATATTCGGACATCATCTTTGTCGGCGTGTTCCCTGTGCAGGCGCCCGGCATACTGTTGCAGAGTGCCCTTCCATGATATTGGCATTGCCAGGACAAGGGTGTCCAGGGGAGGATGGTCGAACCCCTCCCCTATAAGTCTCCCTGTGGCAATTATTATTCTCGGAGTATTTCCATCCATTTCGGCCAGTTTCCCGAGTATCTCTTCCCTTGTTTTTCCGGGCAGTCGCCCGTGGAGTATATGGCAGTTTTCAATATTTTCTCCAATTATTTCTTTCAGGTTGTCGATGTGTTTTGTTCGTTCCGTCAGCAGAAGGATTTTCCGCCCCTCACGGTATGCCTCCAGGGCATCATCTGCAATTCGCCGGTTTCTTTCCCGGTCATTGGTTATCGTCCTGAAAATCTCCTGGATCTCCGTGCCACCCGGGATATCAGCTCCCGGAAGAATGCGGGGCCAGACCTCAAGCCTGGCTGGAGCGTTCGCAGATCTTTTGGCACTGTGGCGAAGTGGCCCACACTGCATGAATATGATCGGCTGGTGGCCGTCACGACGCTGAGGTGTCGCAGTCAGACCAAGGATGTATTTCGACCCTGCCTGCTTCAGTATCGATTCGAAGGAGAAAGCAGAGATGTGATGGCATTCATCGATAATGATCTGTCCGTAGACATCAAGAAACACCGGGAGGTCCTCCATTCTGGACAGGCTTTGCATAACAGCAATATCCACCAACCCTCCGGGCCTGTTTTTGCCCCCTCCGATCTGACCCACTGTACCTCCGTTAATTTTCAGGAAATTTTCGAGTTGCTCTTTCCATTGCCTTTGCAATTCCTTCCGGTGGACAAGGACAAGAGTGCTCACCTTGCGGTGGGCAATGACGGCAGCGGCTGAAATGATTTTGCCAAAGGCTGTCGGGGCACAGAGCACACCGAAATCATGTTCCAGTATTTTATCTACCGCCTGTTTCTGGTCTTTTCTGATTTCTCCTTTGAATTGGACAGAGATTTCGCTTCCGGTTCCCCGTTCGTCATGAATAACAGACTGGATGCTGTTTTTCCCCAATAGATCCAGCACTTTTTCAAGGCAACCTCGAGGGATCGATACGTGATCCTGATGATTTTCTGCGCAAGTTATTATTCTTGGCTTGGTCCACACAGATAGTCTCATTGCCTGGGCCTTGTGAAACTCCGGGTTCTGGAAGGAAGCCAGGCGGATCAGACGGTTTGTCAGCGGCTGAGTAAGTTGTTTTTTGGGGAAGTAGATCTGGTTCCCCAGAACGAGATCCATGGATCCGGGCAAGTCTCCGGTGATTTTTTCAGTAGGGCTTGACACTCTCACCCAGGGCGTTTGCTCCTCTTCGTCTACCATGCCAACGTCCAGAGGGTGTTTACCCCCGCTGACCCTGATGATGGCATCCCGCAGTTCTTCGCCAGTCATGGTCTTTACAGAACCCAGGAAACTCCACTGGTCAGGGTAAGGTGTGAGGGAGTCATCGACGAACAAGGTCCTTTTAAGGTCTCGCGGGTGTTTTTGAAGAGGGAGGGCAATAAGGTTGCCGAAACCTCCTTTGGGGAGAGTATCCTGGTTCGGGAAGAAACGATCGTAACTGGAAAGGGATAGTTGCCTCTTTTCCAAGCATGTATAACTGACAAGGGCTGCTCCAAGATAGCGAGCATCGACAGCCTGTACAGGCTCCGAAAAAAAGATCCATACATGGGCCCCGTTCCCTGACCTTGATATCTCCATTACAGCCGGGATGTCATGTTGCCGGCAGGATGTAATGAAGGCAAGGGAATCTTCTTCCCACTCGTCACCGTCAAAATCGGCGGCCAGGAAGAAACATCGGTCCCCTTCAACCAGGGGGTATACCCCAATGGTTTGTTTCCCCTTCAGATGATCAAAGATAACCTGATCCGTGAGAGGCAGGAGGTCCCTGTTTTTACAATCGGAGCATTTTGTCGCAGGTTTTCCGCACAGACCGCGCTTCCATTCGTTCCCGCAGGCTGGCGAATATCCCGACCTCCCGGCGGAAGATTCCCACCGGACAGCAAACACATCGCTTCTTCCCCTGAAGAGACTGCGAAACAGGCGGACCTTTTCGTGGCTGGTAAGTTCTTTTGACCCTTGGGGGTACGTCTTTTGCACGGTTTCTTTCGGGATACCACACTCCCAGGGGATTCCGTGATTTGCCAGGAGTGCTTTCAGTCGGGCATTCTCTTTCTTGAGAACATCCAGTTCGGTGGAAGGGAGATCAGGTCTTTTCTTCATCGATCCTGATCGCGTTCAGGTCGTCTATGGAAGGCTGGCACTCTCTTGCAACTTGCCCAGGCTGGTCTTTTTCCTGTATCGCCTGCTTTGGACAATTTCGTCATCCCTTCAGATTCCCCGTTTTCCTTTTTCTAGCACTCTGGTCAAGGAGTTCGGGTAAAATTTCGGGTTTCAAGATCGGGAGAAACGCGATGATCCTTTCTTTATTTGCAGACACAGTGTCCTTATCCGATTTTAGAAGACCTTTTTTTTCAAGGTCTCCAAGATCACGGGAAAAAGTTTTCAGGGTCCTTTCCATATAAAATTTGGCCAGATCAGTATCAAGAGCAAGTATCCTGTTTTTGGGAACTGTGCCTGTTTCCTTCGATATGGTTAGCAGAAGGTTCTTTCTTCGCTTTTCTGTCGATGAGTCGCTGAACTGAGTATGAATATAGTTCTCCCAGGCCACTTCAATTTGGTCGAGCCTTATCATCACGATCTGTTCTTCAAGTTGGTCCACAAATCCCTGGAGCGCATACTCCAGAAAATCAAGTACACCGTCCTGTTTTCGCCAGGAAAGTTCCAGATAACGATAATACTCTTCCCTTGTCTCGTTATAGTGATTACTCAGAAGTTGTCCCGCTGGAGAGGGAGCACCGGCCTCCAGGAGGAATCTGAACTCCAGAAGCCTGGCTGTTCTGCCGTTCCCGTCCTGGAAAGGGTGTATCCAGACGAGGTAAACATGAGCAAGTATCGATTTTAATATTCCTGAAGCCATCCTGTTGCGCTCGCCAAGATCAAAGGCAGCCGGGTCGTTCATCCATTCACAGAATCGCTCAAGAAGGTATCCGCAATCCTCTGCGGGAGCCCCTCTGTAAGAACCAGCAACAACAGGAAAGGTCCTTATCTTGCCAGGCGAAGAACCATCATCAGTCCCTGGTAGAGCCTTAAGCACTTGACCGTTGTAGGCCATCACTTCTTCAGGAGCTATATCATCATCTTCAGGTCCGTTGCTTCCGATTTTCCGGGCAATGGAATTGCAGGCTTCTACTATGTTTACAACTTCCTGCTTAAGGTATTCCCTTGAAGGCGAAACTTTTTCGTTTCTTTCGATTATCGCCTGAACCTCCTGCTCGGAAAGAGTGTTGCCCTCTATCGCGGTAGTAGCTCTTACTCCCTTGGTAAGGTAGATTTGATGCAGTTTTCTGGCTTCCTCTGGGCGAAGGGGAACCCCGGATATATGCCTGCATTTGGACTGGGCTTCTCCCAGGAGCATCCATAATCTGTGACTTGCCCGGCGCAAATCCAGGCTGAAATTGATCCATGGGTGGGTCGTTTTATATTGTTTTTCTGTCATCGATAATGTCCTTCTTTTCTGTTGTTTTTTGACAACTGGAGTTGATATTTGACGAATATTTTCCAGTTAAATGGACCTTTTCCTGATATGTATCATATACTATTTTGTCCAGAAACCAAAAGGGTAATGGGACAGCAAGGGCAACCAGTCAATAGAAAAATCCGGGAATCGTGAATCGAATGGATCAAGAGCGTAAGAAGTGAGAAGTTAGACACAGTAAAAGCGAAGGAGTAGGAGACTGGATACAGGATTCAGGAAAACCTTAAAAACCAACCCGGATTCCCGCCAGCAGGCAAAGGGCGCGGAACGTCCGCCTGCTGGCGGGTTCCGCTTCGCTCCGCTCAG
>DAOTIQ010000101.1:0-4298 GCA_035448245.1 Thermovirgaceae bacterium | reverse complement strand
CGGGCCTGGAGAAGTATCTCACCATCTTTAAGGCCCCTGGGGTAACCCGAACCATCCAGACGCTCATGATGCTGGAGGACCATCTCGGCCACGGGCCAGTCAAAATCTACATCTTTGAGAATATCGTAGCCCTTTTGGGGATGCTCCTTCACAATGGCGAACTCGGTATCATTCAGTATCCTGGGTTTGCTGAGGATCTCCGACGGAACGGAGATCTTGCCCAGATCGTGGATCACCCCGGCTATGCGGATACCTTCCACATCGTGGTCCGTCAGCCCCATCTCCGTCGCTATGGCTCTGGCCAGATCGCCGACTCGCCTCTGGTGCCCGGCCGTGTAGGGATCTCGAGATTCGACGGCCATGACAATTACCTGGATAACGGAACCGGTCACCCTTCGAAGCCGCCCCAGGGCGTCCCTCAGCGAGTCATCCGCCTCCTTGCGGTCGGTAATGTCATGGGCAATGGAGCCGATGGAGTTTATGTGTCCATCCTTTTCGTAAAGCGGGAAAAGCATTGTAAGGAAATGCCTTTTAACCCCGCCGATGTCGACTGTATCCTCTGTCGCTAATGGTTTTTGTGAATCCCACACATGCCGGGTACGTCTCATGAAAATTTCCGAGACCTCTTCCGGGAGAAGTTCAGAAAAAGTTCTTCCTTCCAGTTCCCGGGGAGAAAGACCGAACAATTCCGAGATCGCCCTGTTGACAAGGAGGTATCTTCCTTCCAGGTCGAACTCGCTGATCAGTAGCGGGCTATGGTCGTAGATCGCCTGAAGCCTCTCCGAAGCCCTTCTCAACTGGTCCTCTGTTTTTTTGTATTCCGTAACATCCCAGACAGCGGATACCATCAGGGAAGATCCCGGAACAGGGGTATTGCGGGCAGAAACGAAAAAGGTTTCCCCTTCCCTTGTGACAGGCACATCGTCCCATTGCATCTTCCCGGGGTCACCACTTTCGCAGTCTTTCAGCACCCTTTCCCGGATTTTTTCCCTGAATTCCGGATCTTTATAGACAGCGCTCCAGAAAGCGTCGGGGCCGGACAACTCCTCCCGGGAAGTCTTGTAGGTTTTCCAGAACCTGTCGTTCATGTAACTGAATTCCACAGCGGGGTCCAGGGAGTTTACTGCTACACCCAGAGGAAGGTTGTCCATTACCGCCATGATAAGTTCCTCGTTTTCGCGAAGAGCCTGCTCGGCCTTTTTGCTCTCCCGGATGTCCGTGGCTATGCTCATTACGGCGGGTGTTCCCTTCCAGTCGAGGTTCTTTGCCATAACAAGCACGGGGATGACCGAGCCATCCTTGTGAAAATGGGCCGACTCGAAGGACATCTCGCCCTTCTCGGCTATCATGCGGAACCTTTCCTCCAGAAGTTCCACGCTCTCGGGAACGTCCAGATCCTTGAGGTTCAGGGACATGAACTCCTCTTCGGTGTAACCGTGGAGCCTCAGGGTCTCCCTGTTTACGTAAATGAAGTTCCCCCCGGTGTCATGGATGGTTATGGAGGCAGGTGCGCTGTCCACCATCTCCCCAAGCAGCGAGAGCCTCTCCTCCTGGGCCTTCTGTCTGGTTATGTCGATCGCGAAAACGGAAAGCCTGCTGACCCCACCCGTAGAGTCGTAGACGGGGTAGATGGAGTTGTGTATCCAGCGACCGGACCGAACGTCCTCGAACTGTACGGGTTCGCCTGTCAGAACCACTTCCTGAACCTTGCTCCTTCGGCTTTCCGCCACCTCCGGGGGCAGCAGGTCGTACATATTCCTGCCGACAAGATCCCCCCCGCTGGAAAAGCCCAGTCTTTTGGCCACTGTTTCATTGGCCGCAAGAACTATGCCATCCTGGGTTATCAGGAAAGCGGATTCGGTAACAGAATTGAGCATGGATGTGAAAAAATCCTCGAACAGGACGACCTTGTCTCTGCCCTTTCCAGGTTCATTCTTTTTCGACATCTCTATTCCTCCAGGCCGAAGGGGAACCCCCGTGTCAATCCCCGTTCGCGATATCCGGCACTTCCCCGCTTTCGGGGGAAGAGATGATTTCGAAAAACACCTTCACAACATCGGGATCAAACTGCGTACCCGCGCAACTCTCCAGTTCTGTAATGGCTTCCTTTTCAGAAAGACTTCTTTTCCACGGCCTTCCGGCGATCATTGCATCCCATGCCTCTGCCACCGCGATGATCCTCGAGAAAAGTGGAATGTTCTCGCCCCTGAGCCCCCGGGGGTAGCCTGTACCATCCCATCTTTCGTGATGAGAAAAAACAACCTCCGCTAGGGGACCATACTCGCTGACGGTGCTCAGAATACTGAAACCGGTCTCGGGATGTTTCCTGATCTCGTCCCATTCCTCTTCCTCCAGCGCCGATGCTTTTCCCAGAACTCCCCCGGGTGTGGCTATCTTGCCTATGTCATGGATTACCCCCGCTGTCCGGAGTTCCCCCGCCTCTACACGGCTCAGCCCCATGGCTTTGCCGATCCTTTCGGACAAGGCTCCCACATTTTCCGAATGGGATTTCTCGAATTCCGATCGGGCAAAGAGGGTCTCCAGGATCAACTGGACCGACCTGTGATGGTAACTGGTCTTTTCGGAGATCTTGTTGCGGTACATGCTGTCCTCTGCCTTTTCAAAGACCTTCTCTATGCTCTCGCCCCGATCGGTCTTGACGTCTACTCCCCAGGATATGGAGAGAGGGATATCTTCGATTTTTTCCCCCTTTATTACTTCTGATACTCGATCCATTATGGCTACAGCGTCATCTGAAGCAGTTTTCGGCAGGAGGACAACGAATTCGTCCCCTCCCGTCCTGGCTATGATGTCATCGGCCCTGCACTCGTTCTTCAGAACCTCCGCGACCCTTTTGAGCAGCCTGTCTCCCATGAGGTGGCCGAAGGCGTCATTGAATAGTTTCAGGCCATTGACATCCAGCATGGCCATGGCAAGGGGCAGGTTCCTCGGCACATCGAGGCGATTGACCTCCTCCTCGAAGTAACGCCTGTTATAGAGGCCTGTCAGCTGGTCGTGATAACTCAGGTACTCTATCTCCTGTTGTCTCTTTCTTTTATCAGTACAGTCACGGAACACCACTACCACGCCGGTAATATCTCCATCAATGTCCCTGACCGGGGCAGCGCTGTCCTCTATTGGTATTTCTTTGCCCGATTTCGATACAAGAAGGCAATTCTGGGCCATCTCAAAGGTCTCCCCTGTATAGAGGACCTCTTTCACCGGGTCTGGGGCTTTCTCACGGGTTTTTTCGTTTACGATGTTCAATACCTCCGAAAAGGCCTTTCCCCTGGCCTCATCCGGATCCCACCCGGTAAGTTCCCGGGCAACGCGGTTCATCAGCAGGACCTTTCCGTCGTTATCAGTGGATATGAAACCGTCCCCAACCGAAAAGAGTGTCGTCCGGAAAAGCTCCTTCTCCACGAAGAGCGCCCTTTCCATCTTTTTGCGCTCGGAAATAACCTCCGAGTAGTAAACCGTGCCCTCTATCTGCCCATCTGCCTTGAACCAGGGCCTGCAGTACCATCTGAGGTTGTCGATCCTTCCATCCTTGCGGAGGATCACATCATCCGCAGATCCCAGTATCTCGCCCTGCAGCGCCTGGCTGAGGATATCGGTCCACTTGCCCTCAAGATGGGGCAATACCTCGCTGAAACTTTTTCCGATGACCTCATCGAGGGTAAGGCCGTTGTTCTCCAGCAGTTTGTCGCTGACGAAGATGAACCTCATATCCCTGTCGAGAACCATGATCGCGCTGGGATCATACTGGATCACGTAGTGCATCAGGTCCCGCCATTCCCTTATCTCCCCGACGTAATTACGGATCCTTTCGCGCATGCCATTGAAGTGGTCCACAAGCATACCCAGTTCATTCTTCCTGCTGAAATTTCCATCAAGCATAAAGGAAGATGTCCCGGTCGAAGGATCATCTTTTCCCATGAAGTCGGCCAGCCCCCTCAGATGACGACCTATCATGAAGTGAAAGATCCCCCCGATGATCAACGAAATGACCAGGGTTGCAAAAAGTTGTATGTAAAGCAATATCAGGACGTTCTTTCCAAGGTCTGTGTGCATCTGCCCGATATCGATGAACAGGCTGACGTCGCCGATCTTTCTCAGGGATCCCCGGTAATCATATACGAGATCCATCGATCTGACTTCGAAAGAAGGATCAACCTCGACACCGGAAAAGAAAGACCGCCCTCCCTCCTCCGCGACCTCCACCCTCTGGATGTAACTGAACTTGACGATCCCCTCGATATCTTCCTTGAGGGAATCGTAATCTGTTATCCACAGGT
>DAOTIQ010000100.1:0-4407 GCA_035448245.1 Thermovirgaceae bacterium | reverse complement strand
CTTAGGTTCCGGGTTCTCACAAAGAAAGGTTTTCTCTGTGTGGTTTCACCCTCTGGGTCCACTGCGGTGAGAAAATTTTTGCCTTGTCCTGGCAGCTTTTCTGCTTATAATTCTCTATATTTGCATTATTTTCAGGGCCTTTTGGAGCAAACCACGTGGGGGTGAACCGAGAGATGAATGGACATGTTGCAGGGTGCGGGAAGAGATTCTGGAGCCTCCTGTCCCTGTGCTTTTTATTTGCATGCCTTTTGGCCGGGTGCGTTTCTGCGGCCGGGGCGGAAGGGGTGGAAGATTTGAAAGGACGGGTTCTGGTTGCCTACGAGACGAGCAAGGGATCGACGGCCGAGATCGCGGAAGTGATAGCCGCAGAGATCCGGACGGCAGGCTGGGATGCCGAAGCGGTGGATGTAAAGGATTCGCCCCTCCCCGCGGATTACAGCTTTGTTGTCGTCGGGGGCCCCATCTATCTGGGCAGTATCAAGGGAGTGAAGGGTTTCGTCGAAAGGCACAAGGCGGTCCTGCAGGAACGTTTGATCGGTGCCTTTGCCGTGGGGATGTCCTTTGCTGTCGAGGACGAAGAAAAACAGGCCGCGGGGCGCAAGGCCCTTGACGAGGCGATAGCCCCGCTTGAGGTTGCGCACCTGGGGTATTTCGCCGGGAAGATCGACATGGAAAAGCTTTCGTTCCTGGAAAAGATGGCCGTAAAGATGGTAAAAAGCCCCGTTGGGGATTTCCGCGACTGGGATGCCGTGAAAGGCTGGGCGCAGGAGGTTTTAATGGCCGTGAATCGGGAATCGGGAAAACCGTGACGCGTAACGCGTAACTCGTGACTGGGAGTTTTAAACCCACAAAAATGATCCAGGTTTTCTCTGCGGGGCACCACCCTCTGCGTCCACTGTGGTGAGAGGAACTTAGGGTCAGATCCTTCGGTCGCTTCGCTCCTCAGGATGACAGAATCAAATCAAATGCGTAAACGGTGAACGGTAAACGGTGAACGGTGAACGGGGTGAGAAAATCCGTGACGGGGGACTAAAAACCAGGAGGCCGTAGGTCGGCCTCCTGGTTTTTTCAGTTGCGCGTTTCTATTTCTCTGTTCATGACTCTCCTTATTTGCCCCACACGATGGCTTACGGCCTGCTGGGTGAGGAGCATTGTTTCGGCGATGTCTTTTTGTGTATAGCCCTCTGCTATGAGCCGGACTATCTGTGAATCCCTGCTGCCGAGAAGCTCTTCGGCAACCCACTGCAACCAGGGTATCTCCGGGGTGAAGGAACACCCCTTGCAGGTTTCAGGATCCAGTTCCTCCTCGCTATCGTTTGTCCTCCAGGCCCTCCGGGCCGCCGTCCTTACCCTTGCGGGGAGTCTGTCCTTGAGGTATTTCGCAAGGTATTTCCTGTTTTTGCACCTGGGCAGGAGCTCGAGCATCGCAAGGTATCCCTCCTGCACCAGGTCGTCGAATGCCGCACCGTTGCCGCAGTAGCGCCTGGCCGTTGCCATGACCAGCGGCCGGAACGCTGTCAGTATCTCCTCATGCTCCCGCTCCGGCATGGACAACGGCCGCCGTTTCCCATTTATGCTGGTTCACCGGGAGGATCACTCTTTCGTCCTGCCCGAATATTCCCAGATGTACGAAGTTTCTTTTTCCGTAAGGTATTGCCTGGTCGAATCCCGCCATTTTTGCCTCTTCGATGAATCGGGGCTGGTCTTCACTGAATACCACTATGTCAGCTGCCTGGCCCAGGAGGTGGAGACTGCCTTCTACCCCCTGGACTGTCTTGTTGTGATTCGGGCATCTATATCCGCTGGTCAGGAGAAGGGGGCTTTTCCAGGCCTCCCTGAGTATTTCGAGTTTTGCCAGCAGTTCGGGGTGAAGCTTTACGCATCCACAGCATCTGCACTGAAACTCCACGAGCCGGAAGTGTGGGGAGACAAAAAAGTTGTTCGTTTTCATGTTTAGAGCCCTCCCCTGTTGACTATCGCCAGCTGGAGTTCCCTTATCGCTTTTGTCAGTTCTTCAAGGCGGCTTTCCATCCTGACGAGAAGATAGCCCGCAACGGCTACCGCAAACCCGCTCTGGATGGCCGAAGCCAGAAAGTCCTCCATATATTCACCCTCCTTGTCTGTTTTTGGGGGGCGTTTTTTGCCCCCCCGTTCTATCTATATGGATCAGCCGTTGCTGACGAGGTCGGTGACCTCACGGTCTATGATCTGGGCGGAAACGATGCCCGTAAGACCGGCAGCAAATACATCCGCGTCGATCACCGCCTGCATTGCATCGGTCACGTTCTGTGCCGTAAGGTCATTCTTGGGATACCTCAGGGTCATTGCCCAGGGATCACCCGCAGCGGTTCCGAAAACCATTCTCAGAGTCTGCGCCATTTTTTCACCTCCCTTCTCTTATTTAGTGCTATTTCTAGGCTACGAGATCGGTGTCGATCTTGCTGGTCTCGACGACAGGGAACTCGAGCAGGGCACCGAGAGCAGCTGATGCGTCGGCCACATCATTGGCCAGTGCGTCGGTGGAAAGGTCCCTGAGGGATATGCTCCGGAGTATGGGGCGTCCCTCGGTGCTGGTTCCGATCTGGAGCTTGAGACTCATTCGGCAGGATGTGTTTGTGTATTCGGCCATGGACTTCACCTCCTCTCTGTTTTTGGTTTTGCTGTCTGACAACTATAAGAGTGCCATTAAATGTTGAAATATACAAATAGGGAACAAACCTAAAGGAAGGAAACAGGCGACAGGAGACGGGAAGCAGGAGGGGCAAAGGCAAGGGCGTGAGACGTGAGGCGAAAAGGCGAGGCGGCAGGAGTCGGGAGACTGGAGGCAGGAAAACCTGAAACAACTGCGTAAACGGTGAACGGTGAACGGTGAGGGGGGTTTTCTCAGTGGTGAGAAGGGCCGCAAGCAAAGGGCCGGAAGCGATGATCGCTTCCGGCCCTTTTTGCTGTTTTCGATTATCGACTTGGGAGTCACGCGTTACGAGTTACAGCCTCAAATCTCCAGAGGAACCACTGCTCCAGGTTCTATCACCCTGAAGGTAAAGGATTCGGCCATGAAGAGCCGCACCTTGTCACCCACGGTGGACTCGTAGCCTATGGAGAAGTCCTGTCCCAGAGTAAGTTCAAAATCGCCGCCCCTCGTTGAGACAAGGAAACCCCCTTCCAGTTCGGGAGCAAGGATCATGCCGCCATCGAACATGGAGGAGACCCTCTTCTTCAGGGGATAGCCCTCGCCGAAGACGTCAAGGATCTGCCAGAGCCTGGGCCCGGCGACAAGCGTATAGGGACCCTCGATGGAGTTTTTCTGGAAAAACGCAAGTCCCTCGGAAAGACCGGCCATGATCTCCCTGGGATTATCGGTTGAGACGGAGACCTGCTGGCCTTCACCAGACTGGGCAAGTCCGACTATGCAGCCCGGTTCAAAACCGTGATATATTGCGTTCTCTTCAAAGGATGCCATCTTTTCGGCAGCCTCAATGAGCGGATCGAGATCCAGGTCCTTTGCCCCTCTTGCGACATTGTCCAGTTCCCATACGCCCATCTCGAAGGAGACACGGGACTCAACCAGGGGCTGCACAAGATGCACACCCCAGCCCACTTCACCCTTGCCCTCCGCCTTTGAAACATCAAGGCGGCCCGTCGGTACGGAAGCATGGGCCCAACCAAATGGTCCGGCAACATCCACGAATTTCCTGCCGGAAAGCCTGCTCTTTAAGACCTTTACCGCCTGTTCGTCGATCTCTTCCCATGCCGCGGCACTTATGGGGGAAATGGATCGCTTCAGAATGTCCATATTTATATCCTCCCTCCTGTCCTGTCCCTAACCTTTAAGGCTGCCGATGCCGAGGCTGCTGTCCGAAGAAGCCTTGCCAGGGGCCTGCTCTCCCGCCATGGCTGCCTCTTCTACCTCGGTGATGGGAGCTTCAGTGAAAAGAAAGGTTCTGAGAGCATGGTCAAATTCCGGCATGTTCCGCCGGAGCCATTCGAGCATCATGGCAGCGTGCTCGATCTCCTCGTCCCTGTTGTGAACTATTACGGCACGGATAGTCTCGTCCTTTGTCGCGGCGGCACGCTGGTGATACCAGTCCACCGCTTCTATTTCCTCCTTGAGGCTATTCAGGGCCCTGCTGATGTCCCTGTCCTCTGCCGCAAGTTCCTCGACCGGTTCATGGTAGTTCGACATGAGGCACTCACTCCCTTTCGTTATTTAAAAAATGAAACCGGGGCTTTAACCTCTTCCCAGCCTTTCACTGAATAACATGTTATCATCACCTTTCCGCGGGGACAAGAAGGGAAGGGCAAGAGCCGCGAGACGTGAGACGAAAAGGCGAGGCGGCAGGAGTCGGGAGGCTGGAGGCAGGAAAATCTTAGGTTCCGGGTTCTCACAAAGAAAGGTTTTCTCTGTGG
>DAOTIQ010000099.1:0-4421 GCA_035448245.1 Thermovirgaceae bacterium | reverse complement strand
TCAACGGTGAACGGTGAACGGTGTGAAGCGGAAGATCAAGGGCAAGTGTGCTATCATTGCTCCCAACTCCGGGTAAGGGAAGGTGGAACTATGAACTGGAAAAGAACAATGCCCCCTGCCGTCAGGGACATGGAATTTGCAGAATACGCAACATCCAGGGAAGAGCGCCCCGTGGCCGTAGACTGTTCCCTTGGAACAAATCCCCTGGGTTCTCCGGAATCTTCAGGCAGGATATGCCGCTCCGCCTCTCTGCCAGACCCTTGCCCGTATCCTGGTGATGATCTTCCCTTCAGGGAAGGCCTCTCAAAGTACTGGGGAGGCTCTTTTTCCCCGGAGGAGGTGATCCCCGGTACGGGCTCCATCGGGCTGATAATTTCCGTCGCCAGAACCTTCTGCGCTCCGGGATCGATCGTCCTTGGGGCTGTTCCCCAGTTCCCTGACGGGCCAATGCATTTCCAGTTCTCCGGGGCCGCATACAGGGCCGTCAGGCTGGCCCCGCCCCTGTTCAGGCTGGAGATAGGTGCCCTTCTTTCCGCTATAAAAGGCGATGAGTCCATTGTCTACCTCGACAGGCCTCATAACCCCACAGGCCAGGCACCGCCCCTGAAAGACCTCAGGCCTCTCGCCGATACATGTGATGAGTCAGGTACCCTCCTTGTCGTTGATGAAGCCTACGGGGACTTTATCCCTCCGGAAGAATCGGCGATCCAGCTGAATAACAGATCGGTTATCGTTCTGCGCTCTTTCTCGAAAGGAAAGGGGCTGGCAGGGATCAGAACCGGGTACGCCATAGTCCGGGACCCCGAAGCGCACCGGTTCATGCGGAAAGTGGCTCCCCCTTTCTCTATCACCAGCACCGCTCTTGAGATGGCCGTAGCCTCTCTTGAGGATGCAGAGTACACCGCAAGGTCTGTCGAGATCACGGGCAGTATCAAGAGAAAGGTTCTGCGGGCAATAGAGGGGACTCCTGGAGTAATATGCGCTGAAACACACCCCGATGTCCCGATACTGCTGGTGTCAACCCTCAGCAAGAATGCCAATCTTTACGAAACCCTTATGGCGGCGGGCATAAGATCGGAAGCCGGGACCTGCTTCGAGGGCCTGGGGCCGGAAAGCGTCCGTTTGCGCATACCCTCCCCGGGCGACCTGGAGATATTCCTGGAGCGATGGAGTAGTGCCTTTGGTAAATAATGACATTTTCCCTGTCCCCTTAAAGGGTGACATTATCGCTGTCCGGCCACAATTGTGTCCGGCCATTGTTGACATTTCAGGACAGGTGTTATAGACTCCCTGAAACGCGGGCTTTTCATAATGCATAACTTATTTAGAGGGAGGGTTACCCTTGAGGGCTGACGATATAGTGTCTGCATATTTTACTTTCGCTATTATCCGCTATTACGCCTTGGGGTTCCCCTCCTGGCGCGGCTGAGGTTTACCCTGCCGCAACGAGCCAGAGAGATCAGGGGCCCCTTCCAGAAGGAAGGGGCCCCTTTTTTGAGGGGAGGAGATATAAAACCGGTTTTTTGCAATTCCAGGATCGGGTACCTGTATCAACGGGAGAGACGCAACAAAGACGAAAGAGAAAGGTGTTGCTAGAGATGAGTGCAGTTCAGGAAAACGGACAGGGTTTCTTCAGCAGGATGATGGCCTCTTCATCTTACAAAAAGTACATTCTTCCGGGACTTATTTCACAATCCGTCATTATTGCCGGCGGCTATGGTACCGGCCGGGAACTGGTCGAGTATTTCGTAAGTTACGGCAGCCTCGGGGGCATTTTGGGTATGGTTCTTGTCACCATCACCCTGTGGTCCCTGGTCTTCGCCGTAAGTTATGAATTTGCCAGAACTTTCCAGGTTTATGACTACCGCGGCTTCTTCAAGGAACTTCTGGGCCCGGGGTGGGTTCTTTACGAGGCTTGTTATGTTGTCCTTCTTCTCATTGTTCTTGGTGTTGTCGGAGCAACCTCGGGAAGTATTTTCATGCAGTCTTTCGGCCTTCCTCCCATGGTCGGGGCAGGTCTTTTCCTTGCCGGCGTGGCAACACTGACTTTTTTTGGAAGCAGGGTCATCGAGGTCGCCATGTCATGGTGGTCCTACCTGCTTTACGCCGTTTTTCTTGTCTTCCTGCTCGTGGGTCTTTCGCAGGTCGGAGGGCAGATCAGCGCGAACCTGGCATCGGGCGAAATTAAGGAAGGGTGGGCCCTTGGAGGGTTCAAATACGCCTTCTACAACCTGGGGACCTTCCCGGCGATACTCTTTGCCCTGAACTATATCGAGAGCAGGAAAGAAGCCGTTATCTCGGGTATAATGACCTCCATCATTACGATCCTGCCCGGCCTTTTCCTCTACCTTGTAATCATGGGTTTCTACCCGGGTATTCTTGATGTCGAACTTCCCGCATATACCATACTCGGACAGATCGCTCCATGGCTCCTTCCCGTCTACATGGTGGTCCTTTTCGGCACGATGATAGAAACAGGGGCGGGTTTCATCCACGCGGTCAACGAGCGGATCAACTCCTGGATGGTCGATCGCAAGGGGAAAGGTCTCACCCGCGCGAACCGTGGGGTACTTGGCGGTATAATGGCTCTCATCGGTCTGGGAGTTGCTTCTTTTGGCCTGATCGGCCTTATAGCGAAGGGGTACGGCACCATCAGCTGGGGATTCTTCATCCTGCATGGGGTGGCGCTCTTCACTGTAGGTATTTACAAGATCCACAAAAAGAATTCTGCCCAGACCCGATAATTCCGAAAAACGGAGGAACACTTCATGGACTGGAAGGCTCTCGCGAAGTTCACCAGCAAGAATATCAGCAATAGTTGCGAAATAATCCAGCGGGATGAGAAGTTCATTCCTGGCGCGGTGGCCATCAAGTATTTTCCGATGGCACTGGAGAAGGGCGAAGGTTCGCTCGTCTGGGATGCCGACGGCAACCGGTATATCGACTTTCTCACAAGCGCGGCGGTCTACAACACAGGGCATTGCCACCCGGCCATAGTCGAGGCAGTAAGGGAACAGGTCGGGAAACTTCAGAACTACACCGTCGTTTATTTCTACAATGACAGGCAGGTCAGGCTGGCTGAAACACTTGTTGGGACAACTCCGGGAACATATCCAAAGAAGGCTGCCTTCGGTTTTTCCGGATCAGACGGTGTCGATGCAGCGGTCCGTTCGGCCCGATCCTTCACCGGACGAAAAAAGATCATATCATTCAAGGATCCCTACCACGGGATGACCACGGTATCCCTTTCCGTCACAGGGATCATAGGTTCCGATGTCAAGGAATGCGTCTGCCCGGACAGGGACGTTCTTTTCGCGGAATACCCGGACCCCTACAGGAACTCCTGGGGAATTGACGGCTACGCCGACCCCGAGGCGCTTACCGGCGCCGCAATGGAGGCTATCGGCAAGATGCTGGAGCAAAACAGGGGGGAAATAGCCGCGGTTCTTATCGAACCTGCCCAGGGCGATGGTGGAATGATCTTTCCGCCGGCCAGTTTCATGAAACAGCTCCGGGAGGTTACGGAACGCGAGGGGATCGTATTCATCGATGAAGAGGTCCAGACAGGTATGGGCCGAAGCGGAAGATTCTGGGCTATCGAGCACTTCGACGTTGTTCCGGACCTGATCGTTTCCGCAAAGGCGCTCGGTGGCGGGGTTCCCATTTCGGCGGTTGTCGGAAAAGCCGATATTCTTGACTCGGTACCCGTACCGCTTCTTGCCTACACCCACACCGGTCATGCGGTCAATTGCGCCGCGGCCGAAGCCACCATAGATGTCGTAAAGAAAGAAAAACTTGCGGAGCAGGCCGAAGAAAAAGGCAGACGCCTGACTGAATGGTTCCGTGAAAGGTCAGATCGTTTCCCCTTTATCGGGGACATCCGTCAGAAGGGGCTTCTCATGGGTGTCGAGATAGTCTCCGACAGGACCAATAAAACACCCGACAAGGCAATGGCCCTTAAAATTTCCTGGGCCGCCTGGGAGAAGGGGCTTATTCTAATAACCTTCGGAAAGAACGGTAACGTTCTCCGAATAGCCCCCCCTCTCAACATCACCGAGGAACTTTTCCAGGAAGCACTGGAAATCATGAATGCCGCCCTGGAGGATGCGGCAACAGGGAGGGTGTCCGACGACATCCTGCCGCACCTCAAAGGCTGGTAGCAACAGATCCAATCCTTCTCTTCTGAGGAAAGGCCCCGGGGAGCGCACCCCGGGGCCTTTCCTATTGTTTCTCCAGGCTGGAGAGAAAATCACCCAGACCCTTTCTGTAGGTATTACCGGATATTATGAACCCCCCGTTGTGGTCCCCGGATATTTCCAGGAATTCTTTAGGCTCTCTGGCAATATCGAAAAGTTTTCGGCCCTCTGAAAAAGGGACTATTTCGTCTTCGGGGCTGTGGATCACAAGAAGAGGAGCCTCAA
>DAOTIQ010000098.1:0-4430 GCA_035448245.1 Thermovirgaceae bacterium | reverse complement strand
TCCGGATAAACATCCATTGCGTAGGGTAGATGGATGCGTTCGGTGTTCTTGTGGGCATCTTTTCCCAGGGGGCCGAAGTTCAATATCGGGATATCAAGCCGTGCCAGGGCATCTTTCGGCAGGCTGTATGGAGAACCCCATCCCGGCATATTGTCAGCGAACAGGTCCATCTCACTGCTGTCACCCTGGAACCCGCAGTAACTCAAATCCGAGACGCCCTCAAAGAAGGGCCTGATTTCCAGGGGATTGCCAAACTTGCTGCCGGCAATTTCCGATGCCTCCTTTGCCACCTTCTCCATCAACTTCTCCCCATCGTTACTGCCCAGGTTGGCCCTGTGAGGGTACCACGGGGGGAGGAACCCTATGACCGCCATAGGACCCGGTATGGCACAGAGATCCACCATAGATTCCACAAGGGCGGCCGCGCGGATCCTTTCGTCGGAGCCAGGGGGGGCGGATCCCAACGAATCCTTTACGAACCGGTCAAACCCGTCGCCCAACCTCTCTCTGGCCATTTTAGACAGTTCGGCGAAGGTCAGAACCGTGGGCATCCATTTCTTTGGCGAAGCCGCGAATCCGCATCTCTTCGCGAAAGCCGACGCATTGGCCTCGTACTGCTCTATAGCCCCCTTCAGGGCTTCTTCAGCAATCTTTCTCATCCCCGACAGGATCTCGCCAGGCAGTTTTGTCGCTGTCAGATAACTGTAAAAGGCAAAGGCCCTGGTCATTATAGTGGCCGAATACTCGCGGCGCAGATCCACCTGGCGCATGCAGCCAAAAGGCGGGTAGGCCTTGCCGAAGAGTTGATCCGCATAATCCGGATTGCCGTCCAGCATGAGGTTTATCCGGGAGATTATCGGCGCGGCGCAGAAACCCTCGTAATACTCCCCGACGTGGGTCTCCTTGCCCGCGCAGAAGAAGAAGGGGTTTATCTTGCCTATGCTTCCGAGATATATCGACGGCTTCGCTTCGTCTCCCGTAGCGAATGTGGGCTCCAGCTCCACGCAGGCCAGGTAACGGAGTCCTTCCTGCTCCTGGAAGCGGGCCAGATATGACGAGGCAGAAAGCATTCCCGAGGAGTTGTTCTCTTCGTCCGGGACTACCAAAACCGCCAGGTTCGAATCAAGGGATGACGGATCGCGCGCCGCGTCCAAGAGCAGTTTCAATCCTGTAGCGACACCGCTCTTCATGTCGGAAATACCACGCCCGAAGAGCCACTCGCCGGTATCGAGGTCTTCTCTTGCCTCGGGAGAAATATCCGTGTTTCCTATCCTGCTGGTGTACTCCTCAGGATCGAAGGCCCATGGGGCCAGAGAACCGCAGGCTTCGGTACCGACCACATCCATGTGCCCGGCGAGTATCACCGTGTCGCCAGTCTTCAGAGGAGCCCTGACAATGGCAAATACCAGGTGTCTCCCAAGGGAGTCCCCCTCCAGCGGAAGCAACCGAAGGTCAGAAGGGTTCTTCTGAAAATACTCAAGGCCCGAAAGCCTGTCATAAATGAAGCGGGCGATCTCGTTCTCCCGCTCCGATGAAGGAGAGACGCTCGGTATCCTTACCAGATCCATCAAGAGACGGTACAGTTCACTGTCGGAATAGTTCTTCATTCTCTGTTTTCTCCTTCCTGGATCATCCTGTACTTTATCAGCGCATCTCTCATCCTCTTCGCGCCCTCTTCGGCCATTTCCGGCGTTACTCTGGCAAAGGAGAACCGGAGAGAGTCTCTCCCCATGCCCTTCCCGGGGAAAAAGTGAGTGCCGGGAATAAAGGCAACCTTTTCCTCCTTGATAGCAAAGAGGCCAAATCTCTCTATATCTTTTATCCATGGGATTTCCCCCCAGATAAAGAATCCCCCCGAGGGGACGTTTATCTCCAGTCCCTCTGGTCCGGCAAGTCTCCTCAGGAAATCAACCATGGCATCCCGGTTCTTTCTGTAGACTTCACAAATATGTTTCAGATGTTCTCCAAAATCGCCCTCCGAAACAAACTCATAAACCGCCTGCTGAACTATATCGGGCAGGCAGAGGGTTCCCGCGGTTCGCAGTTTTAGAAGGACCTCCACAAGTGGTTCGGGGGCCACGATCCACCCGCACCTCAGACCCGGGGAGATGGTCTTGGAAAAACTCCCCATGTACAGGACCCTGTCGTCATCACCCGCGGCAGCCAGGAAACTTCCCTGCGGAGCCGCGTCGAAGGAAATGTCCCTGTAGGGTTCGTCCTCGATAACGAGGAAGTCGTATTTCCTGGCAAGTTCCAGGATGCGGATCTTCTTCTCCCGGCTCGTAGAAAAACCGGTCGGGTTCTGAAAGGAAGGGATCGTATAGAAGGCTTTCACTTTCCGATCGGAGAGGAGCCTTTCCATCGATCCGATATCCGGCCCGTCAGGGAGCAGGTCGACTCCCGCAAGTTCGAGCCCCTCCTTACGGAACACACCGAAAGCATCAGGGTAGGATGGCGATTCAACCATGACAGTATCACCCGGATCAAAAAGGCTTTCGGTGAGAAGAGAAAGACCCTCCTGGGAACCATTGGTGATGAATATGTTGTCCGGTGATACCCAGCCAGGAAGGATGCCGTCACTCTTCATCCGCTCGAAGATCCACCTTCGCAGGAGAAGCACACCCGTTCTGGAATGGCTGTACCCCCAGGTGTGAGATTCCTGTTCATGCGCTCTTTCAAAGGCCTTTTTGAGTCTTTTCGAGGGGCACAGATCCTCCAGCGGCTCACCGGCAGCAAGAAGAAGGGCTCCTTCCCGGGCCGCTATATTCATCATTACTGCGATGGCGGAATCCTCAAGACGTTCTCTGACAATGTCGCTGAAGCGGTTAGACCAGTCCATTGGCTGATTCCCTCCCGGGGAAGAAACAATTCCCCCAGTAAAGGGGGATTATTATAATTCAACATGCATGATTGTATCAGTCTGCCTGACATACTCAAAACAGGACCCCTTCACTTATTCTTCATAACCGTGCATACTGAAAAAGTCGAACAAACGATTCAGTCAGGAGTGATATCGATGAAGATAAGCCCCTTCGGCGTGGAAGAGTGGATGAACCGGTGGGAGACCCTGGCGGTCAACAACATAGCCGAAACATGTGTGGACTCACTGACCCTTTACGAACTGCTCCAGATGTCCGGCCGGACGGAGGAGATAATGGCGGGCCTCCTGGGAACAAGGCTCACCTATGGAGACATAAAGGGGAGCGAAAGACTGAGGGGTCTGATCTCCGGCCTGTACGAAAAGATCGGCCCAGAGTCGGTCCTTGTGATGAACGGGGGTTCGGCAGCAAATTTCCTGGCCCTTTTTACCCTGGTGGAACCGGGGGACAGGGTCATCAGCGTCTGGCCGACCTATCAGCAACTGACAAGCATTCCCGAGGCTTTTGGGGCCAAGGTGGAGATCCTTGCCCTTAGACCGGAAAATTCGTGGCTTCCCGACCTTGATGAGTTGGGGCAGATGGCCGAAGGCGGCGTGGACCTCATCTGCATCAACAATCCCAACAATCCGACCGGGGCTCTGATGGAGAGGGAAATGCTGGAGAGAATAGCGGAGATAGCGCGCAGGCACGGGGCCTGGGTCCTCTGTGACGAGGCTTACCGCGGGCTGGTTCACGAACCTGGAGTCTCGTCGCCTTCCATGGCGGACATATACGAAAAGGGCGTCGTTACGGGAAGTTTCTCCAAGGTTTTTTCATTGGCGGGGATTAGAAGCGGCTGGATGGCCGGCCCGGTTGATTTTATCGCCGAGGCCTTTGCCAGGCGTGATTATACGACCATCAGCTGCGGCCCTCTCACGGATCCCCTCGCCGTGGTAGCGCTGGAGAACCGGGAAAAGATAATGGAAAGGAACCTCGGCATTATTAGGAAGAGCCTGTCCATACTGGAAGAATGGGTGGACTCGGAGGATCTTTTCCACTGGGTCAAGCCCCGCGCGGGAACGACGGCTTTCCTGGGCTACGATTTTGATATGCCCTCCGACGAATTCTGCATCGACCTGCTGGGAACAACGGGGACCTTCCTGCTCCCGGGGAAGTGCTTCGGCATAGAGAAGCGGCTGCGCATCGGCTACGCCTACGGAACGGAGAACCTGAGACGGGGGCTGGAAAGTGTCTCGGGGTGGGTCAGGGAAGGTAAATCGTGAATCGAAAGATCAAGGAGACTGGAGACAGGCGACAGGTGCCTCACCGTTCACCGTTCACCGTTCACCGTTCACCGTTGACGCCCTTGACGGGTTGCTGTCATCCTGAGGAGTCCGCCAGCTGGCGGATGAGGATCTGGGTTTGCCTTTGACTTTTTCGATTCACGATTCCCGGAACCTAAAACAGATTCTTCGCTTCGCTCAGAATGACAAGCCCTTGTTTTTCCATTCGTCTCACGTCTCACGTCTCACGTCTTACGGCTTTTTTGCCCTTCCAGTCTCCTGTTTCCAG
>DAOTIQ010000097.1:0-4460 GCA_035448245.1 Thermovirgaceae bacterium | reverse complement strand
AGCCCGTAAAGACCATTCCTAAATGAGTAACAAAAAGTTGACCTTATCTGTTCTTTCTGTCTCCAGATGCCAGTCTCCTGTCTCCTTGCTTTTTCCTCTCACTTCTCACCTCTCACCTCTCACGCCCTTGCTTTTGCCCTCCCTGCCTCCAGATGCCAGTCTCCAGTCTCCTAGCTATTCTGTCTTTCCCGTTCACCGTTCACCGTTCACCGTTTACGCAGTTGAGCTTTGCCCCTCCCCAAAATACCTTTCTTTGTGACCCTCTGCGACCTCTGCGGTGAGAGGTCTGGATAAATTTTCCCATTGAAATCCTCCGCCCAAAACCTTAAAATGAATTCAGCATAAGTTTGTATTGCATCTCGCATCGATTCTTTCACTGACCCTTTTTCGCAGATCAGACACAAAGGAGACGCGCCATACGTTGAAAGATATTCAAACCCTGCAAAAACATCACTGCTTCCTCTCAATAAGAAAGGCTTTAGTAAAACCCATATCAGCGGGTATCTTTTCCTTTATGCTTTTGACGATCACATCCTCAACTCTTGCCGACACCCTCCCCACCGGCGGCAATGTGACGGCCGGAAGCGGAACCATAAGCCAGACGAATACGGACATGACGATAAACCAGGCCTCGCAGAACATGGTCATCGACTGGCAGGGATTCTCCATAGGTGAGAACAACAGCGTGACCTTCGATCAACCCTCAAGCAGCGCGACAGCCCTCAACCGCGTCATCGGCAGTGAGATCTCCCACATCCAGGGAGTCCTGAAAGCCAACGGAAGAGTATTCCTCATCAACCCGAGCGGGGTTCTCTTCCATAACACCGCATCCGTCAACGTCGGAGACCTCGTAGTCTCCACCCTCAACATGAGCAACGAAGACTTCATGAGCGGCAACTACGACTTCAACGGCAACAGCCCCGGGCAGATAATCAACAGGGGTGATATTAGTGCCGCAGACGGCGGCTACGTCGTCTTTATCGCCGCGAAGATAGAGAACACAGGCACCGTAACGGCGAACAGCGGCGGAGTGCTTTTTGGTGCCGGGAGCAGGGTGATCCTGGACCTTGGAGGACCGGTGAAACTGAAGGTGGAAGAAGCAGCCATAGATGCCCTCATAGAACAGGGCGGGGCAATAAGGGCCGATGGAGGGCTGGTCTACATTTCCGCCAAGGCTGCGGGAGACCTTACATTCACCGTCATAAACCACACCGGCATAACCGAGGCCAGAACACTCTCAAGTGGCGAAAATGGCGAGATATATCTCCTGGGGGACATGGGAAACGACCGTATCTCAGTAGGCGGAACCCTTGATGCCTCCGCCCCCGACGGCGGCGACGGCGGGTTCATAGAGACCTCTGCCGCGAAGGTCAAGATAGAGGAAGACGTTCATGTGACCACGAAGTCCGAAGATGGCGAAACGGGGACATGGCTAATAGATCCCAACGATTTCACCATCGCCGCAAGTGGAGGGGACATGACCGGGGCGACGGCCACGAATGCGCTGACTGAAAACAACATGACAATAGAATCCTCGTCGGGGAGCCAGGAGGGCAACGGAGATATCTTCGTCAACGACTCAATAACCTGGTTGGAAAACACTCTTTTCCTCAAAGCATGGAACAACATTGAAATAAACCGTGAACTCTTTGGTTCCGGAACCGCGAAACTTGCCCTGCACTATGGACAGGGGACTAAAACCGGGGGTAACACCTCTTCTTACAGCATCAACGCACCCGTCAATCTGGCCGAGGGTTATAAATTTTTCACCAAATGCGGTTTTGACGGAGTGGAAAAAGTTTTCCTTGTAATAACATCTCTCGGGGTTGAGGGCGAAAGTACAGTCACAACCCTGCAAGGGATGAAGAATAAACTGAATGGCTACTATGTCCTTGGTTCGGATATTGATGCATTTTCGACTGAAACCTGGAACGGTGAAGAAGGGTTTGAACCGGTGGGTGACAACCTGAAGAAATTTTCAGGAATTCTCGATGGCCTTGGCCATACCATAACAGGGCTCACGATCAACAGACCCGATTCTGATTATGTTGGCCTTTTCGGCTATATGGAGAATGCGGATATCCGGAACCTGGGAATAGAGGATGCAAGCGTATCGGGGCGAAATAGAGTTGGAGGTCTCGTTGGTTATTCCTATGACAGTACTATCAGCAATTGCTATTTCACTGGGAGTGTCAAAGGAGTCAATTATGTCGGAGGTCTCGCGGGTTACAGCAATGTCAGCAGCAATATTTCTGATTCTTTTTCCGGTGGAAATGTCGAAGGCGCAAGCTATGTAGGTGGCCTTACAGGTTATAACAGAAACACCAGTTCGATCGATTCTTCCTTCTCCGCCTGTCTTGTTGCTGGTTCTGGTACTGGTGATTATATCGGTGGACTGGTTGGCCGGAATACCAGCACCGTCACTGCCTCCTACTGGGACACCGAAACTTCGGGTATGTCCGACAGCGCCGGTGGAACCGGGGTAACGACAGAACAAATGAAAACCATGACCACCTTCACCGGCTGGGACATATCCGAAGAACAGGATGCCTTCTCCACCTGGTACATCGACCCCGGCAATGATTACCCGCGCCTTAGAGCATTTTTGTCATTCCCCGAAACTCCTGCCGGGGGCGACTCCGGCTCCAACCCGTTGACCCTGACACCCCCGCCAGACCCTGTCCTGGCGGCCATCGGTAATAGCGCTTTTTCGCAGGACCCTCTTCCCGGCCCCCGCTTTTACCCACCCCAATTAAACAACTGGCCCCTTGTTGGCGGGCAGGGAATAAACCTGCCGGGAGACGTCATGTGGTACCAGAATTGGATCCAGGAGGAAGGCCTGGATAACAGGGACTTCGAGGGCCAGGATGCGAATGAAGAATAAAAGACCAACCGCCCTCTTTGTCGTCCTGGTCACCTTTGCGATCCTTCTCGGAGCATCAAAACCGTTCGACGCGGTACATGCATCCCCTCAGGGGTTCAACATCAAAAGCCTTGTGATAGAGGGCAACACCATCTTCAGCGAAGAGGCTCTTGTAAAAGCGCCCGGTTTTGATCATCCCATCGAGGCAGACATGGAAGAGATACATCAGATGGCCGACAGGATAACTTCCTTCTACCGCGACAGGGGATACCCTTTTGCCCTGGCCTATGTGCCTGAGCAGTCAGTTCAGGACGGAGAGGTCATTATCAAAGTGATCGAAGGGTGCTGGGGCCAGATCACGGCAACGGGGGATCCGGCACTCATCGCCTGGGCCCAGCGCTTCCTGTGTGGTCTCAAGCCGGGGTGCGTTATCGAGGAAAAAAGCCTCGAAAGATCCATCCTGATACTCGGCGACCAGCCGGGAATAGAGGTATCACCCCTCATGTGTCCCGGAGAAAAAGTAGGAACGGGCGACCTGGAAGTGCAGGTTACGGAAGGGGCAAAGTGTTCCGGGCAGGCACGACTGGACAACCACGGCAACCGCTACTCCGGCGAGTACCGGGGAGAGCTGACCCTGCGGATGAACCGTGCCTTTGCGATCGGAGACGAACTCTCGCTCCGTACCCTCTACACAAGGGAGAACATGTGGCTGGGGCAACTCGACTACTCCTTTGCCATAGGCTATTCGGGTTTAAGGGGAAACGTCGGTTATGCCCATACCGCCTATGATCTCATGGCTCCCTACGAAGGGTACACGGGGACGGCGAAAGTAAGCAAGGCGGGACTGAGCTATCCTCTCATCCGCAGCCGAAAGACCAACCTCGCCCTTTACGTTACGGGGCAGTACAAGGACCTGAACAACGAACTCTCCGGAGCAAGTTACGAAAAGAAGACGAGCCTCAGCGGCATCGCGGGATTGCAGTTCGACCATCGCGACTCATTCGGAGGAGGAGGCATCACATACGGCGACCTCTCCGTAACGGTGGGAGATCTCGATTCAGACAACGCGGGAGCGGTCCAGGGCTCCTTCACCAAGGCTAACCTTGAGATCACACGACTGCAGAATCTTTCTTCAGCCTTTACCCTCTTCGTGAACGCCTCGGGGCAGTGGTCCGACAGCGACCTTGACTCCTCCGAGAGCTTCACCCTGGGCGGTGCCAACGGAGTGAGGGCATACCCGCAGGGGGAGGCATCCGGGAGCGAAGGGTGGCTCGCCAGGGCAGAACTTCGCTATTTCTTCGGAGGCAGTTTTGCGCCCTTCATCTTCTATGATGCCGGACACATCTCAAAGGATGCATCCACCGAGGAGCGCGGCATTGGCGGGGTGGGCCTGGGCCTTCGTATTGTGCGCGGCTCCCAGGAGCTTGACATCACCGCGGCCTGGCCGACCCACGGCGGGCCATCCAGATCCGACAACACCTCCGCCCCCCTGATCTGGTTCACCCTGACCCACAGCTTTTGATTCCACGTTCCCGGCCCCTCTCACCACAGGGGACACAGAGGGTGAAGCCACACAGAGAAAACCATTCTTTCTGAG
>DAOTIQ010000096.1:0-4577 GCA_035448245.1 Thermovirgaceae bacterium | reverse complement strand
ATTCTCGGTATGGGAGACGTTCAGGGCCTTGCCGAAAAAGTGAAACTTGCCGTCGATGACGGGGATATGGAAAAGATAGCCGCGTCGGTTGGCAGGAAGAAGATGACCATGGACGACATGCTCCTGCAGATAAGGCAGGTTCGCAAGATGGGGCCCCTTGACAAGATTCTGGAAATGATGCCGGGATCTGCCAACATTAAAGGGTTGCAGGGCGCGGAGATGGATCCCCGAAGACTGGCCCGGGTTGAGGCAATAATTCTTTCAATGACCCGAGAGGAGCGCGGAAATCCCCAGATCATCAAGGGAGGCCGCCGGCGACGCATAGCCATGGGCTCCGGAACTTCGGTCCAGATGGTGAACCAGGTGCTGAAACAGTTCCAGCAGATGAACGAACTGATGAAACGTTTTGCCCCCGGCAAGAGGGGGATGAAACTCCCGAAAGGCTTCCCGCCCGTAAGAATGTGACAGGGCGGAGGATCCCCATAAAGAACATGATCTGCAGATCTTTAAACAGGAGGTGGCACGTGAATGGCAGTCAGAATTCGTCTTGCAAGATTTGGCCGTAAAAAGCAGCCCTATTACCGTCTGGTGGTTGCCGATTCGAGGGCTCCAAGGGACGGCGCTTTCATTGAGCAGATAGGGTCCTACGATCCCATGAAAGACCCCGCTGCGCTCAAGGTTGAAGAGGAAAGGGCTCTTTACTGGCTTGGTGTAGGAGCGCTTCCCTCGGATACGGCCCGGGCGATACTCAAGAAAACGGGCGTCTGGGAAAAGTTTACAGCCGGCAGGAAAAAGTAGGCCTTTGCTATGCCCGATTACGAGGAACTCGTCGGTTACGTGGTGAAGAACATAGTCTCCAACCCCGACGAGGTAACGGTGACTTCGCGCCGCAGCAGCGGGGGAGTGGTCAGCGTTTCAATAAGGGTAGCCCAGGATGATATGGGCCGTCTGATCGGGAAAAGGGGAGTAACCATCAACGCGATAAGGCTTGTCGCCAGGGCTGCTGCAGTAAAACCCGGGGAAAAGGTAGACGTGGAGATTCTGGAAGATTGAGGTGATACCATGGGCGAACCCCAGATGACGATAATAGGACGTGTTCTCGGCGCGCACGGAGTACGCGGCGAGTTCAGGGTTCTCCCGCTCACGGATTTCCCGGAGCGTTTTCTCGACATGGAGTGTATGGATATATTTCGACCGGCGGGAAAACTTCTGGCTTCGATCAGTGTCGAAGGAATAAGGTCTCACGAGGGTAAGGGGGTTTTCCTGGTTTCTTCGCCCCAGGTGCGAGACAGGGAGTGTGCTCAAAGCCTTGAGGGAGGTCTCGTGATGATAGCCCGGTCCGAACGGGTTTCTCTCCCTGAGGGGAGTTTCTGGATAGACGACGTTATTGGCCTTGAGGTCTTGCATGCCGATACGGGAGAATCTTTCGGTAATGTCCTTGAAGTGATGAAAACCGGCGAACACGACATTTACGTTATCCAGTCCGGCGATGGCACCACAAGGATGCTTCCGGCAGTCAGGGAAGCGGTCCTGAGGATTGCCCCGGATGAAGGATTCATGGAGGTTCGTCCCCCCGAGGGGCTCTGGGACTGATGAAAATAACCGTAATAACGGCTTTCCCGGAACTCCTTGAACCATTCCGGATCCATGGGGTTATCGGAAAGGCTGTTGAGAAGGGTATACTCGAGATCACGTGCATAAATCCTCGCGACCATGCAAACGGGCACTACGGACAGATCGATGACTACGCCTACGGAAGCGGGGGGATGGTACTTATGGCCGAACCTCTCGCGAGAGCGGTGGACGAGGCCAGAAAGGGATCGCCGGCCATGGTTCTCTTCCCGGGTCCCCAGGGGATCCCACTCGAGCAGCACCTGGTGGAGTCCCTTGCCGTCAACGAACACATAGTAATAGTATGTGGCAGATACGAAGGTGTGGACGAACGTTTCGTAGATGAGTACGTGGATCTCGAGATATCCATAGGGGATTACGTGCTTACAGGGGGAGAACTCCCGGCAATGGTGATAGTCGATGCCGTAGCGAGGATGATTCCCGGGGTCGTGGGACAGGAAAGCGCCGTGGAGGAGGACTCTTTCTTCCGTGGAATGCTCGATACACCGCACTACACCCGGCCGTCTGAGTGGCGGGGGAGAAAGGTTCCGGAAGTTTTGACCGGTGGAGACCATGAGGCCATACGATCGTGGAGGCGAAGCAGGTCCGTTGCCAGGACGGTAGAAAGAAGACCTGACATAGTCGCTGCCGCAAACATTGGCCCCTACCTTGACAAGGGCGTTTATGTCATACTTGTCCCCGCCGGGGAAGCCCTACCCGAAGATATCCAGGCGTCGGCGTCGGCTTCTGCTTCCTTTGGTTGCGGCAGGCTTCTCTGTATTGTCGGCGATGGTGATGAAAGAAAGCGGATCCAGACCCTTGCTGGCGAAGGAGTAAAGGTGGTTCCTTCCATAGGAGGGGCTTTCTCCTGGATACGGAAACGGGAAAAGACTGATCCTTTCGTGATAATTCCCGGATCAGGGGTCGTAAGCGAACACTGGATCGAAATAAAAAGGAAAGCCCTTGTTTCAGGAAGGCCTGTCGTTTTTGTTATTGGTTTGCGTGATTACAAAAAAATACCGGCAGGGATCGAAGTTGCGGTCCTGGGACCGATAACGGGTGGAAAGGGAGAAACATCCCTTTTGGAAGCCCGGGAAACGGCAGCCGTAATACTTGACCGGTTCTTTGGCTGGCGTTAAAGAGACAACAAGGATTCAACAGGGAGGGGTATTGAAATGGATGCCAGAATAGCTCTTGTAGAGAGCAGATACATGAGAAAGGAAACGCCCGAATTCCGCCCCGGCGACACCGTCAAGGTGAACGTCAAGGTTACCGAGGGTAACAGGGAAAGGATCCAGGTTTTCGAAGGCGTTGTTATTGCCAGGAAACACGGGGGTATGCGCGAGACCTTCATTGTCAGGAAGATCTCGGGCGGTGTTGGAGTGGAGAGGATTTTCCCTCTGAACTGCCCCAGCGTCGATAGTATCGAAGTGGTTCGTCACGGCAGGGTCCGCAGGGCGAAACTTTACTACCTGCGCAAGCTCAGCGGTAAGGCCGCCCGTATCAAGGAGCGACGTTACTAGACCTGAAGGTTTTGTCCAGATAGCGGCCGTCGCAGCCGGAACCTGCCGGCGCGACGGCCTTTTCCTGTTTTTTGCCTTTTGGTGGTCCGGAAGGAGGAGAAAACATGGATCCATTCCTTATGGTTCTCCCCCTTGCGCTTGTGATGGCGCTGGGTGTTGTTTTTGGGCGTATCGGACTCCTTACTGAAGATACTGTCCCTAAACTCAACGCTATCCTTTACTGGGCCGCTCTCCCGGCACTTCTTTTCAGGTCCATCCTCAGGGTTGGGGGAGGAATATTTTCCGACCCGAATCTTTTCTGGGCCGTCCACGTCTCCTTTATTCTCATTCCGGGGATCGCCTGGCTGATCTCTTCGCGATTCACGAGGGAGCGAAGGAAGATAGCCGTTTCGGTTCTGGTGGCCGTGAGGGCCAACAATGTCTTCATGGGAATCCCCGCAATAACCATTGCACTTGGTCAGCCTGGCCTGGATGCCCTTTCCCTGTTTTTTGCCGTAGGGCTTCTCGGTTACAACTTTATCTCCATAACCTGGGCGCAGGCGGCTCTTTCCGGGAAGGTGTCCCTGAGATCCCTCGGGGCGACCCTGATAAACCTTCTGAAAAACCCCCTCATACTGGCTTGTCTTTTTGGAGTGTCCGGAGCCTTTATGGGTTATTCGGAACTTCCGTGGTGGATAGACTCTACCCTCAAAATAATTGGCGATACAGGAAGCGGGATCGCTCTCATCGCTCTTGGTGCCTCCCTCAAGATACATAACCCGTTAAGGGCTCTGAAAAGCACCTGGAGAGATATTTTTTTCAAACTGATGATCCACCCCGCCCTCGTTTGGGTGACCTTCCTGGTGTGGCCCGTGGACCCGGTCCTCCGTGATACGGTGGTCCTTGTCTCGGCAATGCCAGCGGCCATAAACAACTTTGTCCTGGCCCAGAGCATGGGAATGGATTCCGATCATGCCGGAGAGATAGTTGCCCTAAGCACTGCCTTTTCTATAATAACCCTCCCGATCTGGATCAGGATCCTTGGAGTGTAAACAGGGGATCGTAACTCGTGACCTTATTGACCCATTTGACAGCA
This sequence comes from Thermovirgaceae bacterium, assembly GCA_035448245.1. Taxonomy (GTDB): domain Bacteria; phylum Synergistota; class Synergistia; order Synergistales; family Thermovirgaceae; genus DAOTIQ01. The sequence continues at coordinate 368 of DAOTIQ010000096.1, read as the reverse complement.
TTGCCCCCAACGACGATAAGGTCGACAAGGTCAACAAGGTCAACAAGGTCAACAAGGTCAACTCAGTAATAACAGTTAAACCTAGCCTCCTGATGCCTTGTTTTTTCAGTCACGGATTTCTCCCTTGACGCCCCAGTGCAACTTGCCTATAATGTCACTCGCATCGTGGAAATGCGGGGGTGGCGGAATAGGTAGACGCGCCAGGTTGAGGGCCTGGTGGCTTACGGGCTGTGGGAGTTCAAGTCTCCCCCTCCGCACCATTACAAAACAAAAAAGGCCGCCCCCAGGGGCGGCCTTGGTGTTATATTCTGCAGGTTCTAGGAGACGGCTTTGTGGAGTCGTTTCTTCCTTTCGTTTTCATCAAGAAT
>DAOTIQ010000095.1:1402-4623 GCA_035448245.1 Thermovirgaceae bacterium | reverse complement strand
TCTGCCCGGAACCGGCCCTCAAACCAATCGTCGAGGCCCTTAAGGCCGGTGAGGGAGCGATAGGAGCCCTGCGCAAGGTCCCCCGGGAGGAGATGGGACAATATCTATCCTCATACCAGAGTTTCCTGTGGAACATGGTCCTGAAAGGATCACTCGAACAGCGGACGATTACTCTCTTCGAGATCCCGTGTATTACGGGGACACTGCTCCAGTACGAAGACCTTTCCGAAGACGAACTTGCATTTCTTTCCCTACTTCAGGTACCCACGGTCGGAGCCGACATGCTGCCTCTGACAGAGGGCATTAAACGGATAATGTCGCGCGTTCTTTTTGAGAGGGGGGTCAAGCTTGCCAAGTTCCGGCTGCCGGAGATCCCCCAGGCATATTTCGCATCATTTTTACGTCCGGCCATAGTTATACCCGGCGAACTGAAATGGGAAGCGGCTCCTGACAGTCTGTTCCCCGGTCGACAGATGCTCAGACTCGAGTTTTTTCTACCCCGGGGCTCCTTCGCCACAATGCTGATAAAATCCATAGGCGGGGAAACGGAGTAATTACATCGCGGGAGAGTGATCTTCATGCGAAAAGTTCCGGCACTTCGAGAAGGAGATACCATTGCCTTCGTCTCCCCTTCGAGCCAGTCGAACCGGGAGTCGGTCGAAAAAGCGTTAAAGATCACCGAGGACATGGGTTTCCATGTCAAGGTTTCCGAAAACTGCGATGGATTCGGGGAGTATCCCGGAACCCTCGATGAGGCTCGTGCGGAAGAAATCAACAGGGCCTTCCTTGACACGGATATCCGCGGGATCTTCTGCATCGGGGGAGGGTACGGAGCCATCAGGCTTCCCGGACTGATCGACATGGGTTCGGCCTTTCGGAATCCGAAGGTCTTCATTGGGTACAGCGATTCCACCATACTCCACATTTTGTTTAACAGGCCGGGGGGCTTCATCACCTTTCACGGACCTATGCCTGTCAGCGATTTTTCCCGGGGGACTTTCCCCGGCTACGTTCGGGAGAGCCTTCTCAAGGCCGTCTGCTCCACGAAACCTCTGGGGGAAATAGTGCCTTTTGAGGGAGCCCCGCCTGTGGAGACCCTCGTCCCGGGGAGAGCCGAAGGCAAACTGGCTGGCGGAAATCTTTCAATGGTCTGCTCTCTTCTGGGAACGCCCTGGGAGATAGATACCAGGGGCAAGATACTCATTCTGGAGGAAACCGGGGAGCCCGTATACATGATAGACAGGATGCTTACCCAGCTTCGCCTGGCGGGAAAACTTGAGGCCGCAGCCGGGATAGTCCTGGGACAGTTCACCCATATCCTGCCGGGAAAACCGAAGGAACCCTTCACCATCACCGATGTCTTCGAAACAGTAGTGGCACCCGTCGGCAAACCAACCTTGATAAACGGCTGTTTCGGCCATGACGTCAAGAAGGCGACCATCCCCCTGGGTGCCAGGGCCGTGATCGACGGCGCTACATCAACCCTTACTGTTGTGGAAGCGGGGGTGGAGTAAGACCGGGATTCGTGAATCGCAAAAACCCGAAAATCTGAGGATCCAATATCAGACTTTGAACACAGCCTTATTTTTCATTAGAGAGAGGAGATATCGTGATGCTTTATCGCAAAATGCCGAAAAACGGCGACGAACTTTCGATACTTGGATTCGGGTGCATGCGCCTTCCCGTGAAAGACGGCTCCATCGACGAGGAGCGCGCAATGGCCCAGGTGCGCTTCGCCATTGACCAGGGAGTGAACTACATAGACACGGCATGGACCTACCATGCAGGGGAGAGCGAAAATTTTCTGGGAAGAGCCCTGCGGGACGGCTACCGCGAACGGGTTAAACTTGCGACCAAACTCCCCTCCTACCTGGTCAAGACCCGTGAGGATATGGACATGTTCCTGGACACACAGTTGGGAAAACTGCAAACGGACCACCTGGACTATTACCTGCTCCACAACCTTACAGGCCCTCTATGGGACAGCATCGATGTTCTGGGTGTCAGAAGTTTCCTCGACTCGGCAAAAACAGACGGACGGATCGTCAACGCCGGGTTCTCCTTTCACGGGTTACCGTCAGATTTCAACCGCATCGTCGACGCGTACGACTGGGATTTCTGCCTTATACAGTACAACTACCTCGACGAGGAGAACCAGGCTGGAACAAGGGGTCTGGAGTACGCCGCCTCGAAAGGTATGGGTGTCTTCGTGATGGAACCCCTGCGGGGCGGCAACCTTGGTATTCCGGAAGCCCCCCCGGCTATCCAGGAAATCTGGAACGAGGCATCCTTAAGTAGAACACCCGCCGAGTGGGCGTTACGATGGGTCTGGAACCGCCCGGAGGTCAAGGTCGTACTTTCGGGAATGAACGAAGAGGCCCATATCAAAGAAAACCTCGGTATCGCCGAGGAGGCCCGACCCGGCTCTCTGAGCGCCGGGGAACTGGCCCTGGTAAAGCGGGCCGCCGGAAAATACAGGGAGATAATGAAGGTCAACTGTACCGGATGCGGTTACTGCACCCCCTGTCCTGCCGGGGTCAACATCCCTGCCGCCTTCGAGGTCTACAACAAGATGCATCTTTTCGGGAACTTCCAGGAAGGGAAAATGAATTACGTCATCAAATTGAGCGGGATCGTCCGCAAGGGCGTCACAAGTTACGCCTCCCAGTGCGTCGAGTGCGGCCAGTGTCTCGAGAAGTGTCCCCAGAGCCTGGACATCCCGACCCTTCTCAAGGATGTTGTAGCCGAACTGGAAGGTCCGGACATGGAAGAACTGGCTGCAAGGGCAAGGAAATCCCTTAACCTTGAATCGGCTTGAACCCGATCGGAGATCCAGCGGGGGATACTGCCTTGGGAAAGAAGGGGACAGGAGTGAATGGAGCATCCTTTGTCAACAGCGTCAAACGGGGCAGGCTTGTAATGATCGCCGCCGATATCATCGCCATGACGGTGTTCTCCTTCGTCCTGTGCATGTTCATCGAGGTCTTCATTGCCGGGCTTTCGGTATTTCAGTCACTCCAGGCGAGGGCCGCGGCTATCCCCGTCAACCTGATCACCGGGAGGCCTTACGGGTGCTTCAGGGACTGGCTCTTCCGACGCCTCGGGATAGAAAGAAAGACCCCCTTTAAGGCGGTCATTGGTGACACCCTGGCTTTTGTTGTATTCCAGGTGCCGCTTTATGTAGTTGTTCTTCTCTTCGCGGGGGCTACATGGAGACAGAT
>DAOTIQ010000095.1:0-1302 GCA_035448245.1 Thermovirgaceae bacterium | reverse complement strand
AACAAGGATCCCGCCAACTATCAGGAACCAGCGCGCCACGGCCATCATCTCCTCACAGTTTTTTCTAGATCTCCGCGATGGCGTCGATCTCCACCAGTATATCGAGAAGGCTGCTTCCGACAGTTGTTCTCACCGGAAACGGGGCTTTGAAAAACTCCTTGTAAACCCCGTTGAAAGCATCAAAATCATTCAGGTCGGCAAGATGGACCGTGGATTTTACAACATCGTCCATGGTTGCCCCCCCTGCTTCCAGAATGTTTTTGATGTTGGTCATGACCTGTCTCGTCTGCTCCTCGATCGTCGACGGGGTTTTTCCCGTTTCAGGGTTCAGCGGCCCCTGTCCTGATACGTAGATACGGTTACCCACTACCAGCCCCTGGGAATAGGGACCTATCGGATCTGGCGACTTCGCGGTGCGTATCTCCTTTTTCATTTTGAAAACCTCCCTTATTTACGTGATTCGTAAATCGTTATTCGTGAATCGAAGAACCTTATGGATCGCCAGGCCATGTTCACCTCTCCCTCCGGATAAGTATAGAGTAATAAGCGATCTTCATCATTGCCGGGAATATCGCTGTAAGGCCAAAGAAATCGAAAAGGCCTAGGAGAACGAGGTGAAGCTTGACATTACAAACAAAAAGGACTATATGTTTGTTCATGAGCAAACAAGGAAGGTGATTGTTTATGAATTTACCCTTTGAGGCCTTCGAGAAGGCATCCATAGGGGAGCTGGCCGAAGGTGTAATGGAGGATCCTGAAACAAAGGCGAAGGTATGCCTGAAGTGCGGAAAGACCTTTGCGGCAGGGGAGGTCTTCCAGTTGGAAGACCGTTACTGGGAGGCCAACCATGCGGCAAGGATCCATTCCGAAAGAGAGCACGAACCGCAGTTCAACTACCTTCTGAACCTCATGAAGCAGTGGAGGGGCGTCTCCGATCCCCAGGCAAAGCTCCTGGAGGCATTCTTCCGGGGGGATGACGATGGAAGGATAGCCTCGGATCTGGGCATAAGCCGCTCCACCGTAAGGAATCACCGTTTCCGTATGAAGGAGCGAGCCAGGCACGCAAAAGTCTTCATGGCAATGATGCAGATCCTCGATCAGAAGGAAAAGCCCGAGGCCAGGCTGGTTGCTTTTCCGGCCAACACGCGCATCGCGGACGAGCGTTTTGACCTCACCTCAGAGGAGTGCGAACGCATCATCGGGAAATACTTCAGGGAGGACGGCACCATGACCCGCTTCCCGATCAAGGCAAAGGAACGGGTGGCCCTTTTGCGCAGGATCGTGGGGCTTCTGGAGCCGGGG
>DAOTIQ010000094.1:1957-4654 GCA_035448245.1 Thermovirgaceae bacterium | reverse complement strand
TTCTTGCGTCCCCGGTCCTCACAAAGAAAGGTTTTCTCTGTGTGGCTTCACCATCTGTGTCCCCTGTGGTGAGAGGGTTTTAGGGTCAGAATCTGAATTGTTTTTTTAGGTTTTCCTGACTCCTTTTACCTGTCTCCAGTCTCCTTGATTCTTCGATCCACGGCTTTTCTGTTTTCTATATCGTTTTTGATCCTCTTCATTACAACGAAAATAAAATATGTTGATATCAGGAATGACGCGGCGGCAGATATTGGCTGGCACCACCAGACTCCCGCCAGGCCAAAGACCGCGGACAGCAGAAGTGCGGCAGGAACCCTGACCGCAAGTGTCCTGACTATCTGGGCTATCATTCCGTAAACGGGGTAACCGCTTCCCTGGAAGATCCCCCAGAATGAGATGTCTGCTGCTGCCAGAAGGTATGCGGTAGCCGATGCCCTTATGGAGGCAGTTGCCATTGCCATTACCTGTCCGGATGGCTTGAAAAGGGCAAGGATCGTTTCGGGGAAGAGGTAAACCAATGTTCCTGCAATGCTTATCATTGCGAAAGACGAGAAAAGAACCACCCGGAGGGATTCCCTTATCCTTCCGTAGTCACCCCTGCCGAGGTTGTACCCCACGAAAGGTATCACGGCTCCGTTGAACCCGAAAACAGGCAGAAATACCAGCATCTCGACCCGGTTCCCGAGCATCCACGCTCCGATGGCCGCAGGGCCGAAACCGGAAAGGATCCTGTTCAGCATTGCCGCTCCAATTGACATGCTGCCCTGGGAAATTGCCACCGGCAATCCGACCCGGCCTATATCCACCCATCTGGCAGGGTGTCCCCTGTCCCATGAGAATGCGGGCCTGATGCTGCTTCTTTTTCGTAGCCTTGACCAGAGATAGACGCAGGAGGCAAGACGCCCTATGAGGGTGGCAACTGATGCTCCTGCTATCCCCCAGCCGAAGGTAAAAATGAAGAGGGGGTCAAGCAGGATGTTTATCCCGTTGCCCAGGATCATGCTTTTCATGGGAGTGACCGTGTCTCCCTGGCTTCGGAATACCGAGTCGGCCAGGAGTGAATATGACATCAGCGGAGTGGCCAGGACCATCCAGAAGGCGTAAGAGTAACTTTCAGGAAGGACCTGTCCCGTTCCTCCGAGGAAGGAGAAAAACAGATTTGAGAAGGGTCTGAGAAGAAGAGGAAATACCGGGGCGGAAAGTATAAGGACAAGTATAAGCGCGGCATCGGCATAATGTCTGGCCTCGTTCTCACGACCTCCCCCCAGGGACTGACTCATCCTCGTCGTCGATCCTACAGCCATACCGTTGACCAGGGCGAAAACAACAAAAACCAGGGGAAAGGTCAGTGACATGGCTGCCAGGGAAGATTCCCCGAGCCATGAGACGAATACAGTGTCCACAAGGTGGAACAACGTATGGAAAAGCATGGAAAGTATGGAGGGTAGAGCAAGCCTCCAGATGGTGACAGGTACACTTCCCCTGCCCATATCGACATTGCGATGAAGGAGTGCCATAACTTACCTCCTGCCTTTATCAGGCTATCAGATACAGGGGGGATGCCTGTCGGACCATGTTATCCTGTTTTCCGCTTCGCTGGCCTCCAGGCCAGAGAGCCTTGCGAGCTCCGTGAGCCCCCAGCCTCCGTGGCCATAGATCAGAGACATATCCCTGGATGACAACGCCCAGGGTCCGCGTGGGGCTTTCGCGAAAATATCCATCGTAAGGGCGCAGGACCTCGCGTATTCTCCAAGGGCTGGATGGTGGGGTCCGGCCACGACTCCCTGGCCCAGAGATTCCGTTTCCTGCAGGCCGACCCGGAGCAGTTCAAAGTCGTTATCCCGGGCGAAAAGGATCATCTCTCCGGCCCATCTTGCGCTTTCCTCCAGGCTGTAAGGTTTGTATTTCCCGGAACTGTAGAGCTTTTCCAGGGGAGTATTGGCCAGGACAAGACATGGATATATCCTTAGCTGCATTCTGCGATTGCCCTTCAGAGCGGCTATTTTTCGAAGGTCCTCCATGGATGACTCGGGAGTTTGGCCAGGCAGGCCAGTCATCATCTGAACCCCCGGAATAAACCGGCCGTCATCAAGAAGTTCCGATATTTTTTCCAGGGCTGTTTTGCCCGTGTAGCCCCTGTTGCACGCCTCCAGAACTCTGTCGTCGAGGGATGATATGCCGAGTTCCACTATGGTGACCGGGTAGTCTCCGAGGATCGACAGGGCCCCGGGGTTTATGCAGTCCGGGTGAGTCGATATTCTGATGCTGCTTCCGGGCGGAGCCGACGATGCTGCAGAAAGGTACTCCCTTCTCGTGTTTTCGGGCAGGCATGTAAAACTGCCTCCGAAAAAACAGGTTTCCACGGGGCCGCTGGCCCTGGAAGCCATAGACCTGACATCATCGGGTGACGGCATATCGTGGTGACCGGTAATGGTCATCTGGTCACAATAGATGCACCTGTTGGGGCAGTTTCTCATGGGGAGAAAAAAAGGAAGCCGGTTCACAGGGCACCCTCGGCCCAGTCTTCCCGGATCGCTGCCCAGGCAAACATGTCGGCCTGATGCTCGAAACTGGACATGGGGGTGGCCGTACCGGACCAGAAAGACTCTCCTCTTTTGTGGTAAAGCAGATGATAAAGTTCGTGGAACAATGAAAAACGCCTCCATATCGGCGGCAAGCGCCTGTTTACGTATATTC
>DAOTIQ010000094.1:0-1857 GCA_035448245.1 Thermovirgaceae bacterium | reverse complement strand
TGGAACAATGAAAAACGCCTCCATATCGGCGGCAAGCGCCTGTTTACGTATATTCGTGCCCTTTTGCCCCTCGCCACGTGAAGTCCCCACAGTTTCTCGGGAAGAGGAACATGCTTCAGTTCAACTATCCTGCCGCACTTTTCCTCAGCCAGGACCAGAAGGTCGAAATCATCAAGGCCTCTCCACGGCAATGCCTCGTCAAGAGCCCACCCAGGTATGACGTCCGGGTGGGCAGGCCATTCGAAAAGGGGAGGGCTATCCTTCTGGTCTATCCTGCCCGACATCTTCCCTGTCCCAGTCCGAGAGGGCAGCATCGATAAGTTTATGAACAAGCTGAACCTCCTGCCTGGAAAGTCTTTTGCTCTTGTACCATATCTCCACAGGTTCGCGGTTGTCCAGAACTTCTTCGAGAAGAAGTTTTCCCGATACATCCCTGTGCGGGTCCTGGACCAGGTCTACCACATCAACATCAAGAGCCCCCGCCAGTCTCCGGAGCAGTTTCATGGAAGGGAGACGCCTGTTGCTTTCCAGGGACTGAATGTATATCCGGCTTACTTCGACCATATCCGCAAGCGTTTTCTGGGTAAGGCCCTTGGATTTCCGGAGAGTCTTCATTCTCAATCCGAGACTCATGACTTCACCTCCAGGGTTGTATTACATATATTATACTCTGGCGTTATCATGTTTACAATGCTGTAAGGCCACGGTTTCACAATGATGGAGAAAGAGCGTGCAGGTAAGCAGGTCTGCCGCGCCTCCGGGGCTGATCCCATGGGTTGAAAAATATCTGTCGGCCCTCTTCAGGTGTTCAAGTTCTTCCTGTCCGTATGGCGGAAAGAGTTGAAACAGCGGAGTGACAAGGCCAGGGTATTCATCCTTCCAGAAAAGGAACCCCTTTCTTGCTACTATGTTCGTATCCTCGCAGTGAAGCATAAGGTTGAAGAGGGAGTAAAGAGCGCTGTCATGAAGACTGGAGCCATTTGAAAGAGCCTTTTTGAGTGACGGCAGGCCGTGCATGACCACCGAGGGGAACCCCCTTTCGGCTTCTCCTCTTATGCCTGTCAGCCCGTGTTCCAGAAAGATCCTCTCTCCGCTGGTGAGGGCTCTTTCCGGGGGGGAGATGGACAGAAGACTCAATTCTCTCTCGCAGCACCCGCGGACTGCTGAAGATGCTTCGCGTACGATCACGGAAATGTCTGTCCTGTTTTCCAGAAAAAGAGATCTTCCGGCCCCGTAAAGCAGCAGTGAAAGAGCGAACACAAGTCCCTTGTGGGTATTTATTCCAGAGGTTGCCGCAAACATTGCCTTATCCATCAGGATACCGGTCCCGCGAAGTGTCTTCATGGCGTTGACAGGCGGTATTCCCTCCAGCCCCGGGAGTGCCTGCTCCTGCCAGTAGGGGGCCAGGGCTGTCGCGCTCAGGAGGAAAGTCGAGAAATCCATGTCCTTGTGAGCTCCAGGCCCAATTCGGTCGACCAGGCCCGGTTTGGGGGCTATGAATACTTCTGTCAGACAGGCTGAAATGGCTATCGTTCCCAGGACAGTATGCCGATGCATTGATTCACTCCCTTGACCCGAAAGGGGTAAAAGTGGATACTGTGACGGATGATAACAAAAATAGGCGGGGCTAACAATGTCGACTCTCAGCGCCAGAAGTGAAGATTATCTCAAGACGATATACAAACTCCAGGCGGAGCGCAAGGTCGTCAGGGTAAAGGATCTTGCCCAGACCCTTGGCGTCCGGTCACCGACGGTTGTCGGGGTCATATCGGGGCTCAAGGATTCCGGGTATGTGGATCAGGAACATTACGGGTACATATCTCTCACGAAAGAGATATGACCCCGACAACCGTCGGT
>DAOTIQ010000093.1:1860-4674 GCA_035448245.1 Thermovirgaceae bacterium | reverse complement strand
GATCCCCGTTTTTCATTCAGCAACGATTATACAGTATAATCCAAAAGGAAAACGGGCGATCAGGTCCGGTAATACGGGCTGGTCAACGGGTCTGTTTGCGTTATGGAAGCAGAACCTTGACAGTCACGAATGAAAGAGTAGAATTACCACCGAAGGGTATATGTTTCAGGCAAAAGCACGGGTAAAGAAAAATCATGGAGGTGAAAGGTTGTGGCGAAAGTCAAGGTTTACTCGACGCCGACGTGTCCATGGTGTGTGAAAATGAAAGATTATCTCAAATCACAAAAAGTCGATTTTGAGAACGTGGACGTTAGTGCAGACAGGGAAGCCGCGATGGATATGGTCAAGAAGACGGGTCAGATGGGAGTACCAGTGGCTCTTATAGGAGATGTCTACATAGTCGGTTTCGACAAGGCCAGAATAGACGAGGAACTTGCCAGGCTTGACTGAAGCCGGGCAAGAATCGGAGAATATTCAGGGCGGATCCGCTGAAAAAGGCGGGCCCGCCTTTTTTTTGTCCTTGTCAGTGGTTACAATCAGGTAAACTTGTCAATAAATTTAAGGTTTTTCTGAAGGGTGGTGTTCCTGTGGATGAAAGACTGATCCGGATCGATTACGGAACCGCCTTCCCCGGTCTGGACCCTGAACGCGAAATCGGATCCGTGAAGGAATTGTTATTGTCATCCTCGGGCAAGATTCGCGAGGGAGCCAGAGAGGGAAAAGAGGGTTTTGGCTGGTTCAACCTGCCTGAGGCCGACACAGGACCTGTATGGAGGCATGCTGAATGGCTCCGTTCTTTTGATACGGTGATCCAGACAGGAATAGGAGGATCTGCTCTGGGGAACCAGATGCTTTCCCGTGCCCTGACCCACCCTTATTACAACGAATTGACCGCGGAGGAACGGGGAGGACCCAGGTTTTATGTTGCCGATAACGCCGACCCGGAGAGTGTCTCTTCTATCCTTGAAATGACGGATCCTTCAAGGACCGCATTTATCGTGGCGAGCAAGTCGGGAGCAACGGCGGAAACTATGGCCAACTTCCTGTTCTCCCTCGATTTTCTTGGACGGAACGGTGTCGAAGACCCGGCATCGAACATTATTGTCATTACTGACCCTCAAAAGGGAGCCCTGAGAACCTTTGCTGAAGAGACGGGGTGCAGGGTGATGTCGGTTCCGGGGAATGTTGGGGGGAGATACTCGGTTCTCTCGCCGGTGGGTCTCCTCTCGGCGGCGTCTCAGGGGGCTGATATCCAGGCTATCCTTCGGGGTGCTTCGGCCATGAAGAAACAGATCTCCGGGACGGAAGGAAAGACAGGCAACCCCGCATGGGTAATTGCAGCCGCCTCGATGAGAAACTACCTCGCAGGAAGGAACATGGTCGTCCTTATGCCATACTCCGACAGGCTGGAGGCTTTCTCGGAATGGTTCTGTCAGCTATGGGCCGAAAGCCTCGGCAAGGACGGGAGAGGGAGTACGCCTGTGAGGGCTCTCGGTGCGATCGATCAGCATTCCCAGGTCCAGTTGTATGCCGAAGGTCCTGACGACAAACTTTATATTTTTATCACCGTGGAGGAGAGGGCGGAAGTAATCATTCCCGAACCCCAGCTCAAGAGCCTGGAGAGTCTTTCCTACCTGGGTGGGAAGGGGATGGGAGAGATGCTTGGGCTGGAAGCCATGTCCACTGCCGCGGCCCTGATCAAGGCGAACCGGCCCGTGATGGGCATTTCTGTTCCTTCCGTCGATGCTTTCCGGCTTGGAGGGCTGATCTTTCTTTTCGAATACGCTACCGCCATTGCCGGAATAGCACAGGGGATCGATCCTTTTGATCAGCCCGGCGTCGAACAGGGCAAGAGGTACACCTACGGTCTCATGCAGCGGCCCGGCTTCGGGAAGTATGCCGAAGAGGCCAGGGAAATATCCTCCTTTTCCCGCCGGAATTCGATAATCATATAGCGTGGAGGGGAGAAGATCATGGATATGCCATTTATCGCCGGTTCTCCGGCGGAAGCGAGAAAATTTCTCAGGGAAAACGCCCGTAGCGACAGGGGAGTAGGGCTCGTCCCGACGATGGGCTTTCTACATGAGGGCCATCTTTCTCTTGTCAGGCGCGCAAGAGAGGAGAACGCCATCTGTGTTGTCTCGATCTTCGTCAACCCTCTGCAGTTTGGACCCTCCGAAGACCTTGGAGCGTACCCCAGGGACATGAAGAGAGACCTGGGGCTGCTCTCGGGCGAAGGAGTCGATATGGTTTATGCCCCGTCCCCTGAGGTGATGTATTTACCCGACAGGTCGGTTCTTGTTACCGAAAATTCCCTGAGCAGGTGTCTGTGCGGAGCGGCCCGGCCAGGGCATTTCGACGGAGTCTGCACAGTTGTAATGAAACTTTTCAGTGCCATCTCCCCGGACAGGTCGTATTTTGGACAGAAGGATTATCAGCAGTTGCAGGTCATCAGAAGGATGGCAAGGGATCTTGATCTTGCCGTCGAAATAGTCGGATGTCCGATCATAAGGGAACCGGACGGGTTGGCGATGAGCAGCAGGAACATCTACCTCGGGGAAGAGGAACGCCGTGAAGCCCTTGCCCTTTCGCGTTCACTTGATGTGGCAGAATCCATGGTCAATAACGGCGAGACATCTTCGGAACTGATCCTGAGGAAAGTGCGAAGCGTTATCGCGTCCTCTTCCATGGTAATACTGGAATATGCCGAGATAAGGGACGCGGAAGATCTTTCGGCTGTGGAGACGATCGATGGACGTGCCGTTTGCGCCCTCGCCGCGAGGGTGGGACGGGCCAGACTCATAGACAACAGGG
>DAOTIQ010000093.1:0-1760 GCA_035448245.1 Thermovirgaceae bacterium | reverse complement strand
GCCGTTTGCGCCCTCGCCGCGAGGGTGGGACGGGCCAGACTCATAGACAACAGGGTTCTCGAAAGGAGAGAGTCATGAAGAAAAATGTCGGAATTCCCGAACTCATGAGAATGAAGAAAAGCGGCGAAAAGATAGTAATGGTGACTGCCTACAATAACTGGCAGATGCGGATGGCGGAAGAGGCGGGTGCCGATACTGTTCTGGTGGGGGATTCCCTTGGAATGGTGGAGCATGGCCTTCCAGACACCATAGGGGTGACCATGGAAATGATGGATCTTCATTGCAGGGCTGTCATGCGGGCCAGACAGAGAGCCTTTGTGGTAGGGGACCTCCCGTTCATGAGTTACGAGATTGACGACAGGGAGGCCGTAAGAAACGCCGGGAACCTGGTCAAATCGACAGGTATCGATGCTGTGAAACTGGAGGGTGGTGCAAAGAGGGCAGCAACGGTGAAGGCCATTGTCACCGCCGGGGTTCCGGTAGTCGGTCATATCGGCCTGACCCCCCAGACGACGACGCAACTTGGTGGTTACAGGGTCCAGGGGAGGGACCCCTCGGGAGCTTCTTTCCTTCTTCGGGATGCCCTTGCCATTGAAGAAGCCGGTGCATGCGCGCTTGTTCTTGAGTGTGTTGCGGCGGAGGTGGCCGCTTTCCTCAGCAGACGCCTGACTATACCTACGATCGGGATAGGGGCAGGCCCTGACTGCGATGGCCAGGTTCTGGTTTTCCACGATATAGTGACCCTTTACGGAGAGTTCAAGCCCCGTTTTGTCAAACGGTTCTGCGAAGGAGGAGAGGCTCTTATGAAGGGGATATCCTCCTACACCGAGGAGGTCAGGAAAGGGACCTTCCCATCGCCCGATCACTCTTTTGCTGCTAACGAGGGAACCATGGAACATCTCGAGGCGATCAAGGAATGAGAGTTGCTATAGCGGGTTGCGGAGCCCTGGGAAGCGTTATAGCTTTTCACCTGCTCGGTTCAGGATACCCCGGTCTCGAACTGGAATTGATACAGAGACCTGGAGAGCATTTCGATGCCATTAGCAAAAAGGGTCTGAAAATACACCTTCCTGATGGCGGTACGAAAACATTGCCCATTCCCGTATCACCGGGCGGGACGGGGAGGGGTAGTTTCGACCTGGTGATAGTGCTTGTCAAATCCGGTGATACTGGAAGGGTTGCCCCGATGATCGAAAAAGAACTCGCCCCGATGGGAGTGGCGCTGACACTTCAGAATGGTCTGGGCAACGCCGAGGAACTTGCCAGGATGCTGGGAGCGAGCCGGGTTGCGGCCGGTGTCACGACCTTTGGTGGTTACCGGAAGGCTCCGGGAGAAGTGGTTGTCGCCGGAGAGGGGACCGTGATCTTTGGCCCCTGGGAGAAGGGCATGGACCTGGGTAAGATCAGAGACCTCTTCCTGTCGGCTGATCTTAATCCCCAACTGGTGGAAGATCCGCGGGAGGCGATATGCCGCAAGCTGGTCCTTAATGCCGCTATCAACCCCCTGGCAGCGATTGTAAGGCAAAACAATGGAGCCATCATCGGCAACCCGGATCTTGCGGCGGTGATGGATCTGCTTCTCGGCGAGGCAGTGGAAGCAATGGCCCTTAAAGGAGTCCTGATAGACCTTGAGGAAATCCGGAAAACAATAATGGAAACGCTGAAAAAAACATCTTCCAACAGGGCTTCCATGCTTCAGGACATTGAAGCGGGCCGACGAACGGAAATTGACAACATAAACGGGCAGATCCTTGCGGCCG
>DAOTIQ010000092.1:0-5242 GCA_035448245.1 Thermovirgaceae bacterium | reverse complement strand
CCTGCGCCTGCTCCAGCAAGGACGATGCCTGCGCCGGTCAGGGAATCAAAGCCAAGGGCGATCGCTAGTGTAACCATGATCGGTACGAAGGGAAGCGTTTCCTCGGCCATCCCGAATATAGCGCCCCCGAGCGAGAAGAGGATCATGACTATGGGTATTATTGCCCGCTCTTTGCCGGCCATCTTCCTTGTGATCTTCCCGATGCCAGCCTCTATTGCTCCGGTCGCGTTTACGACCCCGAACGAACCTCCCACGATGAAGATGAAGAATATGATCTCTGCGATCTCCACCATCCCCTTGGGGACTGCCAGAAGAAAGTCAAAAAGCCCTACGGGAGACTGATCCACGTAGCCGAAACTCTGGGGGTCAACTATCATCCTGCCTCCAGGACCGGCAACCCTTTCGTAATGTCCTGCCGGAACAAGGTAGGTCAGGACAGCACAGATGGCTACTACGGTCAGAAGGATGATATATACGTGAGGGACTTTAAACTTTTTCCTGGAGGTTTCTTTTTTTACCGCCTTGGCACTGCTCATATTGTCGACCCTCCTTTTAATGTTGCCCTGCAATATGTCCGATCCGGTCTTTTAACCTGATATCATGGCATCACTCCTTTTAAAGGGATCATCAAAAAACGTCAGGACGTTCTCATGAGATGAGACGGGGGGATCATGCGGTTCACTGACAGAAGTCCCTGGCCATCAGCGCATATATTTGCGTGAAGGGGACCAGGTATGATGTCTCAAGGTATTCGTGGGCCGTGTGAGCGCTGTCAGGACTGCCGGGACCAAAGATGACTGTCGGGATCCCCCCGTAGCTGGACAAAAGTCCTGCGTCGGTCCATGCAGGGAATGCTTTCTTTTCAGCCCTGTGTCCTGTTGCTTCAAAAATAGTTTTGTCCATCAATAGAACCAGGGGGTGTTCAAGAGATAATTCCATCGCTTCATGGATATAGCCCCTTTCCATCAGGCTGGAATCCATTACTTTCAGTTCTGCCTGGAATTGCGGATCATCTTGCCCTAGCCTTTCGAGAAAGTCATCGTACTCTCTGAGAATGTCCTCGTATTTTTCCCCCGGGATCCAGCGCCGGTCGAACTGCAAAACGCATTCACCGGCTACGGTACTTGGCTGGAAGCCTCCACTGATCATTCCGTAATTCATGGAAGATCCTCCAATGATCGGGTGCATGCGGCTCTCTATCCTGGGGACGAGTTCTTCGTCAAGGGCTCTGATAAGTTTTCCCGCCTTGGAGATGGCATTGATACCTTCCTTCTGCTTTCCGCCATGAACAGCCTTCCCCAGGATCCTGCATTCAAACCATTCCAGGCCCTTCTGGCCAATGCCGATGTTCCAGCCGAAGGGTTCTCCGACAATGGCGGCATCAGCTTTTAGGCCCTTCTTCAACAGGGCGCAGGTCCCTTCGCTCTTTCCCTCCTCGCCTATTACGCCCGCAAACATTATGTTACCCTTCAACCTGGTGCCAGACCTCCTGATCGCGGCCATGGAGAGCACCATACAGGCAAGGGCCCCTTTCATATCCACAACGCCACGGCCTATCAACTTTTCGTTTTCGATCTTCATGCGGAAGGCATCTTCCATATCATAGGGCGGAACAGTATCGGTATGGCCCGTAAGAAGAAGTGTTTTGCCTTTCCCGTGTCCTTCGAGCCTAGCTACAACATTGCATCTCCCATCAACCACCTCGTATATTTCTGATGGGATCCCTTCCTTGACAAAAAAATCGTGGATCAGTTTTGCAACCCCGGTTTCCTGTTCCGGGATGCCAGGATAGCTGGGAGTATTAACCAGATCCGCGATCAGCGAGATCATTTCCCTTTCGTCCAGTTCTTTCCGAAAATCGTTGATCATAACAACAACTCCTTAAAAGATATTGAAAAGATAAGGAAACATTATTAAATGAACGGAGGAAGTTTCTTGTAGTGTCGTGGTGTTAGTAAGAAAAAGCAATTAGTTGCAGCAAATAAATTTATCCACCAAGTTTTATACAACAGGTATAATACGTAACATAAAATGCAAGACGAATCTGAAACGAAACAGGAGAATTCTGGTGATCTGACATGAAACTTTTTCAGCTTCTTGCCCTTGATATTTTTGCGAATTCGGAAATAGTGGCCGGGAAAAGAGGGCTCGACAAGGATGTTACCTGGGTCAACATGATGGAGATACTTGACTCTCTAGAGCAATTGCAGCCGGGGGAACTTCTTATTTCTACCGGTTACGGTCTGACAGAAGGCTCACCACTAGCCGCAGACATTATTGGCAACCTGAATGAAAGAGGGCTCGCCGGGATAGCTGTCCAGCCCGGGTATTACATTTCCGAGATACCCTCAAGCATGATAAGGCAAGCCGACGAGCTCGGTTTTCCCATCATACGGCTCCAGCCGAAGATAACTTTCGGGAAAGTTACCAGAGCTATCCTGGATTTCCTGACCCAGGACAGGATAAGCAGAATGGAGTTGCCAATTTCATTCCCCCTCAGGGTCCTGGACAATAGAAGATCAGGAGTTCTGGAAGAGTTTTTTGATGATCTGCTGGACGGGAATTTCCATTCTTACAATGAGGCCCTCACCCGAGCCGGTTCTGTCGGCCTCGAGATATCCTCCCCCTATAAAGTGGCCGTTGTGGACCCGGATATCGGGGATGCCGGGAACAGGGATGTCTCCCATGATCTGATGATGGAAACCAGGCAACTTATCATGACACACCCCCTTGCCCCCAAGAACATTCACAGCCGCCTGAAGGGGAACCATATTGTTCTCGTCTACCTGGCTGCAAATACCAAAACCGAGGAACAAACGCTATTCCGGAATGTCGCAAGCAACGTTGCCGAAGGGGTGGACCGGGGAGGGTTCTTCGTCGGGGTAGGGAAAACGACCAAAAACTGGCGTGAGTTCAAGGACAGTTATTCCCAGGCAATAACTGCTCTTGAGATAGGAAAAAGGCTTTTCCCTTCAGGGAAAGTGGCCCATTATGAGGATCTGGGGCTTTATCGTCTCCTTTGCCAGATAAAGGATCGAAATATCCTCAGGGAATTCATGAATGAGACCGTCATGCCCCTGTTCGAATACGATTCAAGACACAAGGGGGTACTTTGCGGAACCCTTAAGGTTTTCCTCGAAAGCGGGAATCAGCAGGAAACCGCCGACAAGCTTATCATCCACAGGCAGACATTGGGCTACCGGCTTAGGAAGATAGCAGAAATAGTCAGGAAAGACCTGAACTCTCCCAAGGACCGTTTCGACCTTTACGTGGGATTGCTGATAATGGATATTTTCGATCCCGATAACCTTTAGTTTCTTCCAATGGTCCCAAAAAACAAGGCACGGGGGCAACCGACCCGGCCGTGCCTTGACCTGGCAGGGTTTAACTCAGTCATGATGACCCCCGTGATGGCCGCCGCCCATGGTCAGGGCGTGGATACTCTCGACGTAGTGGACGAAAGAGATATACGCCTCCACGTACTCCCTCCCCTTTGCAGGTGAATCTTCGGCAGTAACCTTTTTTTCAAGGGCCTGATGAAACCTTTCCTCAACAGCCTTTCGTACATGGTTCGAGATCCTTTCGGCCAGTTCAGAGACATCGCCGGTCTCCAGGGCTGTGTCTGCCTTTCCGACAACCGGGGGGACAATGCTCCCGGGCTTTAGTCCTTCATAGGGGGCGCCCTCACCGGCCCGATGGATCCTTACAAGGGTTTCAAAGAAGGACATGTCGGCGAGTTCCCCGGCATCGGGTCCGAGGGAGCGGACCTTCAGTGCAAGTTCAAAGGCCTTTTGTACCTCATGCTCGTCCTCTTCCCTGATCCATTTAAGGACCGGTGCAACGTCCCCTTTCTCCAGGGCCTGTCTGGCTGTCTTTATAACGGGGCCCTCCAGGGTATCGCAATGTGCTGCAGCCTTTGTTGCAGCCAAAAAGGTAAACATTGCCGCTGCCGATAGAAGGGTCAATCCGTAAGTCATGACCATCAGCTCCTTCTCTCAGTGTCAGGATGAAAGGCCCATTACAGGGCAGATTCTTGAAATCCCGGATGACAGGCCAAGTATATCTTTCTCCGTCGGTTTGCTCAATTGGAGCCTTCCTGTGAAATGCCTTATCATAGTAAGTAACAAGGCGTAATACTTTGCAGAAACTTATTTTCCTGAGAAAAGGGGGAAATGGAATGCGAAGAAGGGACAGAGAGATCACCGACATTTCCGTCATGGAGTCTATCATCAGAGATTCCTCGGTATGCAGGATGGGACTGTGTGACGGAGACAGGCCCTACGTGGTTCCCATGAACTTCGGTTATCGAGACGGAAAGGTATACATGCATTCGGCACTGGAAGGTAAAAAACTGGACATCATCAGGAAAAATCCCGATGTCTGCCTGGAGTTCGAAACGGATCTGGAAATAGTCCGGGCGGAAGAGGCATGCAGCTTTTCAATGAAGTACAGGAGCGTCATCGCCAGGGGCAGGGCATCCATCCAGGAGGAATCGGCTGATAAGGCCTACGGACTGAACGTTATCATGGAGCACTATACTGGAAAGGAGTTCGAATTCCCTGTTCAGGCCCTTCAAAAGATCGTGGTCATAACTGTTGACATCGAGGAAATGACCGGAAAACAGCATTTATAAGGAGAACGGGAGAGTCTGGAGAGTGCCGGGAACGGACGAAGCGCAAGGGGAAAAGACGGATCTATGATGTTGAAGGCAAAATTAATCGATTTTTTTCATCATCTCTTTTCTTGTGCAAAGTAATGAGGGAATGTAGAATATCCGGAAGCCTCAAATCTTCTCAAACAGGATCGGGAGATGGTCAGTTTGCCGTCAGGAAATAGCCGTCATCGAAATGACCCGACAAGAAAAAGGAAGATTTTCTTGAGTTTCAGAAAGATCATGCCGGCGGGGTTTATGGTTTTAGTGGCCATTGTTCTGGTCCTTGTTTTTTCTTCCCTTCCCGTCTTGCCCTCCTTTGCCGGGACGACCGTCAAAGTCGGTATTTACGAGAACAAGCCCAAGGTCTTTACCGATGATCCCGGCAGACCCGCCGGGATCTTTGTGGATATTATCGAAGCAGTCGCGGCTTCGGAGGGCTGGCAGATAGAGTATGTGCGTGGTACCTGGAGCGAGGGGCTCGACCGTCTTGCCGCAGGAGAGATCGACCTGATGCCTGACGTGGCTTATACCGCGGAGAGGGAGAAGAGGTTTTCCTTCCATTCTG
Source organism: Thermovirgaceae bacterium (assembly GCA_035448245.1). Taxonomy (GTDB): domain Bacteria; phylum Synergistota; class Synergistia; order Synergistales; family Thermovirgaceae; genus DAOTIQ01. Next base: position 23 of record DAOTIQ010000092.1, on the reverse strand, counting down.
AGCCGGTCCTGTCGGACTGGTTC
>DAOTIQ010000091.1:0-5256 GCA_035448245.1 Thermovirgaceae bacterium | reverse complement strand
CAAAAGGACCCACTTATATTTTATTCCATGAAGACATCCATATACGGTTTAAAAACAAAAATTCTATTCCTCCTCTTCCCTGTGGTTTCCTCCAATATCCCCAACACTTCAAGCTCTTTAGCCAGATTGTTCGCAGAACTGTAGGAAAGACCAGTGATACTACAGATTTGTCGGACCGTTACGAATGGTTCGTTAAATAAGGTTTCCAGTAACTTAAGTGCCTTCCCGGAATTTTTACCAAGGTTTTCCTGGATCTTTTCCCTAAATTCTTCCCGGAGCCGGACGATGCGCTTCGCCGTTCCGGTGGCTTCCTCTGCGACTTCAGCAACACCTTTAAGGAAAAAGAAAAGCCAGCTCTCCCAATCTCCTTCATCGCGGATCTGTTGAAGAAGATCATAATATTGAGATCTATACTTCTTGAAATAATGAGACAGATACAGGAGGGGGCGACGGAGGATCCCTTTTTGGCAAAGGAAGAAGGTTATCAGCAGGCGCCCCATACGACCATTCCCATCAAGGAAGGGGTGGATCGTTTCGAATTGTGCATGGATCAGTCCGGCTTTGATCAAGTGAGGCATCTCGAAATCTTTGTGAATGAATTTCTCCAGTTCTCCAATTGCCTGTCTCATCTCAAATGGAGGAGGAGGCACAAAAGCAGCATCTTGTAACAGGCTTCCCTGCTCCCCTATCCAATTCTGAGATCTCCTGAACTGGCCGGGATTCCTCTCTGAACCTCTGACCCCGCTAAGCAATTGCCCATGTATCTCTTCTATCAACCTCAACGACAAGGGCAATTCCACAACACGGTCCAGTCCATAATTTAGAGCCATAACATAATTCGAAACTTCTTTTACATCCCGGGCCTTCCCTTCCTTCGCTTTGGCTTCATATTCGAGCAGATCTATCAAAGATGCCTGCGTCCCTTCGATCTGACTCGAAAGAACTGCTTCCTTTCTGACATACATGAGTACGAAAAGATCCGGATTTGGCAATACTTCCGTTGAGCCGTCAAGACGGCCGAGGGCCAGTTCTGCTTTGGAAAGGGCCTGGATCAGCTTTGGCGTCATTCCAACAGGGGGGTCTGGGGGCAGGGGATTCGGGAGAAAGGCTTTATAACCTGAAGGTTGCAAAATATACCTTCCGGCTCGATTTGTCACGTTGGACATATTATTGCCTCCGATAATATGGAATTAAACATAGACTTATATTATTGCAAAACGCCATTTTTTGAAATAAGAGAGTCAAGAGAAAGGTCTTTTTGCAACCAAGAATAATAACGGGTAGAAATAGATTAATAAAAAATGAAGAAAGAAACACGCTCTGAAAAACCCCGACAGAACAAAGCCCCAGGGGCAGACCTGCACTTTTTGCTATTTCAGATATTGCTTGCCTGCTGGGCCCTTTCCCCAAATGCTTAACCTTTCCTGTTATGTTCCCATAATTACCAACAGTCATGGCCTCTGGCAAATATAGATCCCGGTCATCCTTGCCGACTGGGAAAGATCTGCCTCCCATTTCTCCCATCTTGACCATTCAGTCAAAATACAGGCCTTCCTCCTACTATGCACGCGCCATAAGCGCGAACACGCCCCAGCCCATGTATTCACGGGTGTACCTGGCGTAGCGTTCGGGTTCCGAGGTTAGTTGGGCTCGAACCTCTTTCGCCAGTTCATCGTCGGGATTCGCTTCGAGCCATCGGCGCATGGTGAGCCACTTGGCTGCCTCGTACCTGTCCCAGCCTTCCTGGTCTGCCAGAACCATTTCCACGACGTCGTAGCCAAGGTCGCCGAAGGACGCGACAAGTTCCGGAAGCATGAGATAGTCGGAGATCGAATCGGCCTGGCATCCTTTGGCAACGTCTTCCGTCGGCGGCAACTGCAACCAGTAAGGCTCACCGATCAGGATCATCCCTCCGGGGCGGAGGCTCTTAGCCAGAAGCTCTATGGTGCCGGCTACCCCTCCCCCGATCCAGGTGGCACCGACACAGGCTGCCACATCGACCTTTTCGCCGGCGACGTAGCCGGCAGCATCACCGTGGATGAACTCGACCCGGTCGGCGACGCCGAGCTCCTCTGCGCGGACTTTCGCCTGCCCGGAGAACAACCGGCTTAAGTCGATACCGGTGCCGACGATGCCGAAATCGCGTGCCCAGGTGCACAGCATCTCGCCCGAACCGCTGCCAAGGTCGAGCACGCGGGCCCCCGGTTCCAGGCGCAACACCTTGCCGAGGGTGGCGAACTTTTCGGGCGTGAACGGATTATGGATCCTGTGAGCACTTTCGGTGATGTTGAAGATCCTTGGAATGTCCACTGCTGACAACTCCTCCTATATTGTAAATTTCGTTTCTCTCCTGACTTATCTCGACAGAATGTTTGTCAAATGTGTACGGCCTGACACATCTGACGCTTCCAGGCTCTTGACCCGTTTTTCTTTTGGGTCGCCGCATCGTCGGTGTAATAGGTGTGGCAGCAGATACCCCTAAGGTTCGTCTCGTCACTCCTCCTTCACGTATTTGACCCTGCCAACGGTACCGTCCTCGAGACGGACCTTGATCCCATGAGGGTGCGTGAGGCTTTTTGTCAAAACATCCCTGACAACGCCCTCGGTCAGTTCGCCCGTCCCCTGGTGCTGCTTCTGTATGATCCTGACCCTCATCCCGGGTCTGATCCTGCTTCTCTCCGTACCCGACACGAAAAATCCTCCTTGTTGAATAACCTTCTGGAAGGGGAAGGACTATCATCAAATTCAGCGGCCTGGTTTACCAGTTCAGTCAAAAGCGCAGGCCCCTCTGTCATCATATTTTGATAACATACAACCTGGACGGGCATCAACAAGGAAAAGGACTTCAGTATCTGCGGAAGGGCTGAACCGATATGAAGATCGTCGAAAATGACCCGCTAAATACAGTCGTTCTGGAAAAGATGTTCAGCGACCCGGAGGATCTTCACCTTGTCTGGCCCGTCGCGCATTGGCCCTTTGATCACGGACAATGGGAACAGGTGCTTGACCCGGCAAAAGGGGCGATCTCCTTCCTCGTGTACGAGGGGGAAACCCTCATCGGGCACGCGGCCCTGGACCGGGCAGAAGACCCCGACACGCGGATGGTCCGGTTCCTCTACATCGCTCCGGAGTATCGGAGCAAGGGAGCGGGGCAACGGATGATCGCCCTTCTGGAGGGGTACGCCAGGGAGAGGCTTGGTGCAAAGCGATTGGAGATGAAGGTCCGCAGCTTCAACAACCGCGCAATGAGATGCTACGAGAAATGCGGCTTCACCGAATTTTTCAGGGAAAACACCAAAGTGATGATGGGCAAGGATATATGATGAGCATGGATTCCAACAGGCTGGTGTTATTCGTGGTCTGTCATCAATTGTGTAGATCTGAACAAGTATTAGATTTGCAGCCTGAAGAAAGCATATTAAGGGAGGCTATTCTTTCTCCAGAAGCGCTCTCAATCTCTGGATCAGGGAAGGGAGATCTTCCTGAATGATATCCCAGAGGATATCCAGATCGACAGCATCATAACCATGGATCAGCCGGTTTCTGAGTCCGATCATTTCGATCCACGGAATATCAGGATATTGCTCCCGGGTCTGGGAAGAAACCCTTGCAGCTGCCTCTCCGATAATCTCGACCAGCCTTGTCAGGGCCAACTCAAGCTTCCGGTCTGTCGCAAGTGTTTCCCTTGTTGTCTCGCTTGCCAGGTTTTTCGCTTCTTCCGCATACTCCATCATATGCTTCAGTCTTGTGTGGTCCTTAGGCTGCATCATAAAGAACCTCAGCCTGGAGCTGGACTTCCTCCCGGAAGTGTCTGCTCAGGAATCCCGGCGTATTAAGGTCGACCTTCCGTCCGAGAAGGTCCGACAACTCCTGTTCCATAGCAAAAAACCTGAGGCCGACACGTTCCCCTGGCTCAAATTCGACAAGAACATCGACGTCGCTTTCGGGAGTAAAATCATCCCTCAGGACCGATCCGAACAGGGAAAGACGGCGAATCTTATTCCTGAGACAGAACTCTACGATATCCTCCTGCGCAATCCTGATCTGCAGACCCATAGGGAGTGTCACCTCCTTGCTTCTGTTTTCTTATTATATCCAATGTTTGTTAACCTTGGAAAAATCCAAAGCAACGGAGTCAGGCCTACACCTTTGACTATTTAAGTTTTCCTGTCAGCCTCTGGAGCCTTTCCCTTAGATCCTTTTCCCCTTCCATCATGTTCTCAAATCTAAAGCAGGCACGGTTCACGCCCGATTCGGAAATACCGTATAGTGCCCCTATCTCTTTGAGCTTCGCGCCGCTGTAACGCCAGCAGAGATAGATCCCCGCCATCCTTGCCAGCCTCTCGTTCTCCGGGAAGGCCTCCTCTGATAACGCCTTGATCTCTGCAACACCGGGACCACGGGACAGGTCCCTCAGCGCCGGCAGTTCCCTGTCATTTTCCTTGCCATCCAGGTACTTCTCCCTGATGTCCCTGACAAAATCGTCGCTGCCCAGGATCGTCGAGGCCACTGAATCTGACAGGGGATCCCGGCTTTCCTTACCTATGGCATCATACAGGTAGTCCCGGTAGTTCCTTCGGCGGTCTTCATCTTCCGTCCCGAAATATCCGAGGACAAGGCCCGTCGAAAGCCAGGATGGCTCTGTGCCTTCCAGGTACCGGCTGCAGCTGCTCCAGCGGTATTCCTCCGGGGTTGAGACCATCTTCGCCCTTACCGGGTTCAGGTGGATGTAGCGGGAAAGCTCTGCTGCGTAGGCATCGGCCTGCACCAGGACCGCCTTGTAGCGGCCCTGCAAAAGGTGCCCCGCCCTCTTGTGCTTGACGTTGAAGTAGGTGGTGTAGGATCCGTTGATGTGCTTCATGATCCATGAGAGGTTCCCGAGGGGGGTCTCCACCATGAGGTGGAAGTGGTTGCTCATAAGACAGTAAGCGTGAAAGACCGCACCATGCCTCTCCCAGGCCGATGACAGGTAGGACAGGAACTTATCCCGGTCTTTTATGCTCCTGAAGATATCTTTCTTCTCATTGCCTCGCGATGTCACATGATACAAAGCACCGGGGTACTCGATCCTCAACTGCCTGGCCAAGGGGAAAACCTCCTGTCGGGAAATTGCTCCTCAATATCTTCCCCCAACTTAAACATTTAGTCAAAAGTGTAGGTTTGACCCCTCATCCTCTGACCCCTCTTCCTCATGCTTCAAGGTTGCCGGTGATTTGAACTCTTGCTCAAGGTCGAGTATACTTGTTTGCACAAGGA
>DAOTIQ010000090.1:0-5294 GCA_035448245.1 Thermovirgaceae bacterium | reverse complement strand
GACCGCCTCGGCCAGGGATTTTATGATCCCGGGGCGAATAAAGGCTACCGGGTAATCCCTCTCGGGCAGGGAAGAGCAAGTGATCTGGACCCCGAATTGGATCCCCTTTTCGGTTCTGGCCACGGAAAGGTCGTTAAGCCAGATCCTCCCCGGGACGGGGCGGATGTCTCCCATCCCGGCATCGGGGTGGGAAAAACGGGCCGTCCAGATCCCCTTTTCAGGTACAGAGACGCACTCCAGCCGCTGGCCGTGTTCGTCAAGGACAAAGGATTCAACGTTCCATGCCGCTTCGGGGAGAGGAAGTGGCACCTTTTCGCCAAGCCACTGGAGGGCTGTTTTAATAGTCTTTCCAAAGGCGTCCCCGCATTCCCCCAGGATATGCCCCACCCGGGCCTTTAACCTGTAGGTGGTTAAAACCTTTGGCCTGCCTGGCCTGAGGAAGGTTCTTTCCGGCAGTTGTCCTTCCATAGAAGATACCACCTTCGCGTATCAGCAAGGAAAAAGATCTGGGAGTTGTTGATCATTATCTGTATTTTAACCTGAATCCAAAAAGTTTTGCGGGTTGATCAGTTAGGGGAGATCCTGAAACAAGTTTTTTCTCAGTCCCAATCAATCTCCGTGTAGGAGTAAAAGGGGGTACCATTTCTTCCAGTTCCCTTTTTGCCTCCCCGTAGCCTTGTTTGCCCTCTTCTGCAGCAGGGACGACACGCATTCAGTCATCGTTGATTCCGGTGGCGGGGATTATCTCCCCACCGATCTCCGCAAAGATCTCTATCTCTTTACGGTACATTTTGCCCTCATCCCTGACGATCTCTCAAAGGGGGTAATTTTCGCTTCCGAGTTCCATGATTTCACCACCCATCAGGGAACACACAGATCCTGGAATGACTTTACTTCTCGTAGTTTATAAACTACAATACCTGTATGTACAGAATTGTCCAGACAGAAACCTACCTTAATTGGGAAAGATCACTGAAGGACAGGAAAACCAGACAGATCATTGCCGCCCGGTTGTTCCGGGTTGCAAACGGATTGTTGGGAGACGTATACCCGGTAGGCAACGGCATAAGTGAGTTGAGGATCCATTACGGACCAGGTTACAGGATCTATTTTAAACAACATGGAGAGCAAATGGTGATCCTGCTTTGCGGTGGCAATAAGTCCACACAAAAAATAGATGTTCAGAGAGCAATAGAGATCGCCGCACAACTAGAGGAGGATTGACAATGAAAGAAAAACTGTATGAATACGATTTCCTTGAGCACATTGATGACGCAGAGGCCTTGAGGATTTTTCTGGAAGATGCCTTCGCTACAAATGACGCAGGCCATATTGCCAAAGCACTTGGCCTTGCAGCCAGATCCAAGGGCATGACAGAGATAGCTGAAAAGGCCGGACTGTCCAGAGAACAACTTTACAAATCACTGAGCGGGAAGGGCAACCCCACTTTAAAAACACTTCTTTCCGTCCTCGACGCAATGGATTTTGGCATTAAACCACACCGCCGGAGCGCATAACCTGGATCGCTGATAAATTATCCTTCTTGATAGTTTTTCCTCAAACCTCATCAATTTTCGTGCAGGATTACAGGGGGGGTATCCATTATTTCCTGCTTCCTCGTTGCCTCCCCGTCGCCTAGTACGGCAATATTTAGAGGCGATGCTGCTTCCCGGGGGCGGTCAGTTACATCGTCTGCTGTTTCCAGAAAGGGTGCTCCGGTGAGGTGGAGCGATCGACCCGGTAAACGAAGTGTTTCCTCGATGTGGGGCCATCCAGGGTCTGGGCGAAAAGGTACTCGCCGACAGCCGGCCTCTCCATAACAATATGAAAACTCCTGAAAGCCGTCAGGTACTGCTCCACCCAGGCTTTGCCGCAGCGCCGGCGATGCTCGAGATTGTCCCCGTAGTTGACGACCTGCAAGTAGAAATCTCCCCTGGTTTCCTCATGCACTTCACCCTCGACATTGATCGCCCCTACAAAGACATTTGTCTCGCTTCCCGGGTCTATCCAGGTCCCATCGGGGAGAAGTATCCTCCTGTTTGTGAACCCGAACCTGAACGAATAGACCGGGTTCGTGTCGATCAGCTGGCCCATGGCGTATACGCTGTCGCTTTCACTTTCCTCCCAGAAGGTCTCGCTCTTTGAAGGAAGCCCTTTGCAGGTTACATCCCGTTCGTACCGGTGGGCGGATCGCCAAGCAACCCCCTGCACAAAGGCAAAAACCGTGCCTTCAAGCTTCCCCCCGTGCTCCTGGGCAACTTCAGCCTCTGCCGGGTAGGCCTTGGGCTTGTCTAATTCGACCATCGTCACCCAGGCCCATTCCACGCCATTCGTATCCGGAAGGTCGACAAATGCCTTGATCGTGAAATGCCAGTAGATCTTGGGGCCAGCCGAGGCGGCAACTGGCGACAATACAACCAGGCAGAGAAAGAAGGCAACCAGGGAAACGGCCCGGAAAGCAGTTTTTTTCATTCCCCACACCCTCCTGCTATTACATTAGTACCTCATAAACCGCCCCTCCGGGAGGCAGAACGAGCTTTCTATCTATTTAGCATTATATCGCTTAACCAGTTTTTTGATTTGCCCGGACATAACGACAGGGGAGGCCTTTCGGCTTCCCCTGTCGTTGTATATATATGAACCTGACAAACCTGCTTTCCTGGAGCTGGCCAGGCCTTTCAGCTACTGTTGCCGCTTTTGCTTAATCTTTCCTTTTTCTGCTCCTGCTTCAGGACCTCCCGGATCCGGCTCAGCCTTGAGCTTACTGCCTGCTGGGTAAGTCCCAGCTTCTCCGCTATCTCCTTCTGGGTATGGCCGGAATACACCATGCGGGCTATTTCGCGGTCTCTTTCGTTCAGCAGCTTTTCGGCAACCCACAAGGTCCAGGGGAATTCCGGGTGGAAGGCGCCCCGGTACTCTTCAGGATCGAACTCCTCGCACCTTCCGCTGATCCTCCACTCTCTTCTTGCTGCACTCCTTACCCTGGCGGGAACACGATCTTTCAGGTACTTTGCAAGGTAATCCTTGTCGCTGCATCTCGGATACAGATCCAAAACCGCCAGGTATCCCTCCTGGACAAGGTCCTCGTACAAAGCTCCCTTGCCTTCGTATCTCCTGGCAGTAGCTTCGACAAGGGGTCTGAACGCCTTCAGCACCTTCTCATGCTGCCGCTCCGACATGCAATGGTACCGCCATTTCCCATTTATGCTGGTTCACGGGAAGGGTAATACGCGAATCCCTCCCGAATATTCCAAGATGGACGAAATTCCTTTTACCGTAGGTCACTATCTGGTCAAAACCCGCTTTCTCTGCGGCTTCCGAGAACTCTCTCTGGTTCTCATCCAGAACCACCACGTCTGCAGCCTGTCCCATCAGGTGCAGGCTGGCCTCAGCTCCGTTGACCTTTCTGTTGTGCTTGTCGCACCTGAACCCGCTTGTAAGGATCAGCGGGCTTCCCCAGGCATCGCGGAGTTTTTCCAGCTTCACCAACAGTTCCGGGTGCAGTTTCACGCATCCGCAGCACCGGCACTGGAACTCCGTAAGGCGAAAATGGGGTGAGACAAATATGTCGTTAGGGCGCAATTTCAGGCTCCTCCTTTGTTTGCAATAACTACCTGGAGATCCTTGATGGCGTTGGTCAGTTCCTCCAGACGGCTCTCCATCCTCACCAGAAGGTAGGCCGCAACAGCCACGGCAAACCCGCTCTGGATGGCAGAAGCCAAGAAATCCTCCATTCACAAAACCTCCTTTTCTTTCAGCGGGCACCGGGAGGCGCCCGCCTTGAAATAATCTATCCCGAACTAGCCGTTATCGATCAGATCGGTGACAGTCCTGTCGATGATCTGGGCGGCCAGGATATCCGTTAGCCCCGACGCGAAAACGTCAGCATCGATGATGGCCTGCATCGCCGTCTCTACATCCTGGGCGGTAAGGTTCTCCTTGGGGTACCTGAGGGAAAGTGACCAGGGATCGCCGGCTGCAGTGCCGAAAACCATTCTAAGAGTCTTCGTCTCCATTGCTTCACCTCCTTTCAAGGGTCGTTGTTGTCACTAGGCTACGAGGTCGGTATCTATCTTGCTGGTCTCCACGATCGGATGATCAAGCAGTGCCCCGATGGCGGAAGAAACGGCAACAACGTCATCAGCTACCGCGTCGGCGGAGACATCCCTCAGGGAAAGACTCCTGAGAATGGGACGCCCCTCGTCGTTGGTGCCGATCTGCACCCTGAGGGAAAGACGGCTCGAAGCATTAATAAACTCTGCCATGGACTTCACCTCCTTTCTGCATCAGCTTTCAAACTCACCATATATAAAGAGTGTCATTAAATGCCCGCGACAACAAACGCTGTATCAAAGCAAAAATATTCAGTTTTGAGAGTATTCTTGAAAGATTTCAGGAACGGGGCCTGGGCCCCAAAGGCCCATAGGGGATGAAGCCAGATGGGCGTCCTTGACAGCGCGCTGGAGCGTACTTCCCCGAAATGACAGGGGCTTAATGCCGGCGGACATGAGGCAAAACAGGGAAAGGCAACGGGGGAAGGCTCCTTGGCAAAGAACACAAGGGCTCAATTAACATTGACTTTAAAATTCGGGGGGAGTATACCAGCCAGATCCGAACGCTTCCCAGTTATTGGATCTGGATGTACTGCATCACCGATTGCAATAAATCATGAACGGGGTGGCCAGGAGGGATCTTTTCCCAGGTCGGGTTTTCAACTTCTGTATTCTGATACTCAAGGAGGGATCCGTCCTCCGAATACCTCTCTACGCTGAAAACAGCTCCTTCTTCTCCGCTCTTTCTGAATCCGAATACACCAACATACCTTTCCTTGTTCCCGGGGTCGTTGCAGGCCGCTTCAGGTATTGCCACAATCGTTGCCAGGAGGTGATCTCCCCTGTCTTCCATGGATGTCCTGTCAAGGTATTGGTTGAACCCGTCCTTCTGGAACAGGAAAACGTATCTCCCTTCCTCGCTATCACCCAGGGAGAAACAGATATCCGAACTTCCTGCCGAAACAACGGCGGGACAAAAGAGAAGCGCCATGAAAACAAGAGCGATCAAAATTTTTCTAGTCATACCAGGCTCCTGCTTCCCGGTTTTAGTTACAGGAGATTGTACCTCTAGAGAATATTGTTGACAAAAACCTTTATCGCAAGAGCGCAGGAATGGTGTTTTGCGGATCAAATGACAAGGAATTTATCGAGAAAAGCTAGAGGCAACAAAATGAGTTGTTTAATGGAAATTCCTGGAAACGGTTTTCCAGATAAAAATATTCCAGTCTTGGCAGATTATTT
>DAOTIQ010000089.1:0-5526 GCA_035448245.1 Thermovirgaceae bacterium | reverse complement strand
TTCACTGAGTAAAGGTTCCAGAAGCCTGTCAGGCAGATCGCAAACCTTTTTGCAAAGGCCACAGTCAATACATTTCTCACTGTCGAGTACCACGGGGCTACGTTTTGTAGCGAGACCCGTAAGCGTTCCCAGCGTCCCGCCGGGGCATACATGGGCACAGAAGGATCTCGGTTCAAAGACCACGGCCATTATTGCGGCCAGAGCAAGGTTGACCTGGCAAAAGCGCAGGAAAAGCATTCCATGCTGCGCATAGGAAGCATAGGCAACAGGCAAACCTTTTTCCACATTGACCAACCATACTATCCAGGCAAAATATCCGATCATGGCAGCAAAGAACGCCCCCTGAAGGATTCGCCCCCTGTTCAGCACACGAGGGAAAGGAATTAATTTCAGTGAAATCCGGCTCCAGAGGAGATCTATGAAACCTCCGTTGGGACACAGCATCCCACACCATATCTTCCCTCTCCAGGCAGAAAGAAAACCTCCCAGTGCTATCATGAGAACACAGAACCACCACTGTTTCATGATGAAAACAGCAACCACGAATGCGATTACCAGTTGGAGCTGCATAATGCTCCTGATACCTTTCCATGTCTTTGGGTCTATCTGGTTCCTGAAACTCATAAAGAAACCCCCTCCGGGTATTGATCTCGCGGAAGAGAATACATTACCCTATGGGGGTATGTCAACCCTTGCTGCCAATCGCCTGAGCAGGAATCAAAACTCCTTGTAGGCCTCTTTCCTGGCTCCGCAGATCGGGCAAATGTCTGGCTCCTCATCCGTAGCGGTATGACCACAGACAGCACATATGAAAAAGGAATCTATATCAACATCTTTTCCCGCCAGTGCCGCTTCGTGGGCCCTGTGAAAGAGCATGGCGTGGATTTTCTCCGCCTCCAGTGCCCAACGGAAAGACCGGACTGCCCCCTTTTCGTCCTGAAACTCGGCGACTTTAAGGTAGACTGGGTACATCTGTTCTATCTCGAACTCCTCGCCCATGAACCCTCCAGTGAGATTTTCCGCAGTTCCTTTCAGTCCGAAAACCCCACCTGCGGTAACCGGATGATCTCCAGTCTCGCCATCAAGGACTGTAAAATGATTCCGGGCATGAACCCATTCCGAGTATGAAACAGCCTTGAAAAGTTTTGCGATCCTTGTGAATCCCTCCTTTTCGGCAGATTCACCCCAGATCAGGTACCTCATGTGAGCCATGCTTTCCCCGCCGTAAGCGGACCTCAGGTTCTCCGCAGTCATTGCGTTCTTCACTGTCATAACGATCGCTTCCTTTCCTGATGACGATATATTAAAGGATCTTCTATCCAGACCAGTTTACAACTCCAGATCCCATCTTTCCTCTGTTATTTCTCTCCCCCAGATAAAGTGGTTCTTCGTCTCCGTCATTTCAAAGCCATTGATCTCGTAAAGGCGCCTTGCGGCCAGCAATTCACTGACAGTCCATAAAAACACCCTGGTCATACCTCTTTCCCTGCAGTAAGCAAGAGCGGTTTCCATAAGTCGTTTTCCAAGACCTAGCCCCCTGAACCCTGGTTCAAGGATAAACCACCTCAACTGCCCCGTTTCCGATGAAATCTCGACAATAGATATCGCACCCACGACCGTCCCTCCGCAGTCTACTACCCAGACCTGCCCCCTGTCCCCAGGCTCGTGAATAAACTGTGCCATACCGGCGAGAAGATAGTATTCGAAAGTATCATCAAACCCATATTCTTCCCTGTAAAGAACACAGTGCCGCCAGGAAACCCAACCCAGCTCTCCCGACCTGAAGGGCCTAATAACGATAGGCCCCTCATCACTTTTTCCATGTATCGTATGCAGGGATTTCCTGACAGCCTGCCTTTTTCCCTGTTCCAGGTCACTGATCGATATTGTAAAATCTTTCATTTCCTGACAACCTCCATTCTCTGTCGTGCCCTCGTTCACGCCTTCAATCCATCCCGTTCACCGTTCACCGTTGACGTTTTGCCCCTGCTGCCCGTCGGGAGTTCTTTCCCGTAAGGCAACTCGCCTGAAAGCGTTCGTTTCTCCGCCTGCTGCGGGACGATCGCACAGTGCCGTGAAAAGGCCACGGCAGGTATGCTTTCCCTGCCCCTCAGCGACGGCTGCGAAACTCACCGGCTCCTGAGCCTCCGGTAAAGCCCTCCCTCAGGGCCCTTCTTTGCCTTTGCCCTTCCGTTCACCGTTGACGTTTTTGCCCCTGCCCTTCCGTTCACCGTTCACCGTTGACGTTTTGCCCCTGCTGTCATTCTGAGCGCAGCGAAGAATCTGAATTGGCCTTTTTAGGTTTTCCTGACTCCTGTTACCTGTTACCTGTTACCTGTCTCCTTGATGATTCTTCGATTCACGAATCACGTAACCAAACCAGATTCTTCGTCCCGCTGGTCCTCAGAATGACAATCCTCTCCATCTCACCTCTAACCCCACCTCTCACCTCTCACATCTCACCTCTTACTCCTCACGCCCCTGGTTTTCCTGCCTCCAGTCTCCTGCCGCCTCGTTTTTTAACGTTCAACATTCACTGGAGTCGATTGTCCTTCTTTGAGTTAGAATATTACTGAAAAGTATAAACCATCCTGAATAGTTAAGAGGGTGATGTAATGAAAATGACCAGATTGTTTTTTGTTCTTGGCGGGCTGCTTCTGGCTTTGGCGGTGGCAGCTTTCACGATCAGTTTCGGGACGGAGATGGTCAGGGAACAGGTTACAGAGGCCGTGGCCGAGAACCTTGATTCCCGGATAACGATGGGTGATATATCCGGGAACCCTCTCAGGGGATACGTGATGAGGGACATTGCCATGTCCACTGACGAGAAAGACGTTTTTGCCGCCTCCAGCATAAAGGCAAAGATATCTATCCTCTCACTGCTTACGGGATCACCCCAGCTGTCTCTCCTCGAAATTAAGGGCTTTGATTCCGACGTCGAGAGGATCAACAGGCTTATTGCCAAAGTTGAAAAGGGGGAAGAGGGTGCACGGCTCCCCTTCCAAAGGGTCCGTATTATGGAAAGCCAGTTTGGTTCACCCTGGGGAACTGCTGATATTGCCGATGTTTCCCTTTCCTTCAACGGTGACCTGTTAGATTCGAACATTGACCTCTCTTTCGGTGATATTCCCGTAAAGGGGAAACTGGATGTTTCAATGGCTCCGGGCGCATCTGCCATAAGAAAAATGGACCTGGACATAGGGAAGGGAAACATCTCGGCAACAGGGACAGCAACCCCGGAATTGTCCATGGCAGGCACTATTAACAATCTCGACATTGCCTTGGTTGCCTCTTTCTGGCCAAAAATCGACCCGGCCCTTTACAGGGGGCTTTTTTCTACGGATTTCACCGCGAAGGGAACATGGCAGGATCCTCAAATATCGGGAGAACTTGATTTTACCGGCAGCCTGATCTCGGGGATCCCGGTCGAAAAGGCCTCTGCCCGGTGGAATTACGACGCCAACAGAGTAGACGTAGCTGATATGGACGTCAGGATGCTAGGTTTCCCCCTCGAGGGGAATCTTGCGTTCGTCTTTGCCCCATCGGTTCCTCCACAATTGATGGTGGATCTAAAGGGGACCGCCGCGGATCTGGAAACCCTTGCGCAGGTTTCCGACAGGCTTGCCGGAATGACGGGTACCCTGGACGAGTTCACCCTATTCCTTGAGGGGCCGGTTTCATCCCCCGAGGGCAGGATCTCTTTCCGGGCAGAGAAACTCGGCTTCAGGGAGTATTCGACGACAAGCACGGACATCACCGCCAACCTGCGTGGCGGCAACATGAACATAACAGGAAAGAGCATCTTTGACGGGTCCCCCGTTTCTTTTGGTGGCACCATCAGAAACTTCATGGGAAATCCCTCTGTTTCAATTCAGGGAACACTGAGATCTCTTTCTCTCTCTTCCGTTCAGAAAATGGCCCCGGCATTGAAGGAAATGGACCTGAAAGGCATTATCAACTCCGATTACAGGGTTACGGGGCCTCTTTCAGGCCCTGTAATATCCGGCAAGGCCTGGTCCGACAACATGACAGCGGGAGAACATTCACTGTCCGGTTTATCCTCCCTGTTCAATTACGACAGTGCCAGTGATCTTCTGACCTTTTCGGACCTTAAGGCGAGATGGAAGCAGGCAAACCTGTCGGGCAGGGGCTCGGTCAGCGAGGCCTCGACCAGCAAAAGAAAGGGCGACCTGGTGGTTATGGCCACTGATCTGGATCCGGCCTTTATCGCCAGCATGTACCCGAAGGCGGCAGAATACCGCCTTCGGGGCAGGATCACCCTGGAAGCTGCGGTCAAAGGACTTCTGACAACTCCCAATGTAAGAGTCAGCCTTCTTTCCCCGGATCTTTCGGTAATGGACAATTTCCGGTTCGTCAACTTGAACGCCGGAACGGATATAGCAAACATCCGGTCAGGGATCCCTTCTGACTTCAGCCTTGACATAAACGCCGACAGGATGACCCTGGAAACTATATCGCTAAATTCCGTAAAGATCGGGTTGGACAAAAAGAGTAAAACTCTGAACATAAGGCAGGGAATTGCCTCAATAGGAGCAGGATCCCTCGCAGCGGAAGGTAAAATGACCATAGAGGAACCATTTGACAGGACGGACCTTGATATTATTCTTCGGGCCTCGAATATCGACCTGGGAAGACTCAAAACCGGAGACAGGAAAGGACTGCCCGTGGAGGGGACCGTTACCGGCGACATAACCCTCAAGGGCAAGGCTGGTAACCCGGCCATTTCTCTCAATGCTTCTGCACCATCACTTACGGCTTACGGCATGAAGGCAGATGCAGTCAAGGCAAAACTTTCCGGCAACACCGGGAAGATCACTATCGAAGAACTGTCGGGAAAGATCGGTGAAGGCTCAATTTCCGTCAAGGGTGACGTAAGGCCTGAACCCCTCGTGGCTGACCTCGCAATAAGCGGCCAGAACATCGATCTTGCTCCATTGCTCTCCAGGCTTGAAAAACTGAAACCCTACGACATAACCGGAAAGGCGGGCCTTTCGTTTAACGGACATTTCGAGAATGGCAAGAACAGCGGATCAGGAAAACTCACATCCTCTTCGGTAAGTTTCATGAATATGACCTTCACCGACATCGTTTTGCCCCTCGAACTCAAAGGCGACAGGCTGGTCTCATCGGGAGGCACCGGAAAACTCTACGGCGGCCAGATCACAAACAACGGCTCTCTGGACCTCTCGAAAATGACCTTCGCCGACGAAGCCAATGTCAGGGACACGGACATTGCATCACTGCTGAAAGATGCCTTCAGGATGAAAGGCACCATTACCGGCAAGGCCCGCCTGGACGCCAAAATTTCCGGTACCCTGGGAGAGCCTTTGAAATACAGCGGCAACGGGCTCCTTCAGACAGGTCAGGGAATGGTTTCCGGCTTCAAGGCCATCGACCTGATCGCTTCGATACACGGAACCAAGGGTCTTCAGTTCGAATCATCATACGTACCCTTTGATCTGGAGACGGGGAAAATAATACTTCTTGATGGAACCCTGGTTAAGG
>DAOTIQ010000088.1:0-5715 GCA_035448245.1 Thermovirgaceae bacterium | reverse complement strand
CACTCGTAACCTGGGAAAGACCCGATTCAGAAGCCATATCGGAAATTCGGGTTTGGATTTTAGTATCAGTGATACCTGTTATTCTTACGTCAACAGAAGTTGCGTCGTATGTTCCAAAATCAGATGCGGGCGTCCTGTCAAGATAGGTTGAAAGATCACCTATTGCCGTGGCAAAAGCGTCATTATCCGCATAGTGCATAAGCTGTGCGGCCTTTAAAGTCCTTAGGTCGCTGACGATCTTAGTCGCGTTGGCCTTGTCTGTTCCGGAACCCATGACAAGAAGGAGCGAGCCGGCGAGTATGCCGATGATCACGATCACTATCAGAAGTTCCACGAGGGTAAATCCGCGACTCTTGCGCTTTTTCATCCACTGTTTCATTTTTTGAACCTCCCCGAAAAAGTATTGTCTTTCAAACCGACAAAATAGTAAAACCTAGATTGAAAGGATTATAGCATTGCCCCCCTTCTGTGTACAGATATAAACATAAAGTCTTTAACCTGGTATTCTCATTTTTACAGCATGGCCTGTATCGCGCCGACGATCGGCAGAAAAATGGCCGAAGCCACCAGGGCCACGATCCCTCCCACAAAAATAATAAGTATCGGCTCGATTATTGCCGTCAGACGTTTTATCTTTTCGTCCAGTTCCATCTCGAACCAGTCCGCGATCTTTGCAAGCATCTCCTCCAGCCGCCCTGTTTGCTCCCCCACGGTTATCATGTGGGCCACCATCAGTGGAAAAACCTTGCTTTTTGCGGCGGTCTCACCTAGTGCCTGGCCTTTTCGGGCCGATTCCCTCATTTTTTCGTAGGCATCCTGAACGACGTAATTTCCCGCCACCTCCGATGTCATCTCCAGGGACATCAGAATGGGGACCCCCGCCTCGACAAGGGCGGACAGGGTTCGGTTCGACCTGGCCATGATGGCCTTGTAAACTATGTCTCCCACGATGGGAAGCTTGAGTTTGACCCTGTCCATGTAGGGTTTCGTCGCCTTCATCCTGTTGAGGATGATGATCGTCGCGATAAATCCGATAAAGCCAAAGACCATTATGTACCACTTCTCCCCCATCCAGAGAGCAAAGTTAAAGATAAGGGTCGTAACCGTGGGAAGTTCTATCCCCATGGAGTTGAATACCCGGGCGAATCTGGGAACAATAAAGGTGACCAGAATGTAAACGACCAGCAGCGAGAAGGACATGACTACAGCCGGGTAGCTGACGGCAGATACTATCTTGCTCCGGAGGGCTTCCTGCTTTTCGAGAAATACTGCCAGCCTGTCGAGGCTGGAGTCCAGGACGCCTCCCTCTTCCCCAGCCCTGACAATGGATATCATCAGTACGTTGAAGACCTTCTGGGTCCTCATGGCAGCACTCAGGGAAATACCGCTGTCGACAAGCCTCTTGACCTCTTTCACCGATGCCGCCAGCCGACGGTTGGTGGTCTGGGCGACAAGAATATCGAGAGCGCTCCCAAGATTGATACCGGCGGATATCATGGTGGCAAGTTGACGAAAAAGGACGGATTTGTCCTTCAGGGGAACCGTCCCTATCTTGCGTAGCCTTTCCATCAGGGGTTCTTTTTCTCCCCTGGCGGTACTCTCAAAGGACAGAGGGACAAGACCACGCTGACGCACCATTACCGCCGCCTGGTCAGGGCTGTCGGCAACCATAAATCCCGAAACCGTCTCTCCCTTGGGGTTCCTGGCCTTGTACTTGAATCTCACGAAAATTCCCCCCGAAAAAACAAAGAACCCCGCGCCAAGCCGCAGGGTCCCGCAGATTGCAACCCGGCTATCCTTCCACTCCAAAGGTTAGGACCCGCAGCTTTGCGTCACCGCCTTTCAGCGGTTTTGCCCTTTATCAGGTTCAATAGCATAATATTAACACCGGAAGTATGAAAAGTCACCTTCCGGCGTCAGAAAGAGGACTCAAAGACCAGTCTTTCGAGATCCTTGGGGTCGTGGGCCCTTGCCTTAGCGGTATCAAAGGGTATGGCACCTTCCCTTACCAGCCTCCCCAGATCCTGGTCCATGGTATGCATGCCGAAGGACGAACCCGTCTGCATTATGCTGACCATCTGGGAGACCTTGGCTTCCCGGATCAGGTTGCGTACGGCCGGTGTGGCAAACATAAGGTCCGTCGCAACGACCCTTCCTCCCCCGGGAGTGGGGATCAGTTGCTGGGTACATACCCCGATGAGCACCGTACTCAACTGCTGTCTTATCTGCTGTTGCTGGTGGGATGGGAAAACGTCTATGATCCTGTCGACGGTCTGGGCCGCGCTCTGTGTGTGCAGGGTGGCAAAGACAAGGTGCCCCGTTTCGGCGGCAGTGACCGCCGCTGATATGGTTTCCAGATCCCGCATCTCTCCTATGAGGATGACATCAGGGTCCTGCCTTAGAACCCTCTTGAGAGCCTCTGAGAAACTTCTCGTATCGGATCCGACCTCCCTCTGGTGGATTACAGCCATATCAGAGGTGTACATGTACTCTATCGGATCCTCTATAGTTACAATATGACAGGACCTTGTCATGTTGATCTCCTGTATCAGCGAGGCCAGGGTGGTGCTTTTACCGCTGCCCGTCGGCCCGGTAACCAAAAAAAGCCCCCTGTGTTTCTGGGTGACCTCCACTATGGGAGCAGGCAGTTTCAGGTCCGCTATGGTCTTTATCTTTGTCGGTATGGTCCTCAGGGCCACGCACAGATTCCCCCGCTCGTAGAAACAGTTCCCCCTGAAACGGGAAGTCTCTCCCGAGGGCCCGGTAAATGAAAAACTGAAGTCGATCTCGAGGTTCTCCTCGAAATCCTCGATCTGCTTTCTTGTCAAAACCTCTCCAACAACCGATCGAATGTCATCGTTGCTGGACGCATCAAAGCCGGACATGGTAACCAGGTCTCCGTCGACCCTGAGCATGGGGCGAAGTCCCGCTCCAAGGTGAATATCCGTTCCGTTCCTCCTGAGTGCTTCCGCAAGGACCTCCTGCAACGCCATGGCCATTTTGTTTCCCCCCCTCAAGGTCCGTTATGATCAGTTCAAAGTGACCTGCAGAACCTCCTCAAGGCTTGTGATTCCTTCCTTGACTTTTCTCAGGCCGGATTCCCGAAGGGTTCTCATTCCACCGACCCGCGCCTCTTTCTCGATCTGATGCCCCGGGGCGCCTTCCAGGATGAGGTTCTGGATCTTCTCTTCAACCTTCATGATCTCGTAAATGCCGCTTCGACCCTTGTATCCTGTTCCCCTGCAGGTTTCGCAACCCACAGGACGAAATGCCTTTGTTCCTCCGGGAAGGCCCACATCTTCGGCAACATTGTCGGGAAGAATATATTCCTGCTTGCAGTTGTCGCAAAGTTTTCTTACCAGCCTCTGTGCTATGACGGCAAGAAGGGATGAGGATACGAGAAATGGAGCTATGCCCATCTCGCTGAGCCTTATAGAGGCACTGGGAGCATCATTGGTGTGAAGGGTGGAAAGGACCAGATGGCCTGTAAGGGCTGCCCTCACCGCAAGCTGGGCCGTCTCCATATCCCTTATCTCCCCGACCATGATCTTGTCGGGGTCCTGCCTCAGTATGGATCTCAATGCCTCGCTGAAGGTCAGTCCCGCCCTTTCGTTTACCTGTATCTGGTTTATCCCCGTCATGGTGTACTCCACGGGATCCTCAACGGTGATGATATTGACCTCCGGTTTGCTGAGACGTTCCAGAACAGAATAAAGGGTTGTCGATTTACCGCTGCCCGTCGGTCCTGTCACAAGAATTATGCCGTAGGGAGTTGAAATAATTTCGTCAACAACATCCCTGTCTTCCTGGTCCAGGCCAAGTTTTTCCAGACCCACCATGGCGTTGGACTGGTCAAGAAGCCTGAGAACGACCTTCTCCCCGTAAATGGTCGGGAGAGTCGATACGCGGAGATCAATATTCCTGTTCAGGGCCTTGATCATTATCCTGCCGTCCTGGGGCCTTCTTTTTTCGGAAATATCTATGTTTGCCATGATCTTGATACGGGAGGATACAGCGGGGTGAAGTTTGCGCGGAAAATCGATGGCATCGAAAAGAGATCCGTCAACACGATACCTGACCCGGGTGACTTTTTCAAAGGGCTCGATATGAATGTCCGATGCCATTTCCCTGACAGCCTGCTCCATAATGGAATTTACCAGTTTTACGACCGGAGCATCATCTGCGCTCGCGGTCTTGCCCTCACGATCAAGGTCCACGGTTCCCCCACTGGACTCGACAACCTCCACCATAGCGTCATCAAGAGATCCCTGGACCTGGTAAAATTTGTCAAGGTCACGGAATATCTCTGTGGGAGTTGCTATTCCGACCTCCACATCCATACCCGTAAGAATGCGGATCTCGTCGACGGCAAGAATGTTCAGTGGGTCTGCCATGGCGATCATAAGCCTGTTGTTGTCGAGGATCGCCAGTGGCACAAGTTCGAGACGTCTGGCCACATTTTCCGGAACAAGGCGCAAAGCCTCACCCATCGGCCGGTAGCGGGCAAGGGAGATCAGAGGTATCTTCAATTGCCTGCTCAGGACCTCGGCAAGCTGCCTCTCCGTAAGAAGCTTCCTTTTGACCAGGATCTCTCCCAGTCTCTTTCTGGATTTCTTCTGTTCGTCAAGGACAGACCGCAGATCGTCTTCGCTGAGATTGCCGGTCTGAACAAGCAGGTCTCCAAGCCTGAACTGGTTCAGTTCGCTTGACTTTCGCTCCTGCACACAACTCACCTCGGATTTGGCTCCAGTGTAGGTTTTCTGTTATCCCCTCAATTAATATACATTGCTATGATACAGCAAAGGCAGTGAATCGTGAATCTAAAAGGCGAGGAGACAGGAGAAAGGAAGGGCGAAAGCAAGACCGTAAGGGGTCTCCGGGAGACGGCCCATCAATTCGGGATGTTTTTGCGGGGAGTGGATTCATCTATGGCATCTTCTACGCTGGACGGCCGGAGCCCGCCCAAGGGGGTTAGACGTGAGAAGCGAGACGAAAACAACGGCAAGGGCCTTAAATCCAACTGCGTCAACGGTCAACGGTGAACGGTGGGGGCGGAAAAGCAAGGAGTCAGGATTCAGGAGTCGGGAGACTGGAATGGCAAGGGCTTGTCATTCTGAGGACCAGCGGGACGAAGCGGAATCCGCCGGTAGGCTGACGTTCCGCACCATATGCCCACCGGCGGGAATCCGGGTCAAAATAATATCCACAGAACTAACGAAAGATCTTGCCCATCGGGAGGTCTTTCCCGAAAGGCAACTCGCCTGAAATCGTTCGTTTCTCCGCCTGCTGCGGGACGATCGCACAGTGCCGGGAAAAACCCGCCGGCAGGTGTGCTTTCCCTGCCCCTCCGCGACGGCTGCAAAACTCGCCGGCTCCTGAGCCTTCGGTAAAACCTCCCTCAGGGTTTACCGATTCGCGATTCGCGATTCACGAAAACAAACCAGATCCTTCGCTGCGCTCAGGATGACAAACAAGGGCAAGAGCGTAATCGGTCAACGGTCAACGGGAAGGACAAACAAAAAGCCGGGGGCTTTTGTCGCCTCCGGCTCTGTATATTCATATTAATGTTCACGCTTTTGATCTCACGTTTTACGTTTCTTCGTCTCACGTTTAACGTCTGACGTCTCACGGTCTCATACAAAAAAGAAAAGTTTCCGGCAGCGTCCTACTCTCCCACGGTTTAGACCGCAGTACCATCGGCGCTGGAGGGCTTAA
>DAOTIQ010000087.1:1593-5738 GCA_035448245.1 Thermovirgaceae bacterium | reverse complement strand
ACAGGGGGAGCCACCCTTATTGTCTTAAAGCGGACCTGAAGAACGGGGTAGAGATAGTCCATTCCACCCATCCGCCTTGCCATTGGACGACTTTCGTCTGGATGCCGATCAGCGCGCTTACCGCCTCGTTCACTGAGGGGTAAAAGGTCGGGAGGTACCAGTATTCCTGGATATGGTAGGGGGCAATATCCTGCGGCAAGAGAAGAGCTGGAGCAACGGTCGGTCTTAAAACAGCAAATGCGCCAAATAGGGAAAGAAGAGCGAACACTCTCAACACCCTTGACATCGGGACCAGCCTCCTCAGGCAACTCTCAAGATAAGCTCCGGAAACAATATTGCGCATTATACGCCAGAAAAAGCATGGAATTCGGATCGTGAAGCTCTGTCCCCTTAAGTTGTGTTCCTTGCGGAAGCGTACGAGGCAGAGAGGAGATCGGGGGGAATTCTGATACCGGGAAAGAACCGTCTGAACTGACCAGGCTTACCCGAGGACCCGTCTGATTCAGTAATTCGATAGCAGGTCCGGGATCCTTTGATCTACCGGACCTCTCAAAAAGGAGAGAGGACCATTCAGGGGAAAGATCATTGCCTCCCGTTCCCGGTGGGTTGCTTTCAATCCTCTCTCCAGTGGGTTCCCAGGCTCTCCTTCCTCTTCAGGGCCGCCTGGGCAACGGCTTTGGCCGTCTCGTACAGCCCCTGCATCTCAAGGACCAGCAGACGGCCAAGGGGATTCTTGATCCGGACCTTTCTCGTCCTGAAGTCCGAGAGAAGATCAAGATACCGCTCCATCTCCACGGTTCTCCTGATCGGACCCAGGGCCTTCCAGGTCTCCTCCTGCAGTTCCTTTCTCAGGGCCAAAGGATCCTGACCGTTGTCCTCCGAAACTTCATGGAGATACCCGGAAGGGGGAAGTCCTCCCGGACCGGTTGTCCTTCTCCCCTCTTTGGCCGCTGTTATCCCGGCCCGGTACCCGAATACTACGATATTGCTCAAGGCGTTCCCTCCCACCCTGTTGGCGCCGTCGACACCTCCCGT
Organism: Thermovirgaceae bacterium; assembly: GCA_035448245.1. Taxonomy (GTDB): domain Bacteria; phylum Synergistota; class Synergistia; order Synergistales; family Thermovirgaceae; genus DAOTIQ01. Next base: position 4,703 of record DAOTIQ010000087.1, on the reverse strand, counting down.
AACTTCTCCGCAGGCGTAGAGACCGTCTACGGCTGTCCTTCCGAAGCTGTCGATGACCACTCCTCCACAGAAATAATGCTCCAGCGGGGTCAGACGGAAAGGCCTCCTGATGTCTTTGAAAAATGAAATGTCCATCCCCAGGCAGTATTGCATATCCGGGTCCTTCAACATCTCTTCCGTCAGGTCCTCGAGGTGGGCGTAAACGCCCCCTTCCCGGTCCTTTTGTGCGACAAGCCTGGCGGACCTGTCCCGGGCGTAGAGGTTGCCCTCTTTGCCGTCCTTGTAGCCCCAGTCTCTCAGTGTTTCTTTCAGGAACTCATCCCCCCTGGAGTCAGTGACTCTCACGCTATCCACCAGGGAGAGGTCGACGAGCCACCTGGGGAAACCCGGTTCGGCCCATCCAAGAGGGTAGAACTGCACGAACTCCATGTCCCTCAGAACCGCCCCCGCCTTCAAGGCCAGGGCGTAGCCGTCGCCGGTGATCCTGGCCGGATTGTCCGTATGGCTGTAGATCTGCCCACCCCCGCCGGTGGCAAGGATCACCGAACCCGTGTCGATGGATCCTTCCTCCCCGGTCTGCCAGTTCTGGATATTGATGCCTGTGACCCTGCCCATACTGACACGGATACTGGTGACGACAGTCCAGTCAAGGAATTTCACTCCCGACCCTTCCGCGACAGAGATCAGTTCATCCAGAAAACCCGCGCCCCCCATGATCAGACTGGGAGCTGACGACAGAACCGAAGCCCGGCCATTTTTCAGTTTTATATTTACTCCCCATCGAATGAGCTCCCGGAGGACACCCTCGGCCTCTTCCGAGAGAACCCGTACAAGGTCGCTGTCGTTCAGGTGTTTGCCTGTCTCCATGGTCTTCTCGAAATGCTCCCGTGAAGAAACATCTCCACAGACAAGGGAAAATATTCCCCCGGCGTAGGCGGTGCAAGTACCCAGACCCCGTTTTGTCTTGGAGACAAGCCACACGTCCGCTCCGGATCTTTTTGCCGCAATGGCGGCCACAAGACCTGCCCCGCCCGACCCGATCACCACGACCTGTGCTTTCACTGTTTCTTCTCCCCTGGGCGTGATAGATCGCAGACCCTGTTCTTTCCCTCTTTCTTGGCCTCGTACATAAGGCTGTCGACCTGGCGGAAGAGTTCCCTCCCGTCAATATCCTCCTGGTATTGGGCCACGCCAATGCTCACCGTCATGGAGACCTCCTTCCCGGGACCGGGCTGGAAGATCTCACCGCAGACTACTTCCCTGATCCTCTCTGCCATCATTGAAGCATTCCTGATGTCCGTGACGGGCATCAGTACCAGGAACTCCTCCCCACCGTAGCGGAAGGCCGTATCGCTCTTCCTGATGCTGCTTTTCAGGATCTGCCCCATCCTGTAGAGGACCTTGTCCCCTTCGATATGGCCGTAAGTATCGTTGAATTGCTTGAAGTCGTCCAGGTCGATCATCATCAGCGAAAGAGGCTGGTCGTATCTCTTCGAGATCTCGACCTCTTTTTCCAGCTGGGAGTAGAAATACCTGGAGTTGTAAAGCCGGGTAAGGTCGTCAATGATACTCAGCTCCTGGTATCTCTTTTCGCTCTCTATCAGCGCCTCCTGCATCCTGTTGCGCTCAGTTACGTCCCTGCATATGCAAAGGATCAGCTTCTGTCCCTTGTAGACGGTCCCGTTGTTGCTGAGCTCCACATCGATCACCTTTCCGTCTTTTCTGCGGTGTCTGGTCTCAAAATGGGCTCCGGAGTCGCCAACCGTCCTGAGCATCTCCTGGAGCTCCTCCCTTTCAAATATAGCGTCCCAGTCCCAGACGGAAAGGCCGTAGGCTTCCTCCAGGGAGTAGCCGAGCATATCGGCAAAGCGCTGGTTCGCTTCGTAGACACTGCCGTCAGGATAGAGGATGACGATCCCCTCCCGGGACTGCTTGAGCATGAGCTTCCACATGGCGATCTTGTCAAGGAGGTTCTGCTCCGCCTCCTTTAAGGCCTTTTCCATGCCTTCTAGTCTTTTGAGCTTCTCTTCCAGTTCCTCATAGGTCGGTTTCATTGATCTTCACCCTCCGGGAAAGACCATATCTATAAAAGGCTTCTTTTGTGCCTCGTGCCTCTTCTTCAGGGTAAAATCTATACTCAGTTCATCAGTTCAATTGTCGGACCTTCCACAATTTTTTCAACCGTAAAACTGCTTCTCCCACTATTACAAGAGCTCTCGATCATCCCCCGTATCAAGACAAGTTGCTGTTATCAAGTATCATATCAGTTATCTGACGTATCTTCCAGAAAACATCTTCGAATCTCCGTAGCCTTCGGCCTGATCCTTCGTCCATCAGCAGCCGCCTGCTGATCTCGATCATCAGGGAGGAAGCTCTCCGGTCCTTCTCTTGCTAATCCGTTTGTCTGCATTACTTCCTCTACCAGGTCTCCCGGTGATAAAGACATGCCTCTTGGGGGGTCGGCTTCGTTATCCCGGAGGAAACTGCCGGGGCAAGTCAGGTGCCTGGCAGTTTCCTCCGGTGTCTCGTTGGTCCCCGCATCCAGGACCTGCTTCTTTTCACCTTCTTGTTGTGATCTCCTCCTGATCCTCCGCCTGCTTTGCCTGCCGTGCCTGCCGTGCCCTCTGTCTCGACTTGAGGATCGCCTCCTTTATATATTCCGGGCAATCGGGGTTCCGCAGCAGCTGGTTCGGGATATCCTCAAGTTCCTCCCTGCTGGATGCCATTAACGTCACCTCCTTTCAACACAAGATGCCCAGAATTGCAGCCCTTTCTGACTATCCCGGGTTATGGGCCAGATCCTCTTCTTCCTCCTCGAACAGTTTCTTCGGGGGCGGGTCGATAACCAGCCTGGAAGGCCAGCAGCCCAGGAAAAGGTGAGGCATACCGGGGGCCTCCATCCCCGCCGTAAGGCCGTCATGGACAAATACCTCTCTCTCATCCTCCGGGTCCCGCTCAATTTCCATCCCGATAGCGTTGAGCAGTTCTTTCCCGTCGGAGGGGAAACTTGACCCGATCATCATCCCCGTCGGCTGGAATTCCGTGCCGCCAAGGGGGCTTTCGTTAAGATAGCGGGCCATATCTGCAAGCCCTCCATCGACAAGATCCCA
>DAOTIQ010000087.1:0-1493 GCA_035448245.1 Thermovirgaceae bacterium | reverse complement strand
TGGATCTGGTCCTTTATGGTCGTCAATTCAACAACACTTCCTTCCCTTCGGCATGGAAAATATGATTCTGTCATCAGTAAAAGATCAGGTCCGAACCTTCCCTTACGGTGTAGCCGTTATCTTCCAGGCATCTGACGCACTCCGGAAGCTTGTCCCGGTTTATATGCAGGTAGGACCCTTCTCCGGTGCTCACGCTCTTCCCGAAAGGCTCAAGAAGTTTTCCAAAAAGGTAATACTCCATCTCTGCCTGTAGCCAGTCGGGGTAAAGGCCCTCACAGAAGCCCGGGATATCCTCGTAACTGAAGCCGCATTCAAGAGGCGGCCTTCTCATACCCATATCGTCGAAGTATCGGCGAATACTTTTGTACTGGTCCCAGGGCAGGCTATCCCTCAATTCCTTCCATGTTCTTGAATCCCGCAATGCCCTGTGGATCCTGTCAAGTTCCTGCGCCCTGTAAAGCGGCGCGAACACAACTCCCCCGTTCATGGGGTGAAAGCGGTAAACCATTTCTTTCTTCAAAACGGACACTCCCTCCGATATGGATTTTAAAAGCACAAAAAAAAGCGGCCCCTCCGCAAGGAGAGGCCGCAAAAGAACAGGCTTGATCCCGGAAATACACGCTCCGGAATACCTTCTCCCCTTATCATCCAAACCCCTCATGGGGTTTGCTGGTTTTGGCACCTTGCGAAAATATCCGCAGGTTGCCGGGCTTCATCGGGCCAGTCCCTCCGCCACTCTGGATAAGAGTTTCAGTTGTAAAGGTACGTTGTTACTGCCTTAAATTATATACCTCTCAAGGATTAAATACAAGGTAAATATTCAGGTTTTGTCAATTGTTTTGTGGAAATGAGAAGGGGTTTGTTTTCACTATTTTCGGAAAAAACACAAGAAGGGTGAGTGGGGAATACTTGCTTGTGAAAAACGATCCAGGGCTTCAATAACGGATAAGATCCAAAAGAAATACCGGTAAAAAAGCAAAGCGATCCTGTTTCTCCAGGATCGTTAACATTTCAATCTTCATTCGATAGAGGCAGAATGATCCCTGATCGTTTGGCGCTGGCGACGATACGCTTCTTCCGGCTCTCCGAGAGATGATTGAAATGCATATTTAAAGGGGTCGATTTGACAAGACGGGAAAGAACCATTCTTACCGCTTCTATGTCCTTCTCCCGTTTCCACGACTGGCGGTAATCCTGGATCAAAAGCTTCTGAAGAACGAAAGCCTCAGGCGAGGGAATTCGGATTGAATAATCTTCCCACTCCACGGTCATAGGTTTGAATGATAGTACGTCCAGATCTCGAAGACCTTCTACTCGGATCGAAAGTGCAGGTGCCATGTGAGATGTCACAATAGCCGACCCCAGAGCTCGGACAAGAAACTGGATCTCGAGCAGATCTTCTTTATAGAATTTCCCCACTTCAGTAACCCTATCGATATCCAGAAGAAACCCTCGCTGCTTAAGAGCCTCGACTATTCCCGCAGGATTGTCGG
>DAOTIQ010000086.1:975-5791 GCA_035448245.1 Thermovirgaceae bacterium | reverse complement strand
AACAACCCCTCCTGTAACGAAAACGTACTTGGGCATATTGGCAAAACCTCCGGAATAAAATAAAAGATCAAAGGCGTAAACGGTCAACGGTGAACGGTAAACAGTGAATGAAAAAAAACGAACCAGGACACTGGTTCGTCCTGGTCCAGTTTATTGCAATGAAGGCATTTTGTCATAGGGCAAATCAACGATTATCGGTACTATTTCAACACCTGCATCGGATTTATGGGCTTGTTGTTGAGCCTGACCTCAAAGTGCAGGTGTGGACCGGTAGCCTGTCCGCTGGAACCCACCTTGCCTACGGGCTGACCTACAGAGACCCTCTGCCCCTTGCTGACAAGAAGACTTCTGCAGTGGGCATACAAGGTAGTGTAGCCCTTGCCGTGGTCGATAACGACGACCCTGCCGTATCCACCCATCCAGCCGGAGTAGACGACCCTGCCCGACTTGGCGGCCCTTATAAGCCTTCCCGTCGGGCCCTTGATGTCTATACCGGTATGGAAATCACGGCGCTTGGTGAAAGGATGGCGACGCCAGCCGTAACCGCTGGTTATCCCGCCGACAAGTGGCCAGGCAAAGGATTTCGAGAACTTCTGCGTGCCCTTGTAAGAGGGGTCGCCAAGCAGCGCGTAAACGGTGGTCACCGGTTTGGCGCCGGGGATAAATATTTCTGCCCCCGCCTGAAGGGTCTTTGATCCAAAATCGTTGGCCTTCTGTATGGATCCCGCCTGGCTTCCGTGTTTCTTCGCTATGGAATCCAGTGTGTCGCCCTTTGCGACCTTGTAGAAAATACCGTCCTGGTTGGGTATTCTGAGTTCCGTCCCAACCCTCAGGTAATTGGGGTCCTTCATGGTGTTGCACCCGAAGAGGGTGTTGATGTCGAGGTTGAAGGAGTTGGCGATCGACCAGAGGCTGTCGCCCTCGCGAACGGTGTATTTCTGGACACCGATCGCCCGGTCCCCCTGTACGCTGGAAGCGTCCGCCGCCTTGCGCCTATCCAATTCGGACACCGCGGCTTTCACCGCCGAGGCATCCACGGGAATCAGCAACTCCTGACCCTCCGAGAGCCTGTCCGGGTTTTCGAGCCTGTTGGCATCCTGGATCACCTTGGCAGGAACTCCGAAAGAGGCAGCAATATCGGACAGGGTCTCCCCGGGCTTCACAAAGTACTCGGTCCACTCCTTCGGTGCCTCGGCGGGTTCCTCCTCGTCCTCGTCGGAAGGCTCCTCGAGAACCAGATCCTCCTCAAAAAGGGACGGACCTTCCGGAATGGGACCTATACCCATTGCCACTGCCCCTGTAGCGGTGGCATCCGCCAGAAGCGATCTCGAGACGTCCACCACAATGAAGCCAGAAGGCATATCGGGGACCGTAGATGCCCTGGCGGCACCTCCCGATATGGAGGGGTCATTAATCCCGGAGGTAAACAATGCGCAGGCCGAAAGGAAAAGCCCGGCGCTTATCATCGTGATAATGGCGGTCCAGAATCCTATCCTTCCCGAGAGCCTCGCGATCCTCTTCTTCGGGGTTCTCATCAGTTCGTTGCCTCCCCTCACTCTTTGCCCTGCGATACTTTTATCGTCGCAAGAAATTCGCTGTTGGTGGCAGAACTCCTCAACTTGCCGAGTATCAGGTTCAGAACCTCGGCCTCATCCACGTTCGTGATCCTTCTTCTGAGCACCCAGACCCTCTGCAACTCCTCGGCATCCATGAGAAGTTCCTCTCTCCTGGTGCCGGAGCGCGTGATATCTATGGCGGGGAAGATCCTCTGTTCGGAGAGTTTCCTCGAAAGATGGACCTCCATGTTGCCCGTTCCCTTGAACTCCTCGTATATTACCTCATCCATGCGACTTCCGGTATCCACAAGTGCTGTCCCGATTATCGTCAGGCTTCCGCCCTCCTCGATGTTGCGGGCTGCGCCAAAGAACCTTTTCGGGAAATAAAGCGCGGCAGGATCCATGCCTCCCGAGAGTGTCTTCCCCGATGGGGGCACGATAAGGTTCGAAGCCCGGGCAAGGCGGGTGATGGAATCCAGGAGAAGCACCACGTCCTTACCGACCTCGACGAGGCGCTTGGCCTTCTCCAGGGCAAGGTTCGCGACACGCATGTGCTCCTCTGCCGGGCGGTCGAAGGTGGAGGCGATGACCTCACCGTCGACGGAGCGGGCCATATCGGTTACTTCCTCGGGACGTTCATCCACGAGGAGAACCATCAGGATCACGTCCGGCTGGTTGGTGGTAACCGCGTTGGCTATGTTCTTCAGGACTGTGGTCTTTCCCGCCTTGGGGGGAGAAACTATAAGGGCCCTCTGCCCCTTTCCTATCGGCGAGAAAATGTCTATGACCCTTGCAGTCAGTTCCGTTCTTTTAGTCTCAAGGACAAGCCTCTGGTCGGGGAAAATGGGAGTAAGTTTCTCGAAGTGGGGGCGTTTCCTTGCCTCTTCCGGATCGGAGTAGTTGACTACTTCCACCCTGAGAAGGGCCTCGTAATGCTCCTGGTCCTTGGGGGGACGAATGAGTCCCCACACGACATCCCCGTTGCGCAAACCAAAACGCCTGATCTGGGAAGCCGATACGTAAATATCGTGGTCACTCGGCAAAAGGCCCCTGGGTCTCAGGAAGCCGTACCCCTCGGCAAGAACCTCCAGTGTGCCGCCGCCGAAGCGAAAACCCATCTGCCCGGTCTGCTCTTTCAGGATGGCTATTACAAGGTCATCCTTTCTGAGGGCGGATATCCCGGCCACGCCCAGATCCTTTGCGTACTTGCGCAGATCCGCAAGGGTCCTTCCGGAAAGATCGGCGAAGGAGTGCTTGGGCCTCGGGACCTTTTTGGTCTCTCCGTTCCCGTTGTTGGCGGGGGTATCGTTGGGGGGGGGAGTCTCTTCCAGTTGCCGGGTCTCGGTCATTCCGTTATCTTCCATGATTTTTTCTGTAACCCTCCCAGTCTTTCAGGAACCTGGCTATCCCGCTTTCCGTCAGCGGGTGATCGAAACACTTTTCAAGAATTGATAAAGGCACCGTCGCGATGTCGGCCCCGGCGAGAGCCGAATCAATTACATGTCGCGGATGCCGGATGCTCGCGGATATGATCTCAGTATCTATGCCGTGGATGTCGAATACCTCGGCTATGTCGGAGACCAGACCTATTCCGTCCTCGCCGATATCGTCAAGACGGCCGACAAAAGGACTCACGAAGGCAGCTCCGGCTGACGCCGCGAGAAGCGCCTGCTGAGGGGTGAATACCAGCGTCACGTTGACGTCGATCCCTTCACGGGAAAGGACGGATGTGGCAGCCATACCCTCGGGACACATGGGTATCTTGACGGCCACGTTGGGCGCGATGCCGGAGAGTTCCCTCCCCTCGGAGATCATGCCCTCGGCGTCAAGAGAAACGGCCTCGGCGCTCACTGGCCCCTCGACTATACGGCAAATCTCCCCTATGAGTGCGTGGAAATCCCCTCCGCCGCTTTTGGCCACCAGCGAAGGGTTCGTGGTGACCCCGTCTATTACACCCCACCGTGCGGCCTTTCTGATCTCTTCGATATCGGCGCTGTCAAGGAAAAAACGCATGAATTAGGAAAACTCCTTTCAGAAATTAGAAAAATGACAAGGCTACCTTCTGACGGAAAAGGGAACACCGTAACTTTTCCTGCCTCCGCCTTCGATAGAAACCTCGTAATCACCCACGGGCAAGGGACTGCCGTCCTCCCTGAGCAGGAAGAAGGCCCTCACTCCGCCTTTATCGTTCACTCTTATGGTCTCACGGAAAATCTCCTGGCCCTGAAAACGCCAGGTTACGCCCAGGGTACCCCCTGGACGGGGGGCTTCATATTTGAAAAGAAGACACACCTGACGGCCGCCCCATCTGAAAAGAGGTCCTTCGCCGACAGGAGAACCTGAATCGTCGAGTTCCCGGCAAACAACGGCGCCGGTAACCGTCACCGGGCCCGCAGAGAAGCTGTGACCCTGCTGCCAGAACAGCAATGCCACCAGGGGCACGGACAAAAGGAGTACTACAAGGAGAAAGAATCTGCCGGTTTTCTGCATTATAACCCATGAACCCCGCTGGAATGCAATAGTCTTGAGGAAAACGGTCCAAAAAAGCCTGATTTCACGCCTGACTGGCTATACCCGAAATACTCTATCACGTCTAGACTCTGTGTACAAATAGCAATCAGGGAGGTTGGGAAAAAATCATGGACAAAAAGACCGCAAAAAGGGTTGCCCTGGGGGCGGTAATGGCCGCGACGGTGGCCGTGGCAACCATGCTTCATATACCTCTTCCGGGGTTAAGGATATATTTCAACCTCGGCGAGGGAGTCATCTACACGATAGCGATACTCTTCGGAGCGCGTTACGGCGCGGCGTGCGGAGGAATAGGAGCGGCAATGGCCGACATTATCCTGGGATATCCTCTCTGGGCACCCCTTACGCTGCTGATAAAAGGCACCGAAGGTTACGTAGTGGGAAACCTGGCCCCCAGTGGCAGACTAAAGGCCATCGCGGCCGGAGCCCTGGTAATGATCGCCGGGTATACGGCCAGTGCGGGGATCCTCTACGGCTGGAAGGTCGCCCCCGTTGAGTTCATGACCGACATCGCCCAGACGGGCCTCGGCGCCGCCTTCGCGTTGATTTTTGCACCGGTTTTGGAGAAGAGGATTCAATATAAAGGCGTAAACGGTGAACGGTGAACGGTCAACGGTAAAACCAAACAAAACCAGGGCCAGAAACATCGGATCAAGGGCGTGAACGGTGAACGGTAAACGGTCAACGGTAAAACCAAACAAAACCAGGGCCAGAAACATCGGATCAAGGGC
>DAOTIQ010000086.1:0-875 GCA_035448245.1 Thermovirgaceae bacterium | reverse complement strand
TGAACGGTAAACGGTCAACGGTAAAACCAAACAAAACCAGGGCCAGAAACATCGGGTCAAGGGCGTAAACGGTAAACGGAAAATCAACCCGGCAACCGGAACATAGACCATTCCCAAAAATAATATGTTTCAGGATTTTGCCGTATTCAGAGAACTGATCAATCCGCATATCAGGCGGAAAACCCGGTTTGTCAGGCTGATAATATCGTCGTTATTCTCCAGATAGCCCAGATCTTTTGCAAGGTATGACTGGGTCTCGATCTCCCCGAGAGATCCCCGGGCGATCATAAGAAATCTGATAAAGTCCTTTCTGGAACCCCGACAGGCCCCTTCTGCAATGTTGCTCGGGACTGAAACTGCGCTCCGTCTCATCTGACCTACTAATCCAAACCTTTCATCCACAGGGAATATCTTGGTCTTCCTGTAGATGGTACGTGCAAGTTCCATAGATTGTTTCCACACTTCAAGGTTATAATGGGGCCGTTCCGAAATACCCATAAGATCGTCCTTTCCTAAGTTTGGGGAAAGTATTGCTTTCCGTTTTTTCCGTTGACCGTTTACGCCTTCACGCAGTTGAATTTAAGGCTCTTGCCCTTCCCGTTCACCGTTCACCGTTTACCGTTCACGCAGTTGAATTTAAGGCTCTTGCCGTTCACCGTTCACCGTTTACCGTTGACCGTTTACGCCTTTATTAAATACTCCCTTTATCTTCCCAACTACCTCCATGTGTTCGGAAATTTCCAATCCATCCACCGACAGTTCCCTCAGCCCCGTTACCCCATCAACGGCCCCTGCCTCGGCCATGGCGGCAACCATTGCACGCTCCTCTTCCGGTGAGTGGCCAAGCCATTTGCCATGAGCAACTGAGAGCATGC
>DAOTIQ010000085.1:0-5810 GCA_035448245.1 Thermovirgaceae bacterium | reverse complement strand
CGCCAACCTCCCCGATCTCGTCTAAAACCTTTGGCCCTTTGAAAACAAGCGCAAAACCACCAGTCTCGACGAGGGGGGAAGCATATTCGGCAACGATTCCCAGATGGCCTACCGCCCTTGAGACAACGATACCGTAAGCCTCTCTATTATTTTGTGCCAGGGTTTCGGACCTGGTGCAGGCTATCTCGACGTTGGATAACCCCAGTGCTGACACAATCTCCTCAAGAACGCGGCATTTCTTTCCCACACTCTCCAGAAGGGTTACTCTGAGGCCAGGCCTGCAGATCGCCCAGACTATTCCGGGCAAACCCCCTCCGGCTCCCAGGTCGATAACACTTCCCTTTTCGGGGGCAAGTGCCAGGGACCAGGCACAATCCCGAATATGGTCTTCCATAATGACCGATGGGTCTGAAGGACCAGTGATACGGGCCCTCTCATTGAGAGAGGAAAGAAGGGACGCATATTCCCGGAGAAGAGGGCCAAATTTATCGATCTCATGGCTGACCAGTGACAAAATGAACCTCCCAGGAAAAAATATCGGCCTGTATCATCCACATATCATACCTGAAAACAGGTGGTGTGACTCCCGGTAGCGCGAGTGATAAACTTTTCAAAAAGGGAAAACAGACCGGAAGGAGATGCCCCAAAAAGCGTGAGGCGATCTTTTCCCCCTGCCATTTTTCTGCTGTTACTTATTCTCCTGTGCCAAGATCCCGGCCAGGCAGCCATGCTCCGCGTCCAGGTACTGGAAGTATTCGACGGGGATACCATCAGGGTGTCCATGCCCGGAGGCAAACAGGAGACGGTAAGGTATATCGGGATAGATACACCGGAGACCCACCATCCCGACAGGGGGGTCGAGGAACTGGGAAAAGAAGCTTCAAAAGCAAACAATGAACTGGTTTTTGGCAGACATGTCTTTCTCGAGACGGATGTGGAAAAAAGGGACCGTTACGGAAGAATGCTGGCCTACGTGTGGATAGAAAAGGAAGGGAAAATTTATATGGTAAACGAGATCCTTCTCCGGATGGGTTACGCCATGCCCTTCACCTTTCCGCCGAACCTGAAGCATACGGATATTTTTCGGGAAGCTTTCGCCCGGGCTCGCAGAGAAAACCGGGGATTATGGGCAAGGGCGTCAGAAAGACGATTCTCTCCTTACCAGCTCTGGACATTCCTCCCAAGCCTTTCCGGCCTCTTCGTTACCGTTGAGATGGTCGTGAAAAGGGTCGAGGAATCGGAGCGCCGTTTCACACTTCTACCATCAGGGGGTAAAACGACCCTTGTCATTTACAAAAGCGACTCTCCCCTGTTTGGACCCATTGGTAATTATTCAGGCAAGAGGCTGACCGTCGTTGGCAAGATTGTACCGGGTTATGCAGGCCCGGAGATTGTTATTGCCGATCCTGTCCAGATACTTGACGTGAAGTAAAAAGGAGCCATTTATCCACAGAGATATCCACATTTCCACACAAGCAGGAACCCCTTATGGGGCTTTTCAACAAAACCGCGGGCCCAATACCCCCCCAAGGACTTGAAGACGTACAAAGTTGAATAGCGGCCCTCCTCAATTTTTAGGTATTTTCCCCGATTAGCTATCTTTCCCTCTTAATGTATTATCTTTAGTTTGAGGGGTCTAAAACCCGTTTAGGAAGGAGTGTGGCCAGGTGAGTAAAACATCGAAGGTCGCCCTTGTAATTTTGATTTTCGCCTCTCTCGCCGCAGGAGCCGCCCTGGTGATGGCCTCCCGCGCAGACATAGGAGCCTCCACGGTGGCATCGGAAATTGCCGGTGCAGCCAGGCAATACCTGGGCGCCGATCTTTCCATATCTTCAATATATGGTAACCCTCTGCGCGGTTTTGTTATTTCCGATCTTTCCATAAGCAAGGACGGTAAACCGATCTTTTCTTCCATGCAGGCTTCCGTCACATTCCGGCTTCTCTCACTGATCACCGGTTCACCCCGAATTAAAACGTTGTCTTTGGGGGGAGCGGATCTTGACTGGAGAAAAATATCTCCCTTGCTCTCTTTTGAACAGACGGGAGAACCTCTCTCCCTGCCCTTTGACCGCTTCGAGGTCCAAAAAAGCATAGTCAGGACTGTGGCGGGAGATTTTATGATCGAAGAAGCAAGGATCATACCGGGGAGCTCGGATATTACTATGTCGGGTTCCCTCTTTTTCAGGGAAACTCCCTTCTCCCTCCGGGGATCCATGCAGTTGGAAAAGGAAAGGCTTCTTCTGAAAGACCTGAATATTCGCCTGGCGGGAGGCAACATTTCCCTTTCGGGGCGTTTGACCCCCGTGGTAGATATGGCTGGTAAAATTCAGGACCTGGATCTGGAGATCGTGGAAAAGTTCTGGCCCGACCTGGCAAAGCAGGGTTATTCGGGGACCTTCTCCACCACCTTTACCGCGAAGGGCCTTTTGCCGGATGTGGATATTGAGGGAAAACTGGAGATCCCCGAAGGAAAGGTCTACGGAATTGATCTGAACAAGGTTTCCTCCCCATGGACATTCTCGGACAACGCCCTCCAGATAACAGATCTTCAGGGAAGTGCGAACGGTACACCCGTTTCGGGGAAACTCCTCTTTGCTTTCAGTTCCATGCCTCCTGTGACAACCATAGACCTGAGAGCCGGAAAAACCGACATATCAGCCTGGAGAGGATCATTTCCCTGGCTTTCGATCGCCGGGGGCGTGATCGATTCGGTAGAGATACGATTACAGGGCCTTTCCAACGCCCTTTCCGGACCGGTAACCCTCAGATCATCCAGCCTGACCCTGGCAAAACAGCCCCTTTCGAACGTTCGGGCCTCAATGAACCTCGAAAAGGGGTCACAAGTCGCGGTGAACCTTGGGGGGGTCTGGCTGGGATCACAAATAACGGGAAAAGGAAAGATCGATCTTACTAAAACGCCCTCTTTTGATCTGACTTTTTCCGGCAAAGATCTCGATCTCTCGAAAGCAGCCGGAATCATACCAGTAAAAAATCTTGACCTTTCGGGCAAATCCTCCGGATCGGTGAGAATTTTTGGCAGGGGTCAGGATGTGCAATCCGAGGGGACCCTCTGGTCTGACCTTATCCGGGCAGCCGGAGAAAGCGTGGAAAAACCGGATATCCGGTTCGCATACCAGAAAGGGACCATAACCTTGCGATCCATAGGGGCCCGTTGGAGGGGAACGAGGATTGCCGGTTCTGGCACTATCTCGGGCCTGGCTGGTGACAAGGGGGTTTTCGATCTATCGGGAAACGTCGATGAAACTCCAATATCTTCACTGGCGGGTTTTGTTCCTGCCCTTGGCGAGTTCAAACTCGAAGGAAAAGCCTCGGCAAACTGGTCCTTGAAGGGCCCGTTAAAATCCCCCATGCTCGCCCTGGAGATTTTTTCCACCCGCTTATCCGCTCCCGGCCTGGCAAAACTGAACGGGATAAAGGTTTTGACCAAGGTGGCCCTCCCTCCCGCTTCGGGGATGCCTGACATGCGCCTGGACATGGCAGCAGAGAGTCTTCAATTTACCGACTTTTCAATCGACAGCCTGAGGACGGCTCTCAGCGTCTCTGCCGGAAAGATCACCATAGAGAACGGTCAGGGGAAAATATTCGGAGCCAATCTCGCCATCTCCGGTTCGGTGGGCCTCCCGGCAGGTGACAAGCCCGCAAACCTCGATCTTAAAGGGACCATGTCAGGTATCGATCTTTCGGCCCTTGGCAAAGCTTCTCCCGTGTCCCTCAAGGGGCCGGTGGAGGCACAGGTTTCACTCAAAGGGGATCTTCCCGACCCCCAGATCGCCCTGTCAGGAAAATCTTCTTCCCTGGTGCTGGCAGGCCTGAATCTGGCCGATCTGACCTTCAAAGCCCAGGGGTCTCCTTCCCGGATCACCATAGAGGAACTGAAGGGCTCCGCCGGAAAGGGTACTTTCGCTGCAAAGGGGACCTTTTCCATGCTTTCCGGAGGGATCGACATGGATTTCTCCATCGATGGAAAAGGACTGGAGCTTGAGAAATTAACCAAAGAACTTCAGGGAAACGGCGCTATGGATTTCTCCGGGGCTTTCGATGCGACTCTTGCGGGATCCCTTAAAAAAGGCAAATGGAACGGCAAGGGTGAACTGCTTTCGAACCGGTTTACCGCCTACGGACTTGTGTTCACCAACGCATCAATTCCCCTTCTGCTCCAGGAAGAAAAGATCCTGGCCCAGAATTCAAAGGCCGATTTTTACGGGGGCTCTGTAACGGCAGACGGTTCCATCGAGATACCTTCCAAAAAGTGGAACATTAGGGGCTCTGTTTCCAAAGCCGACATTGCGCCCGCGGTCCAGGCAGCCTTCCCTCTGGATGGAAAGATCTCCGGCAAGGGTGATCTGGATATAACCCTCTCGGGTGCCTTTGGAAAACATCTCCTTGTAACGGGGCGGGGGAACCTGGTCGCCAGTAATGGGGAACTTTCTGGCTTCAAGGCCCTTAACGCCATAGCAAAGACTTACGGTTTGTCCTCCATCCGCTACAGGCTGGCTGATGTCAGTTTCAAGATTGATGGCAATGTCATTACGCTCCTGCCCGGGAGCCGGGCCACGGCACACCCCGATGATCCTCTTTACAGATACTTCTCGGCCGACGGGCCGGCCGGCCCCGGCGGAAGCCTGAACCTCTTCTGCTCGGGACTGGTAAACGTCCAGGCCCTCAACACTCTTCTTGGGGCAATACAGGGGTTGGCCGGGGCGGGCTCAGCCTCACCGCAGGCTCTGCTTGAGGGCCTTATAGGAGGTTTCGTCGGAGGGATGGGGAGCCAGGATTTCAGGGATGTAAGTTTCCGGGTGGGCGGAACCTGGAATAACCCCTCCATGTCCAGTTTCAAGATCTCATCGCCTTCCTCATCGATGCAGACAATCCCCGAGACGGGCGGCGCAGGACAGACACAGAACAGCAACCAGCAGAAAGTGACCATCAGTGTTCCAACCGGAGAAGGCGCCGATAAGCCTTCCGATGCTGAGGGCCAGATAAAACAGCAGGTAATAGAACAGATCCTTCGCAACGTAATACCCGGTAGCGATTAGGACGAAAAAGCATAAGGGGGCTGGCCCGTAGGGCCGCCCCCTTTTTTTGTTCCACGTGAAACACTACGGCAAGATCGTGAGACGTGAGACGGGAATCGAAAAGGCGAGGATACAGGAGACGGGATACAGGAGGCAGGAAGGGCAAGAGAAAGGGCGTAAACGGTCAACGGTGTGCAAAGGCAAGAGCGTAAGAAGTTAGACGTAAGAAGTGAGACGAAAAAAGCGGGGCAAGTGAGACGTAAGACGAAAAATCAAGGGCGTAAACGGTCAACGGTAAATGGTGAACGGTGTGAAGCGGAAGAACAAGGGCAAGTGATTGTCATTCTGAGCGGGGCGAAGCGGAATCCGCCAGCAGGCGGACGTTACGCGCCCTTTGCCTACCGGCGGAAATCTGGGTCAAATTCCATCAGGGATACTGCCGGGCCCGGAGTGAAGTCTTTCCCGAAAGGCAACTCGCCTGAAAGCGTTCGTTTCTCCGCCTGCTGCGGGGCGATCGCACAGTGCCGGTAAAAACCCTACCGGCAGGTGTGCTTTTCCTGCCCCTCCGCGACGGCTGCGAAACTCACCGGCTCCTGAGCCTTCGGTAAAGCCTTCCCTCCGGCCCTTGCCCTTGTTTTTCCATTCGTCTCACGACTAACGTCTTACGGCTTTTTTGCCCTTCCAGTTTCCAGTCTCCTGTTTCCTGCCGCCTTTGTTTCCCGTTCACCGTTCACGCCTTTAAGGTTTTCCGATTCACTCCCTGTAGTCGTTGAG
>DAOTIQ010000084.1:3680-6256 GCA_035448245.1 Thermovirgaceae bacterium | reverse complement strand
AACTCAGGGTCCTCTGAAGGGTGTGAAGAAATGACTGAGAGGGACCTTCTGGAAAGGTACAAGAGCAGGATAATATCGAATTTGCAGGATATGGTAAGGATAAGGAGCGTTGAAGGAACTCCCGAGGAGGGTAAACCCTTCGGGGACGGAGTCCACCAGGTTCTCAACCTGGCCCTGGAGACGGCCTCCGAACTCGGTTTCCGGACCGTCAACCATGACGGGATGATAGGATACGCCGAGTACGGCTCCGGTAAGGAAATGGTTGCCGTTCTCGGTCATCTTGACATAGTCCCTGAAGGGAAAGGGTGGACTTACCCCCCCTTTGGGGCTGAGATCCATGACGGGAAGATGTTCGGACGGGGAACCATCGATGACAAGGGGCCGACCATAGCGGCCCTCTGGGCCCTCAAGATCCTCTCTGATGAGGACCATCGGCTATCAAGGAGGATAAGGATCATCTTTGGCACGAACGAGGAGAGCGGATTCAGGGGAATTAAATGGTACGCCGCCAACGAGGAAGCTCCCGTTGCAGGCTTCACTCCCGACATCCACGAAGGCATAGTCCACGCCGAGAAGGGTGGTCTTCACATCGGGATAGATGTGCCCGTCGGGGAACATGAAGGGATCAGTCTGATCTCCTTCCGTGCCGGAGAAGCGGTGAACATCGTCCCGGACCAGTGCGAGGCCGAGTTCGAAGGTGATCCTGCGGCCCTGGAAAAGTGGGCGGGCGTTCTGCGTGGAGCCCTGGATTCCACACCCCTCGGGGGGGAGGTGGTACTCGAAAAGAGGACCCTTTCAGCGAAAGTCTTCGGCAAGGCGGCCCATGCCAGTCTTCCCGAAAAGGGAGAGAACGCCATTGCAGCGCTCTGCAGGCTGATAGATGCCAATCCCCCCTCCCATCGCCCCTGGGAGGCTTTCAAGGTCATCTCCGGGCTTCTCTGTGACCCAAGGTTCGGATCAGATCTGGGGATCTCAATGTCCGATGACGTCTCGGGTCCCCTGACCTGCAACCCCGGTCTTGCCTCTTTCTCGAAGGGTGTCTTATCTGTAGTCCTTGACATAAGGCACCCGGTAACCGTAAAGGGCGACCTTGTAGTGGAGAGGATGAAGGAAAAGCTTGCTCCCCTCGGGCTGACCCCGGTAGAGAGATCGAGGAACACTCCCCTGTTTGTGCCCAAGGATTCGCCTCTTATCAAGGATCTCAGCGAAGCTTTCTTCGAGACAACGGGGAAGCACCCGAAAGTGATGGCCATAGGAGGAGGGACCTATGCGAAGGCCCTCCCCAACGTGGTGGCCTTCGCCCCGTTCCCGTCGGGTCTTCCCGACCTCGCCCACCAGGCAGACGAATACATTGGGATCGAAGATCTTCTCTCTTCGGTCCTTGTCGTCAAGGCCGCCATGCTAAGGCTGGCAAGGTAGGGTACGAACAGGATCAGAGACAGGGAGGGTGCAGACGCCCCTCCCTTTGTTCAGACCTGGCCGTACCTGTTCCTGAAGATCTTTCCGGAGGACAGTTCCTCTTTCGGGATCCCGGGCTTTTGCTCGGCCGGGTAACCCACGGCGATCACGCAGAGCACTTTCAGAGGATCCGGGATCCCAAGCAGCTCTCTCACATGATCCTCAGCGGATTTTCCCGGGGCATGCTCTCTGTTACGCACATGAGCCCAGCATGACCCCAGTCCGAGGTCAGCGGCTGCAAGCTGGATGATAATGGCCGCGATGGACCCGTCCTCAACCCAGGTATCGACGGTCTTTTCGTCCCCAATGATTACTACCCCAAGGGCAGCCCCCGCTATGAAAGCTGAGCTGCTCCCCCTTGTATCGGCCAATTTGACCAGCAGATCCCTGTCATCAACAAAAATGAACTCCCATGACCTCAGGTTCCTGGCAGAGGGGCTCCTCAGAACAGCCTCCTCCAGGACCCTTATCTGTTCGGGGGTAAGAGGTCGGTCCTGGAATTTCCTTATACTTCTTCTTTTCCGCAAAAGGTCCAGCACGAACATCATCTCTCTCTCTTAAGGGGTAAATAGCCGTCGGAACGACGAAAAAAGGGGGCGGTATATACCGCCCCCGTCTCTTTCATGGTCGGGCTCTCCGGCATAGAGATGCACTTCCCAGGCAACCACTCCCTAATCCGTCAACAGCCTTTTGCTGCCAATTTGCAACCAGACCTGACTTCCAACTGAACCCGGTCAAACTATCCGCTGCTTTTACTTTCCCTACACCCGCAATTACAGGCCGGAAAGCCCGACTCCGGGGAACACTTCTCCCCGCTATCAGGATGATACACCATTTGTTATTGAAATGCAAGGGGCAAGATCAATATCAAGACGTAAACGGGGGAAAAAGTCTATCTTGAATATTGAAGCGTGAATCGTAAATCCCTTCTCTTCTTACTTCTCATGTCTCACAGGTTTTTGTTCTTTCAGTTCACCGTTAACCATTTACCGTTTACGCCCTTTTGATATCCCATCCTTGTTTTTTCCACCCCTTCGTCTCTTTCATTGTCTTTACGTTCTTCCCATATCTTCGTACTTCTCTGCGGCCCTCTGTGTTCTCTGCGGTGAAAAGGTTTT
>DAOTIQ010000084.1:0-3580 GCA_035448245.1 Thermovirgaceae bacterium | reverse complement strand
TCCTGATTCAATTCAAGATTCATTATCGTCGAATTCCCATCCTTGTTTTTTCCACCCCTTCGTCTCTTTCATTGTCTTTACGTTCTTTCCATATCTTCGTACTTCTCTGCGGCCCTCTGTGTTCTCTGCGGTGAAAAGGTTTTGCCTTTGACCAGGTTTTCCTGATTCAATTCAAGATTCATTATCGTCGAATTCCCATCCTTGTTTTTTCCACTTCCTCTGATATTGTTTATATGTGAGTAATACCATTCACCGTATTTCCCGGGAGGTCAAGACATGGAAGAGGCCAAACTGCGTCATCTCAAGTCGGTGTCCCTTGCCATCAGACAGGACATTGTCAGGATGGTTTCGGAAGCGGGTTCAGGACATCCGGGCGGATCCTTGTCGATCGCCGATATTGTCACTGTCCTTTTCTTCGATGTTATGAAGCACGACCCTGCCGACCACTGTTGGGACGGACGAGACCGTTTCATACTTTCAAAAGGGCACGCCTGCCCTGCGGTCTACGCCGCATTGGCTGAAAGCGGTTATTTCCCTAAGGAAGAGCTCGTGACCCTCAGAAAAATGGGTTCCAGGCTCCAGGGACACCCCGATATGTGCAAACTGCCAGGGCTGGAAGCCTCGACAGGAAGCCTTGGCCAAGGCCTTTCGATCGCTTCCGGGATGGCTCTCGCCATGAAAATGGACAAAAAGCCAAACAGGGTATTCTGTATCATGGGCGACGGGGAGCTCGATGAAGGTCAGATCTGGGAAGCGGCTATGACCGCCGCACATTACAGGCTGGACAATCTCTGCGGCATCGTCGACAGGAACGGACTGCAGATCGACGGCAACACCGACGACGTAAAGACCCTCGAACCCCTTTCCGACAAGTGGCGGGCCTTCGGATGGAACGTTATCGAGGTGGACGGTCACAATCTTCGCGAACTTTCCGACGCAATGCACCGCTTCCGTCACACACATTTCAGGCCCACCGTCATAATAGCCCATACCATCAAGGGCAAAGGCGTTTCCTTCATGGAGAACCAGGCCGGATGGCACGGAAAGGCCCCTTCACCGGAGCAGGCCAAGGCGGCACTTCATGAGCTTTCACGGGAGGTCATCCGATGAAAGAACAATTTCTTTCTCCGAAGATCTTTTCCCAACCTGAAATGGTCCCCACCCGTTTCGGATACGGTGACGGACTGGTTGAACTGGGGAAGAACAACCCCTCAGTGGTCGTCCTTGGAGCTGATCTCAGCTCTTCTCTCTGCGTAGACCGCTTCAGGAACGCTTATCCCGAACGGTTCATCCAGACCGGGATCGCCGAGCAGGACATGATGGCCCTGGCGGCGGGGCTGGCTCTCTCCGGCAAGGTGCCCTTCGTAAGCACCTACGGGGTATTCTGCACAGGAAGAGCCTGGGACCAGCTGAGGACTACAGTGGCATATGCCAGGCTGAACGTAAAGATCGGGTCCGGACACGGCGGGGTCTCCGTTGGAGCCGACGGCGCAACCCATCAGGCCCTTGAAGACATCTCCATTACCAGGACCATACCGAACGTTACGGTGATAGTGCCAGCGGACTATCATGAGACCTTCAAGGCAACCGTTGCGGCGGCATCTATCTCCGGCCCGGTGGTTATCCGGTTCGGCAGGGAGAAGGTGCCTGTGATAACCACAGACAGGACGCCCTTTACCGTGGGTAAAGCCCAAATTTTCAAAAACGGCACTGACGTCACGATCGCGGCCTGTGGACAGATGGTCTACGAATCGCTTTTGGCGGCTGAAGCACTTGCGAAAGATGGGATATCTGCAAGGGTGATCAACTGCCATACCATTAAACCGATCGATTCAAAAACCCTTATAAGGGCAGCCGAAGAAACGGGAGCTGTTGTGACAGCAGAGGAACACCAGATAATGGGCGGCTTCGGAAGCGCCGTTGCGGAAGTTCTCAGCCAGAATTGCCCTGTGCCGATAAGGATGATCGGGGTCCAGGACACCTTCGGACAATCCGGTGATCCCGACGACCTGATGGAAGAGTACTGCCTCAGGGCAGGATCCATTGTGAAAGCCGCTGTTGAAGCTGTAGGAATGAAGAAAGGGTGATCTCTCCATGTCAGTTCCCTTCGCTGAAAGAACAAAACGACTAGGAACAGAGACGGCTTTTGCCGTTGGTGCCGAAGCGGCCAGTCTGGCTGCCACAGGGGTGAAGGTTTACCCCTTTCACCTGGGAGATCTTAACATCCCTACCCCAGAACACATCGTGGAGGCAGCCAACCGGGCAATCAGGGAAGGCAAGACGAGCTACTGTCCCACCCCTGGTATTACGCCCCTGAGAGAGGCTATGGCCGAGGAGATCTACAGGACCAGGGGGTTCAAAATCGACGCCGACAACGTGAGCATCCAGACCGGCGGGAAACCGGTGATCGGCAAATTCATCATGACCCTCATGAACCCCGGCGATGAAGTACTCTACCCCAACCCGGGGTTCCCCATCTATGAATCGATGATCAACTTCCACGAAGGTGTAGGAAAACCTTACGGCTTCAGGGAGACTGACAAGGGTTTCTCACTGGATCTGGAAGCGATAGAACGTCAGATCTCCCCTCGGACAAAGCTCATCATCTACAACAACTACCATAACCCGACCAGCGCCGAGTCTGACATGGAAGAGATGGAACACCTGGCCGATATCTGCCTTAAACACAACATTTACGTGCTTAGCGACGAGGCATACTTCGACATTCTCTATGACGGTACCCCCAAGAGTATTACCCGATTCCAGGGGCTTCCCGAGAGGACGGTCATCCTCTACACCTTCTCCAAGAAGTTCGCCATGACGGGTTGGCGCCTTGGAGCGGCGATCGGTCCCAGGGAGGTGATCGAGGCCATCTCCCGTTTCAACGTGAACGACGAATCCTGCACAAATAACTTCGTCCAGTGGGCAGGCGTTGCCGCCTTGAGAGGACCACTGGACGATCACCGTAAAATGATCGATATCCTCAGGGAAAGACGCGACACAGCCTTATCCATCCTTAACAACACGAAAGGTATCCACGTCGCTACCCCCGACAGCACTTTCTACCTCTTCCCGAACGTTACGAAGGCTATGGAGAAGTTGGGAATGGAAGAGGTCGAGGACTTCAGGAAGTTCGTCCTGGAAAAAACTGGCGTCTCGTTCACCACCAGGAACCACTTCGGCACACCCTTGCCGGGCGAGACCCAGAAGTACATTCGACTGGCCTACTCGGGGATCGACACCCCCGAGATCATCGAAGGACTCGGGAAGATGAAGGAACTGCTGGGGTAGGAGCGAAACGCGTAAACGGTCAACGCGAAGTCCCGCGGTCTCTGTGGAGGTAAACAGTGAACAGAAGGCCGAAGAGCAAGGCGGCATACCCTCGAGGCAAGCTGAAGGACTTGGTCCCGACAAGGTCCCGAGACGAATTAACGAGGGAGGAGTTTTAACGAGGGGCCTCCGGCCTTCGGCCTACGGGGCGCAACCCAGGCTGAAGGCAACAGGAAGGGCAGGATCAAGGGCGCAACTCTTAACTCGTGACTTATGACTGGGAAAACAGGAGCAGGATCTTGTCATTGCG
>DAOTIQ010000083.1:0-6396 GCA_035448245.1 Thermovirgaceae bacterium | reverse complement strand
TTTCCTTTGCGGAGCATTTGTTTAATAATATCATGGACGAAGGTGTCACATAACATCGATCGGGGGCCGAATTGAAAAAAACAAACCAGGTAATTCTCCTCCTGATAGGATTTTTCTGTCTGTCTCTCCAGACCGCATCAGCAAATGGGCGGTCCGGAATAGGACTTGACCCGGAGGTTGACCAGACGGGCCTGAAGGTGATCTCCGTGGAAGAGGGGAGCCCTTTTTTCACAGCAGGTCTCCGTCCGGGGGACAAGATCCTTGAGGTTGACTTCAAATCTATCTCAGAGATGCCGATCGCGCGCGCAGTAGAGGAAGTGGAAGCAGCCTCGTTGCCTGGAAGATCTGCCATTCTTACTCTTGAAGGAACTGATGGAGAAAGGATCGTCAGGGTGTGCGCCCCCCCGTCCGACCCCCGGACCAGATCTTTTCTGGCTGCAGAAAATGACATTCTCGATGCCTGGGCAATGTCTTCCGAAGGATGGGATCTCTTCATAGAGGCGGCATGCGGGTTCGCCCTCGGGCAGATTGGCCGGCAGCAGTTTTTCAGGGAATTACGTTCTTCAAGAAAGTTTTTCTCCGATAGCAGGAACAGGCTCCTGGCGATCAGTATCCCGACGACACTGCCCCCTGCCGTGAGAGAAGAACTTACCTTGTCTAAATCCAGGCTTGCTGATGCCAATACCCTGAGGTTTTTCGCGGCAAGGATCCTCTACAGATCAATGCTTTCCGGAGAGGCCATAAGGACAGAAGGAGAAACGCGGCCCCAGGAATACCTTGCCGCATGGCTGGTCCAGAACATAAAGTCCCGGCTTGTGTCGGAAACAGGGGTGCCCGGTCTGGAAAGGGCCTGGAGTTATCTTCGAACCCTTTACCTTCAGGCAAGCGCGCCCCCTGAAGAGGGAGAGCCCCTGCCGGAAAAACTGGCGAAAGAGGCAGACATGGCTTTATCCGAGGCAAGAGACCGGATCGAGAGGATCTCGGACCTCGGGATCCTTGCGGAAGAAACACTTTCCTATACGGCCGCCACGGAACAGGCCGCCGCCGTTCTTCTGGGAAAAATGCTTCTCCGCTACTCCGAGATCGAAAGGAAGGCAAACATTGCTTCAGGCCAGGGTTTCGGACATCTCCTCAGGGCAAGGACAATAATATTATCCCGGTAAAGGACCTTTTTTAGAACTGGAAAGAGGTTTCCAGAGGGAAAAATATACCGCTGGAGCGGCAAAAAAGAGAACTCCCGGAATGACCCTGAAAGCTCCGGCCACACCCAGAACCGAAGAGGCGTACCCCATTACGACAGGAGTTATGAAAAAACATCCGTCCAGGATCAACCAAACCATCGCGGTGGCCTTTGGGCAAAGTTCGGGGGGAGCCACATCCCCTATCATCGCGAGCGACAGAGGAAACCCTACCCCCACCCCCATCCCGTAGATAAACCCCCATAAAGAGAAGGCAACGTTTGACGAAGAGAAAGCGGTCCCGAAAAGCGAGAAGGAAGTAACTGCTATAACAATTGCAAACATCCTGTCTTTGGGAAATATATCCATGTAACGGAAACCCAGGAGCCGGATCAGGATAGCTCCGACTGCAAAGGAAGACATGAACCAGGAAGATAGCAGCCCGCTGCTCATTGAAAGAGTCGAAATGGATATTATTGCGGCATCGGTCATGCCGTAAACAAAAACAGAGACAAAAAGCGCCCGGGCTCCCGGTATGGCAAACAGCTGGGTGTAGGTCCCCCACCGGCTGCCGGATCCCGTTCTGTTTCTGTCGATATTTCCGAAGGTCATCCCGACGGCGGCGCAAGTTGCGGCAACAATGGGCCCCACCCAGATATAAAACCCGAAAAAACCATTTTGGAGGAGCCATTCAACCAGGGGGATCACAAGAAGGAAGGGAGCCATGGCGCCTATCGTTATAAGAGAGAAGGCAGCTCCCCTCACATCGTCAGGTATGGACATGGTCTGGTAGGATGTCAGGGAAACCAGAAAAAGGCCAAAACCAAAACCCATCATGATCCTTGAAAGGACAAGGAACAGCATCGATGTCCCGGAAAAGGCAAGACCCGCGCTTCCCGCGAGACAGCACAATGCGGCCCCTGTAAGGGTAATCCTGAAAGGAAATCTCTCTATGAGAAGAGCCATCAAAGGCCTGGGCAAGGTCGATGCGGCATAGTAGGTTCCCAGGATCCATCCTATGGTGGAAGGTGAAGTTAGCCCTGCGTTGTCCAGGTAGAGAGGAAGCAGAAAATAGACGTAACTGAAGCTCATGATAGCAAAACTGCTGCCTGCCATTCTCGGAAGTAGCCTGCGTACCCTTTGCATTTTCAGTTTTCCTCCCCTTGATCGGGGGCTCCACTATCGGTCATTCCCGGCAGGTGAAAGCTTTTCCTGATAAAAGTGTCGCACTCTGCCAGGATCACTCCCGCAACGATGATGCCACCTCCCAGGAGCACCTGGCTGTTAAGGATTTCCTGCCCTATGAATACCGCAATAAGGTACCCAAAGGGGCCTTCGAGAGAGAGCAGGATCGCAGCGTGGATCTCGGGACTGTATCTCTGGGCCATGGTCTGGACAAGAAAGGGGATCACTGTAACAAAAACGGCCACGTATAGAACCCCCCAGAGGGCCCTGGGGTCCACTGCTGTAAAGTCGGGGAAGGGTTCAAAGATCAGGGCGGAAAAGAGCAGGACCAGCGTCGCCGAGACCAGTTGAACCACAGTCAGCGCTATCGGATCCATTCTACGGCTCAGGTTTCCTACGGAAAGGACGTGAAGTGCTATCCCGAAAGCCAGCACCAAAGAGAAAAAATCACCAAGGTTGAATCTCATACCCGGAGTAAAAGCCATTACAAGAAGCCCCGCTGTGGTCAGAAAGGCTCCCACTGTGGCAATAATGGAAGGCAACTTCCTGTAGAAAAGAGCGAAGAGAAAAGGAACCATCACGACATTGGACGCGGCAATGAAAGACTGTTTGCCAGGGGACGTAAAAACCAGACCCATAATATGAAACACAAAGGTTACCGAGAGAAGTAGCCCAAGCATCACACCGAGAAAGATATCTCTCCTTCCAAGATATTTGAGACGACCCCTGAAAACAGCCAGCAACATAAGTGAACTCAGCACAAAACGCGCCGTCAGAAGCCACAGGGGAGAGATGTAACCCAGGAGCCAGTTGGTGACACCGAAACCGGACCCCCAGAAAATAGCAATAGTGAACATTGCCCCATCCGCAAACATTACCTTCTTTCTGTCTTCCATAAAACACACCAGCCTTTCATTGCCTGTTCCCCGAAAAGAAAGCATATCACGACAAACCCCGGTTGTGTACAAAAATTCGTGTATGGTATCATCTTCTGACGGAATCCATGTCTGCTATTCTTACGGAGGTGGAACAATGCGCCTGAGAAACGTAACAGCAGCGGCTCTTGCCGTTATTGTACTGTTTGCGGGAACCTGCCTGGCTGAAAGCGCCAATCACTTCAACGGCTGCATCGAAGGGGATTCTTCCGGAACTATTCTTTTCCGGGCCTTTGCCGAAGGCCTCAAGCCTGAAAGCATGGAAATGATCCTCGACGAGGAACCCGATGACTCGGGACGGGTCCGGCACATGTATCTGGATCTGTATGGATGCGACCTCGGAGGGGTCCGGATAGACCGCCTGGAGATAGAAGCGGTCGATGTCCAGTTCACTCCAACATGCGAATGGAAAGAATCGGGCCCCGATATTGAGAACATGCTTGCCGTCTACGCCCAGGCCGTCATACTGGAAAAAGATGTCAACGAGGCAATTTCAGACGAGGCCTTCGGTGACGGAGACGAGCACTGGCACGATGTTACACTGGACTTCCGGGAAAACGGAGTATACGTCAAGGGTTACTATCTTGCCAATTTCATCTTTCGTCTGGACATCCTGATCGAACTTGAAGGACGTTTCGGCATAGTCGGCGGGAAGCAGGTCTGGCTCGAGGATTACACCATGAGGGTCAACAGGGTGGATCTGCCCGATTTCATTACAGAGAGAGCCATAGGGAAGATCCAGCCCATAATAGATCTCGAAGATTTCGTCTTCCCTCTGACACTGAGGGAAGTTGTTCAGGAAGACGACAGAGTTACCCTCCGAAGCAGAGTGCTTCCCCGGAGGATCGAAGGAATCCTTTACAAATACCAGGCAGATCCCGCCGACAAGGAATAGAACCGGCGGTTCATCCCCGTGGCGGTCGGGAACGATCGGCCGCCACGTTCTGGCATCCCGTCTCGGGAACCGCAAAAGAAAGAATAAACCCTGCCGCGGCCCCGGCGAAGCAGAGAAACAAAGCCCACCTGTACTGCACTATCGGGGAACAGGACGAGAAGAAGTCTATGACGGCTCCCATGGCGGGCGGGTAGGCAGCGATACCTACGAAAACCCCCATATTCAGGACCGAAAGAGCCACCCCTGTATATCTGGGATCATTGGTCTCCTTCACAACGGCCAGGCATACAACGAGAGCCATCGAGGCTACACCCATTATAAAAAGCGCCGGCTTGAGGACCTCCAGGGGAGGCTTACCCGAACCCCAGAAGACTATCACCCCCCAGGCGGCAACATTGAAGAAACTCACAAAGATCAGTGGCCATCTCCTTGCACCCACAAGATCCGAAAGTTTGCCGACCAGAACGCCACCTATCATGGCACCTACGACCACTATCGAAACCAGCCCTGAGGCTTCCTGCCGCGTCATTTCATAGACATCGGTGAGCCAGGGCACACCCCACGCTCCGGTAAAAGCCAGTTGAGCCCCCGCGAAAAGAGATGCCAGGGTCATTGTTGGCCACATTGCCCGTGAACATATCGCCACCCTGACAGCGGGAAAAAGCTCCGTCATCGGCGGGGAGTCCCCGGGACCAGAGAGGTTTACAGGATCAAAACCGGCATCCTCCGGGCGATTCCTGATAAGGACAAAACACAGAACCGCAAGCAGGAAAGAAAGTGCCCCTATGGCGGCAAAGGTAAAACGCCAGGTGAATATCCCTACCAGAAGAGCGAGAGGTGTCTGCGCCACAAGCCCCCCGAAATTCCCCACGAAAGCCGTAGCTCCCGACATGGTCGCAAATTCCTTGCCGCTGTACCACTCGGACAACACCTTGAGAATGCAGACGAATACCGTAGAAACGCCTATTCCGACAATGAACCTTCCCGCATAGGCCCAGCCGATGGATGGTGCGAGTCCGAACAATATCGATCCTATGCCTGAAAGGAATATTCCCGCCGTCGCGGTGATCCTGGCACCGAGGGAATCCGAAAGCATTCCCACCGGTATCTGCATCAGCAGATAGGAATAAAAATACATTGAGGCAAAATTTCCGAAGGCAGCGCCTGATATGCCGAAAGCCAATGTGAGATCATCCCTGACAACCCCTGGGGCCAATCGGTGGAAAAAGACCACCATGTAGGCCAGAGCCATGACGCTCCATACAACCCACCTGTAACGGCGGGCACTGTCCGTGAAAAATTTCGTTCTGGAAGATCCGGAAACCATGCAGGATGCCCCTTCCATGATCGCGATGTTATACTTCTCGGGTCTGAATCCAGTACATTACTATACAACCTTAGGGGTGGAGGAATAACATGAAAGTCAAATGCGTCGCTTTCGATTTCGGGGGAGTCATAGCCGAAGAGGGTTTCTACAATGGCATGAAGGCTATCGCCCTGCGTTTCGGGCTTGACCCGGAGGAGACTGTTGATATGGCTTTCAGGCTTGTTTTCGAAGCAGGTTTTGTCGAGGGAGGCTGCACCGAGGATGAACTCTGGGATCTTTTCCGAAAAGAGACAGGCATAAGCGCCCGGGACCGGGATCTTCGGGAAATGGTTCTGTCGAGGTTCATCGTAAGACCATGGATGCTGCAACTTGCAAGATCCCTGCGGGAAGACGGAATAATAACCGCGATGCTTACGGACCAGACTGAATGGCTGAAAGAACTGGACGGGAGAGCTCCCTTTCTTGACCTCTTCGACCCTGTCCTCAACAGCTGGGATACGGGAAAAACCAAAAAGGACCCTTCTTCCTTCACCGACCTTGCTTCAGCAGTGGGTCTGAAACCTGAAGAGATCCTGTTCATCGACGACAACGAGGGCAACGTTGAAAGGGCCTCCACGATGGGGCTGGAAACCATCCTTTACAGGGACAGGGAAAGTTTCGAGAAGGAGATGGATACGAAAATCTTCAAGGCGTTAACGGTGAATAGTGAAAGCGAGGCGTCAGGAGACGGGCATCAGGATGCTGGAGAGGCAAGGGCGTGACTTGTGACTTGTGACTCGTGACTCGAAAACCCAAGGACGAAGGCTTTGTCATTCTGAGCGAAGCGAAGAATCTGAATTGGTTTTTTCAGGTTCTCCTGCCTCCCGTGTCCTGTCT
>DAOTIQ010000082.1:0-6445 GCA_035448245.1 Thermovirgaceae bacterium | reverse complement strand
TTATTGATAAATACAATACGAATAATGCAAAAACCTTATATGCAAACCCAGCGGGATCAGGCCTGCACTTTTAACCTCATAGGGGGTCGCACCTACACTTTTGAGTCTTTTGTCAATTAACACCCAGATTCCCGCAGTAAATTTACACCCATTTTCCCGCAGGTGGATGTTGAATCGATTATAGTAAGTCCAGATTCTTCGCTTTGCTCAGAATGACAAGCCCTTGGGCTTCCAATCTCCTGATGTCACGTTGACCGTTCACCGTTTACGCCCCTGACCTTGCCCCTTCCAGTCTCCCGGGTTTATTCGATTCACGATTCCCGATTAACGGGGCCTAAAAATGGACTGATAAAAGCCGCGGACTTTGACCAGTGTCATATTCCTTGAAAAAGGAGTCATTTCCGACAGGAAGGGTGTAAAATCCTTTCGGTTCCGACTTATGATCCTGGCATACCGGAGGAAGGGTGATGAAAAGGAACAACAGGGAGAAGGTACCTTTTAACGTCTGGATACTTGGCCTGGTAAGCCTTCTCAACGATACCGCGAGCGAGATATTGTATCCGCTCCTTCCGGCGTTCCTTACGTCGGTTCTCGGGCTTTCACCGGCATCGATAGGGTTGGTCGACGGGATATCTAAAAGCCTTGAGGGGATAACCAAAGGGATGGGGGGCGCCCTTGCCCAGAAGACCGGACGTTCTAGGCCCTTTATGGTAGCAGGTTACATTGTCTCCTCAGCGGTCAAGCCCCTCCATGCCTTTGCCGGGTCCTTCTGGGGAATACTTGGCCTGAGGATACTGGATCGGGGAGTCGGGAAAGGACTTCGCAGCGCTCCGAGGGATGCCCTGATCGCAGGTTCCGTGCCATCGGGGATGCTGGGACGGGCCTTCTCCCTTCACAGGGCACTGGACACTACCGGTGCCGTCATTGGACCATTGTTCGCCTTCCTGCTTCTGGGCCATTACGGAGATGTCCGCCAGGTTTTCCTTTGGACCATCATTCCGGGGGCTTTATGCGTTGCTGCAACCTTACTTGTGAAGCGGGAGAGCGTCCTGCCGCCGGGAGAAAGGGTCCCCCTTTCCGGATGGGTCGGTCTTTTGAGGGGGAACAGGAGATTCGTGTTCTTCCTGTTGTCCACACTGCTTTTCACCCTTGCCAATTCAAGCGACCTGTTCTTGCTGATGAGAACCCGTGAGCTTGGCCTTTCAGAGACCCAGGTGCCCCTTGTATGGATGCTTTTCAACGTGGCCTATGTGCTGGCCGCCTATCCGGTGGGCCTGCTTGCAGATCGTATCGGCAGGGGTCGGCTTTATCTGGTGGGTTTCGTCATCTACTCCCTTGTTTACGCCGGTTTTGCGTTTCACCTTTCCGGGATGGGCGTATGGATGATGATGGGGTTTTACGGGGTCTATTACGGCATTGCCGAAAGCCTTGCAAGGTCCCTGGTCCCGGATCTCGTCAAATCGGAGATGCGCCCCCTCGCTTACGGAGTCCATCACCTGGCCGTTTCCATAGGGGCGCTTCCTGCCAACCTTCTTTTCGGGTTCCTCTGGCAGACGCTGGGGTCTTCTTTCGCTTTTGTGGCAGGAGCGTTCTTTTCGGCCATCGCCGGCATAGTGTTCTTCTTCGGGGTCGAAAGGTCTCAATAGTCCAGGAAGATATTACCCAAGACAAAAAATGAAGCCCCGGGATATCCCATGGCTTCATTTTACACTTTCATATCCTGTTCAAATGTCAATCCGTTCCTATCATTACGCTGGAAGCCTTGATGACGGCGTAGATTTCCTTCCCCGGCTTGAGACCCATTTTTTCGGCTGAGTCCTTTGAGATCATGGAGACTATTTCCTCTCCGCCCTTGAGTTCGACTATGACCTCGGTGTTCACGGTTCCGGCCTTGATTTCCTTTATCTTGCCCTTGAGTGCGTTTCGTGCGCTGAGTTTCATATTGCCACCTCCGCTCAAATACCCATAGGGGTTTATCTTATTATTCGCATCAAAATTTTATCACACAGCCAGTTACTTATCAAATATGATCTGTTGCCGCATATTTTATACGTCTGTTTTTTGCCATCGCTCCATCATCCACGAAACCGCAATCCCTGCAGCGAATCCTGCCGCCATGTTGAAATATATGGAGAAAGCAACTGTTGCCCCTATTACAACCCAGTCCCGTGAAGATCTTACGGATTCCAGGAATTTGGCCAGTTCTATTCCCACCATTATCATCATTGCCCCTACGATCGCCATCGGGAATGACCTGAATATGGATGCAATGGAACCGGAAAGAAATATCCCGAGAAATATTTCCAGCGAGCCCTCGATTATGTTCGCCCCGCCTGTACGGGCCCCGAAGTAGTACTGCCCTGCCAGGCCTCCAGCCCCGTGGCACAGGGGAATGCCCCCGATGAAGGGGCCCAGGAGGTTCATGACGCCCATGTTCAGTGAGAGTTGCCTGACCGAAACGCTGCGGTCCTGCCAGTATTTTGTTATGAGGGCCGATGTGGCAATTACGGCATTGGTTGCGGTCAGGGGTATCTGGGAGAACCCGCCATCCCTCATAGATGGCCATAGAAGGCTCATGTCGAGTTTAAGCAGCTGCGGAAGGGCAAGGGACATGGGCTGGATGCTGGAGAGGTCGCCTCTGAAGGCCATGAGGAGAATGCCTCCTGCTACCAGTACAAGCGAGGCCGGCGCGAACCTGTTGTCCCTCAGGAGAAGGATAATAAGGATAGAAACTGCCGCGAGAAACCAGGCTCCCTGGATCATCCTGAAACCCTGAATCGCAAGGAGGATCCCGAGGGAGAACTGTATACCCCTGATAACTGAATGAGGAGTGTGGGCAGCTATCCAGTTGATGGCCCCCGATAGCCCAAGGAAAAGCCAGGTAATACCCATTGCAAAGGCAGATGCGTAGATCTGTCCGGGACTCCAGGCCTGGGCAATGGCCATGACAGCAAGGACCTTCATGGGTTCAATGGGCATGGGGAGCCTGTAGATGACTCCAGTAATGATGTTGGCCAGGCCCAGAAACACCAGCATCCCTGCAGGGTCCACACCGCAGACGGTGATGTATCCTACTGCGAGGGGCAACAGGGTCCCCAGGTCTCCCAGGGAGCCCCCGAATTCGCGAAGACTGAAATCGAAAGGACCAATTCTTGACATTATGATCTCCGGGTCGGGTTTGAAAAACTGTTTCCCGGTCTCCTTTGCTGAAGGAATTTCTCTCTTTGTACAAAGAGGCTGTCAGAGTATCATGTTACCCGAAAAACCGTTTCCTCGAGAGGAGTTTTTTTCTTGTCGCCATCCGTTGGCCGTTTTACGCCCTTTTTTGTCCTTTTGCTTGGAATCATAGGGATATCGACAGGTTCCATCTTTGCCCGATACGCCGATGCTTCGCCTATCGTAATATCGTTCTACCGCTCGGGGATAGCAGCCGCTGTAATGGCCCCCCTCGTGTTTGTACGGCACAGACAGGAACTCTTCGGATTGCAAAGGAAGGACCTGCTTCGTGTGGTACTTGCCGGGACCTTCCTGGCCCTGCATTTTTCTACATGGATAACTTCGCTGTTCTACACATCCATAGCCAGCAGCGTGGTTATCGTCGAGACCATTCCCGTCTGGACGGCGATCCTCTCCCCCTTCGTCAGCGGCGACAGGGTCAGCCGAGTGACCTGGGCAGGTATCGCCCTGAGCTTTTGTGGGGTACTCGTCATTAGCGCCGGTGATTTTGCGCTGGGTGGAAGGGCCCTGTGGGGAGACATCCTGGCCCTTTTCGGTGCCTGGTTCGCGACTCTTTATTTCCTTACCGGGCGCGTCGTCAGGGCCAAGGTAAGCCTGCCCGTTTACACCTTTGTCTGTTATGGTGCGGCCGCATTCGTGCTTCTGGTGGTCATCATTGCTGCAGGATTACCTTTAAAAGGGTTCAGCACAAGTACCTGGACGGCCTTCATCGGGATGGCACTGGTATCCCAGATCCTCGGCCACAGCAGTTACAACTGGGCTCTGAGATATCTGAGCGCCAGCCTCGTGGCGGTAGCTCTGCTGGGCGAGCCGATAGGGGCCACGCTCCTGGCATGGATCCTGTTTGGAGAGACACTGACCCTTGCCAAGATCATAGGTGGCACGCTTATCCTTTTGGGGATAGTTGTCGCAGTGAGAGGTGAGAGGACGTAGAGCATCAGTCTCGGATTATCACCAGTGTCTGTGGATCGAAGGCGTTGTCAGAATCATTGCTGCTGTGGAAGTACCAGGTATCGGTGACTACATTGTGCCAGATATTCCAGTTGAGGTCGCTTGTAAGTGTCTTTGTCTCTCCACCGGTTGTCGTTACCTGAAAGGTTATCCCCGGAACTGCCGGTCGTATCTTCACGAAGAGTCCCTGAGGAACATACATTATCCCTTCGACGGGGTTGTCCCAGAAGGTCTTTTCAAGTCCTATCGCTGCGTAGCGCTCATCCTGCCAGGTGCTGAGGGGTGTGCCGTTGTCCTGGTAGTATTGCAGGACCCTTGCCGCCATGCTTCCCGAGATCTCGGCAAATGTCGAGCCCAGTGGGGTGAGAGGCTCCGGTTCGGCTGGTTCCTGGCTTCCGCAGACGAGTCTGAGTTCTTCCGGGGACCAGGAGCAGGTCCCCTCCCCGATGCAGTTGGGGGCCCTTTCGATAAGGCCGGAGTCTATCAGGTCCTGCAGTTCCGGTTCACTCCCCGGATTTTCCCATACGTAGATCCTCGCCGCAGAACCCACTGTGCGCCCGTCTCTCTGGCAGACGGCAAGGCGGGCTTTCTCCGTGCCCGATCCCATGACGAGCAACATAGTCCCCGCCAGGATGCCGACGATCATAAGAACCGCCAGGAGTTCGACCAGAGTGAACCCCCGGCGGCCTGATGTCATCCGATGATCAGCAACTTCGAGCCCGTGAACTTTTGCAGAGCCGAAAGGAACGCTGAAAACTCATCACCCCATTTTGCCTCGGGCTGAGCCGGTTCTCCAATCGGCTGTCCCGTTGCCTTGTCGATAATCTCCTCTTTTGGGAAAGTCGGTGCTGTCTCGTAGATAGTCATGGCCTGCATGTAGTTCCTGTCAGGTGAACCTCCGCTGTCCGACGGTGCCAGGACAAAGTCGGCGAAGAAGGAGCTGTTCCGGTAGTCCCTTCCCGCCACGTGGGCCCAGAGGGCTGAACCTTCGGGGGTTTCGAGCATAAGAGGTTCCATGGGTCTCTGTTTTTTCGGTACTTCCATGTTTCCCGTGGGTGCGAAGGGGTTCATTCCCGGCGCAGCGTTCCTTGCCTCGACAGCGTATGAAAAAAGCCGCGAGGCCTGCTCCCTGTCGAGGGTAAAACTGACCTGCCTGTCGCCGTCGCGGTTGTCCAGGAAGATAACAAGGTTGCCATCCAGTTTCCCGACGAATATCCCTTCTGTCTCGAAAAGGGGTTCCGCGTCCGGTTTCTCGGGGGGGCACTCAGCCGCGAGGGCACAAGGCAGGGGGAAGAGGAGAAGGGCGACAAGGACCATCAAAAGGAATTTGCCTTTCATTGCTTATCACCTTCCTTTTACTCTCTATTTTGACGTCATGATAAATCCAGGTTCAAAAAAATGGAACCCCCCGGGCAATTCAATCTGTCTTGCGGGAAGGGGGGTTATCAAATGATGGCGTCAAGGAGAACTATAGCCCCGAAAAGGACAATAACAGACCCTGAAACCCTGTTGACCCATTTCATGGCTGTCGGGGTCATTTTTTTCCTGAAAAGGGAGAAAAACGAACTTAGTCCAAGCCACCATAGCGCGGAACCGGAAAAAACGCCCATAACTAGGAGAAGAGGTCCTGTTGCCCCTGCCGTTGCGATGTCTTTTCCCAGACCCATGAAAATGGCCGAAAACGAAATAATCGTCATGGGGTTGGCCAGGGTAAGAACAAAAGTGGAAGCAAAATCTGTCGCAAGAGAAAAGCCTCCGGGGTCCTGCGGAATCTCCTGAAGAGGATCTTCCGGTTTTCTGGAAACGGTTCTGAGGCCCAGCCAGAGAAGGAAGGTTCCCCCGGCAAGCCGTAGCCAGAGATTGACAGCCATAAGAAGGTTGGCGACGGACGCTATGCCGAAAGCCGCCACGGCTCCGTAAAGCCCGTCAGCGACGGCTGCTCCAAGGCCGGTCGCAAGGCCGGGGAGAAGGCCTGCGGCAAGGGTCCGCCGAATGCAGAGTACACCTATGGGGCCGACAGGCGCGGCTATGGAGATCCCCAGCACCATACCGTAGATCAGAAGGGATGTTCCTGTAAGGGCTGTATCCATGGCAATCATTATTCCTTCCCTGTTATTTAAGTACCTCCGAGAGCCTGACGAAGGAGAAGCCCCTCTCCTTCAGGACCGGTACGGCCGATGTTACCCCTTCTGCGGTGCCGCCCTCGGGCCTGTTCATGTGCATCAGGATTATATCCCCCGCAAGGGCCGAGAGTATC
>DAOTIQ010000081.1:0-6595 GCA_035448245.1 Thermovirgaceae bacterium | reverse complement strand
CTCCGACCCGGTCCAGTTTGGAGCGGTTGGCGGAGTAGTTCGCGAAGACGTTCCAACTCATTTTTCGGGAATCAAAAACCCTCATGTTCAGCCCGAAGACGTACTGCGTCTCCTCGAGATCGCTTATTCTTCTGTCGTGGCCAGCAACAGCTGACTCAAGAGCTCCCACGCGAGGAGACCAATCGTAAACATCCATCCAATCAGTCCAGAAATCTTCGTCATTTGTCTTCGTCAGTACCTGTCCTGCTTTTCCTCCATATCGGATTGCTCCAATTTGAGGAGATATATCAGATATATCAAAAACACTTGCTGCCCCTGTTGCCGTGTCGCTAGTAAAGACCCATAACCCATCTTCCGCGCTTGCTTCTCCGGAAAGTATAACGAAAAGTGCGACCAGGAGCGTTGCAAAAATTACGCTCACTCTCTTCTTCATTGTTTTCTCCTTCCTTTTCCCTTATAGAGGGTTATTTCGAGTTGCCCCCCTTACGGGGTATCCGTGTCGGGGTATCCGTGGTTAAACTCTGCCTTTCCAAAACCCTTCTGCCAGCGCGGGTTTTTCAAACCCGTCCCGACATCTCCCTCTTCTTTTTTTTCCGGGAATGGGGATCCCAAAAGGAAAGCACCAGGCACTATTGGATTCCGAGTTTGTTTTTAATCTCCTCAAGTTCGGCACGCATCTCAGCGTTTTCCCTGCCAAGTTTTTCAATCAATTTTTCCTCGTATGATTTGCCGAGCTTCAGGGTAAGATTTATTCCGCACCGGTCCACCTTCGAGCGGTTTGCCGAGTAGTTCGCGAAGACGTTCCAACTCACTTTTCTTGAATCAAAAAGCCGGAGATTCAGCCCGAAGACATATTGCGTTTCTTCGAGATCGCTTAGCCTTCTGCCATGATCAGCGACAGTATTCTCAAGTGATCCCACTCGTGGTTCCCAGTCGTAAAGAGTGGTCCACTCCGTGAAATAGTCTGTTCCATCGATCTTTGTTAAAACTTGACCAGTTGTACCCCCTGGTTGAATGCCTGAGAGCTGGGGTCCGATGTTTTGCTGTGTCCAAAAATCAGTTAGAAATGTATCCACCCATAATTCCGCACTTGCTTCTCCGGAAAGTATAACGAAAAGTGCGACCAGGAGCGTTGCAAGAACAACGCTAACTCTCTTCTTCATTGTTATCTCCTTCCTTTTCCCTTATAGAGGGTTTTTTCGAGTTGCCCCCTTACGGGGTATCCGTGGTGAAACTCTGTCTTTCCAAAACCCTTCTGCCAGAGCGGGTTTTTCAAACCCGTCCCAACATCTCCCTCTTCTTTTTTTCTTTCCGTGAATGGAGACCTTCTGCAGCACTTTTTGGTGGAGGGAATAAATGGGGTACAGGATTAACGATAGGATATGTTGAGTGCTTGCTTTTGTATTAAAACACGGGGGGGGGGTCGTCAAATGGGACTATAAGTTAACAGGATTTTTCCATGGAGGGCTACGGGTTTCTGTAATCATTTTTATCAATCTTGCATCTTGTCCA
Source organism: Thermovirgaceae bacterium (assembly GCA_035448245.1). Classification (GTDB taxonomy): domain Bacteria; phylum Synergistota; class Synergistia; order Synergistales; family Thermovirgaceae; genus DAOTIQ01. Next base: position 5,083 of record DAOTIQ010000081.1, on the reverse strand, counting down.
ATGATTTTACAAAATGCCTATCATTCTGGAAAATAATTTTACGGAATGTCACGGAGGGATAACCGCACGACAAAAGCCGCAACCCTGTTGACACTGATCGCATAATCGGTAATACTTATTACCAGACTGAGCCAATATTGGCAATAAGTTTTACCGGTGGGGTGACAAGATGCTTGAGACTATAAGATCCCTCATTCTGGATTTTCAGGAAACATTGCCTGAAACGGGAGTACCCCGGCATCTTAGCATCGAGGCTGTTCGCGGAAAAGCCGCAGTATGCATAGGGGTAAGGCGAAGCGGAAAATCAACCTATATGTTTCAGGTTATAAAGCATCTCACCGAGAGTGGAATTCCCATGGAAAACATCCTCTACCTGAACTTTTTCGATGACCGCCTTCATTCTCTCCGTCAGGACAATCTGGGTCTTGTCACCGAGGCATATTATTCGATCTTCCCGGAAAAAAAGAACACCGAAAAGATCTACTGTTTTTTCGACGAGATACAGGCGGTTCCCCATTGGGAATCGTTCGTAGACCGCCTGATGCGCACGGAAAAGTGCGAAGTCTATCTTACGGGTTCTTCCGCCAGGATGCTTTCAAGAGAGATAGCCACTCAAATGCGGGGACGGGCTCTTGCATGGGAGATGTTTCCTTTCTCGTTCGCCGAATTTCTGGACTACAAGGGGATGGACAGGTCAGGTCCGTTTCCAACCAGAAAACGTCTTCTTGTTCAAAAAGCCTTTGATGAATATTGGGATACGGGCGGGTTTCCCGAGGTTGCCGGACTTGGACCAGACTTGCGGATCAAAATCCACCAGGAGTACTTCAACACGATCCTTTTTCGGGATCTCATAGAACGCCACGATATTTCACATCCGAAAGCGCTGAAGGATCTTGCCCATCGGCTGGTGGACAACATAGGCTCTCTTTATTCAATCAACGGCCTTACGGGTTTTCTCAAGTCGCTTGGATATAAAGCTCCTAAATCGGTCGTTGGCGACTACCTGGATTGGTTCGAGGATGCGTATTTTCTCTTTACCGTCAGGATTTTCGACGCATCGTTTACGCGCAGCAACGCCAACCCCAAGAAAATCTACTGCGTAGATCACGCCATGGTATCGTCCGTTTCATCCGGGATTCTGGTCAACTCGGGGCATCTTCTGGAAAACCTCGTTTTTACGGCACTTCGAAGGGTTTATCCGGAAATTTTTTACTATAGGACCAAAACCGGCCGTGAGGTTGATTTTATCGTCCCCTTGCGAGGCAAGGAACAAATGCTTGTACAGGTTTCCGAATCCCTGGCCGAGCAGTCAACACGCAAAAGAGAGACCGATGCTCTCGCCGAAGCAATGGCTGAACTGGGAGTAAACAGCGGCATCATAGTAACCCGTTACGAGGAAGGCCAAATCGCAGGCGGAAACATAAAGATCACTCCCGCATGGAAGTTTTTGCTGGACCTCTAAATAGCACAAAGCCTTCGGACCTGCCTACATGTATACATAAGGTTAGGTTCAAGCCCTGACCCTATGGGTTGTTTCAATATCGGTAAAAACGATGAACGGAGGAAGATCGCATGCCTTAATACGTGCATCTTGTCAAATGATTTTACAAAATGTCTATCATTCTGTAAAATCATTGTGCGGAATGTCGTGAGGGGTGATCGCGTGGCGTCGCTGACGGAGCTTCTTGAACTGCATCGGCTTGCAAAGAACGAGGGGGGCAGGTACGAAAAGCACAGACCTCTGCTCCAGGACCTGCTTGGATCAGGCGGGAAGCACTTCATAGGAATAGCCGGGCCCAGGGGAGCCGGCAAGACGGTGCTGCTCCGGCAGTATGCCCACAAAAACGAAAACGCCTTTTATCTCTCCCTCGATACTAACAAAGACGGTGATCTGTTTGAACTGGCGAAAAAACTGAACATGGATCTCGGCTTTACTCATCTTCTGCTGGACGAGGTCCACTGCTGCAAGGAGTATGACGAGCTGCTCAAAAGGATCTACGATTTTCTCGATGTCAGAGTCATTTTCGCCAGTTCCGTCTCACTTTCCATATTCAGATCATCCTACGATCTTTCCAGAAGGATCAGCATAAGACAGCTCTATCCGTTTTCTTTCCGCGAATTTATCTTTTTTAAAACGGGAGAACACCTCTCCGAACTCTCAATTGAAGACATAGTAAAAAAACGCGGGCTATCCGTTCCTCTGCGACACGCAAATCTCTTTGATGAATACCTCAAAGGCGGCGTGCTCCCCTTTGCCCTCGATGAACCGGATCCCCTGCCCCTTCTGAAGGACATCGTAAAGAAAGTCATTTCAGGGGATATTCCGGGGATCGCCAAAATACAGGTGGACGAGATCGAACTGCTTGAGAAAACACTCGGTTTCATAGGCCGATCGGAAGTGGACGGAATTAATTACTCGAGCATTTCACGAAACGTGGGGGTAACAAAATACAAGGCAGCCCAGTACATGGAGCTTCTTGAAAAGGCCTTTATAATCCACCAGGTATTTCCCAGGGGCACCAACGTACTGAAGGAGCCGAAGATATTGATGGCTCTGCCCTACCGCCTGCTGTACCGGGATATGGAGGATTGCATCGGCCCTTTGAGGGAGGATTTTTTTGCCGGGATGATGAGAGCAGCCGGGATACCATTCCACTACCTCAAAACGAGACGGGGCGCAAAAACACCGGACTACCTGATCCCGAACGACAATGGAGATCTGGTTATCGAGATCGGGGGCAGAGGAAAGGGACCCAGCCAGTTCAAGGGCATCGAAGCCGCAGAAAAGCTGATATTCTACCCCTCCGCGAACCTGGATGGAATGAGCCGGCCACTGGAAAGCCTGGGCTTCCTCTGCTGAAGTAAATATCGGACAAAATCCCTTATTTTTTCAACCATTCGAGGTCGGCGGGCCTGCGGAGCGCTTTGTGCTTGAGAACGGGGACACCAAGCTCCTCGCCGAGTCTGCGGCACTGGTCGCGGTAGGCAGACTTTATCCCCTCGTGATAGACGACCGCACGGACGCCTCCACGGATGCTCTGGGCAGCTTTCCGGAGTTTTGCGTAACCGTCTTCCGATCCGTAGCCTCCAGATACTATCCACTGGTTGGGCAGTATATGGCTTATGCCGAACGGATGATCGACGTTCATCGCCGCTTCGGAGAAGGAGTGCTCGAAGTGCACACCGCCGACGCAGATGACGTTCTTAAGAGGTTCCTCACTTGAAAAAGGACTTGCCAGGCTTCGCGCAAGGACTTCTACAGCTTCCGCGTTTTCCCAGCTTGCCAGGGTACTGCCTATCTCTATATCCAGCATCGGGATAGGGAACTGCATAAGGTCTTCGGGGTTTTGGTCCCTGAATGTCCCGGTCCAGTGGGTGGCCTCGGTAACGACCGTAAAGTCATCCAGCCTGGCATCGCTGCGGTTCTTTTCGAGGGAATGAAGAAGGTTCCGCATGAAGCGGGCATCGGCGGGAGGGAATATTCCGGCGTCGACATCCCCTATTGTGTGGACCGTCAGCACCTTGTCCGGCGCGTTGGCCCCCTCGTGCCAGTTGACCTCCGCGGCAAGGTCGAAATCGAGGAAATGCTCCCTCAAAACCGGAAGATGTCGCCGGAAGTCGTAGCTGACAAGCATATCCTGCCGCATGAAGCAGAAGCTGTTCCCGTGTCCGTCGATGTGCTCCATTACAGGATAGCCGTCGACTTCTATGCCAAGCTCGCGGGGGCTGAATATCTCCCGGACCCTCTCGAAGGCCAGCCGCGAGACGTGATCGTACCCTTTCCCTACGCAGAAGAAATAAAGAGCCTTCCGGGGTCTGCCCTGCTGCTGTCCGTCCATGGCAAATGCCCTCCCTGAATGTTGTCCTGTTATTATATATGTCGTCAGGATCCGCGAAAGGAGATGTTCATCGTTGAAGATCAAGATCGCACAGGAAGTTTTTCAAAAGTACCCGGATTACCGGCGCATCGTCGTGATCGGGAGGGACCTGGACAATGCGGAGGAAGACACCGCTCTCCTGGCCCTTCTAAAGGAGGCCGAGGCTGAAGTCCGGCAGGACCCTGACCTGGAGAACTTCAAGGAGTACCCGCTGATCGCTTCGTGGCGGAAGGTCTTCGAGGATATGGGGCTGAACCCCAACAAGTTCCCTCCTTCGATCGCGAACCTTATCAAGCGTACCTGTGCGGGGAAGGACCTCCCATTCATCAACAGGCTCGTGGCGATATTCAACATCATCAGCCTGAAGTATCGGATCCCCTGCGGAGGGGACGACCTTGGGTGCGTTACAGGCGATGTCCGCCTGGGCCCTGCAAATGGCGACGAGGTCTTTGCCCACCTTGGCAACCCGGAGGCCGTGGAGAACCCTGCGCCGGGGGAGATCATCCTGCACGACACCGGAAACGGAAGCGTCTTCTGCCGCGGCTGGTGCTGGAAGAACGGCGACCCCAGCAAGATAACTCCGCAGACGCGGTTCGTCGCCATCAACCTGGACGCCATGCCCCCCGTGGACGGGGCGGTTCACAGGCAGGCCGCGGACGAACTGGTGGATCTTGTAGAAAAACATTGCGGGGGGAAAACCTCGATGAAGATGCTGGAGCCTGAAAGCCCCTGCCTGGAGCTGCAGACAGGAGCCAACTGAGACCATAAGGCAAATCACGAAAATAACCGGGACGGAGGAACTTTTTTGTCGGACAAAACTTACATCAAGAAAATGGGTCACCGTTTTCTCTTCGAAGAGGGTATATGGACGGCCTCCGGGTTCCTGAGGGACGGTAACGGTAACACCATGCTTTTTTCTGGTAAAACCGTTATTTCCCACGAGGAGGACCACTGGATCAACTCGGGGTTCATGGAGATCGAGGGGGAGGCTCCCGTAAGAATAGAGAACAATTACCTTATAGAACCCTTCCCCCGGGGGAGCGATTCCACCACATGGAAATCCGACAACTCCGATCTTGGGACCCTGGTTGGGACCTTCGCCGTTGTTGGGGACTCCATCCTCTCCGCCTTCCGTAACCTGGACGGCTCGATATACGGAACGGAATATCTCAAGAACGTCGACCCCGACACATACGCGAACAGGG
>DAOTIQ010000080.1:0-6635 GCA_035448245.1 Thermovirgaceae bacterium | reverse complement strand
ACCCCGGAGAATGACCCCGGAGAGACGGGTTGTCTTTTTTCAAATGGTGGAGGCGCGGGGAATCGAACCCCGGTCCGACAGGGGCCAGCTGCGGGTTTCTCCGTGCGCAGTCTCCGCTTTAGTGTCGGCTCGGGTCTCCCGGAGACGGGATACCCTTACCCGAGTTCTCTGAGGCTTGACCTCACGCGCGAGAACGAAGCGCGAGGAGCAGTCACCATTTGTGACGTTCACATCGGGATCCTGGCGACGGAAACCCCGAGGAACGGGTCGCTACTTAAGCGGCCAGTGCGTAGTTATCGTTGGCAATTATTGTTTGCGCCGTGTTTTTCGAGTTTCGGCAACTCGGCACGCTGCCCGGAACCCTCCATCCTGCCGTCGAGACCTGTCGCCCCCATATTCATTTGTCAAAAATCATTTTGCCTTTTTTCCTTCATCGCCTTGTCGATGTCCCTTTTTGCGTCGCGCTCCGCTATGGTCTCCCGCTTGTCGTAGCCGGTCTTTCCCTTGACGAGGGCCAGTTCGACCTTTGCCCATCTTTTCTGCTTGATGTACATGGAGAGAGGAACTATGGTAAGACCTTTCTCCCTCGTCTGGGATCCCAGTTTCCGTATCTCCGCCGCGTTGAGCAGAAGCCTTCTGGGCCTGAGCGGCTCGTGGTTGTAATATGTTCCCTGCTCGTAGGGAGATACATGGACGTTATAGAGCCATACCTCGGAACCCTGAACCCTGGCGTAACCGTCTTTCAGATTGACTTTCCCCGCGCGGACGGATTTGATCTCCGTCCCGGTAAGGGCTATCCCGGCCTCGATCGTCTCGAGTATAAAATAGTCATGCCGGGCCTTGCGGTTTCTCGCTACAACAGAACCGTCCATGCTTCTCCTCCGCAACGGTCATTATAGGACCGATGTTCTTATTAGTCAACTTTCGTCAGACTCCGGTTTTGTCAGGCTCAAACCGCCAGATCTTGCCGGCGCTACAAAAAAGGGACCCCGCATTAAAACGGGATCCCGTCACCTCTTGCTGGTCGGGGCGAGAGGATTTGAACCTCCGACCTCCTACTCCCGAAGCAGGCGCGCTAACCAGGCTGCGCTACGCCCCGAACGACGGGCATTGTAGCACTTTACGGAGCAGGCCGTCAACGATAAAAGAGATTGATACTCCAGGCACAATCATGATAATATTGATATCGGATCCTATATTCTGCGTACAATGGAGAAATCCCAGTATCTGCAGCAGGATTTATCGTGTTCTAGCAAACTTTTTCAGGGGGGGAACAGGTAATGGAGAAAATGAAAGTTCTTGCCGAATGGTCCTACGACCCGGCAAAACCTTTCAGGGGCTATACCGGCAAGACCCTGAAGGTCAACGTGGGTGACATGTCCTTCGAATCAAAAGATGTATCCGAGGACATGAAGCACAAGTTCACCGGAGGCAGGGGATTCGGGCTTAAACTGTTATGGGATTCCGTCAAGGACACCACAAAGTGGAACGATCCCGAGAACGAGATCGTCATCTCCGGCGGGCCGCTCTGCGGAGTGACCCAGTACCCGGGAATGGGGAAGTTTTATGCCGTGTTTGTCTCTCCTCTCACAAATCAGACCTATGACAGCAACGCGGGTGGACACTTCGGCCCACTGCTCAAGTTTGCGGGCTGGGACGCCATAGAGATCCAGGGCAAGGCAAAGAAGGATGTCGTCGTGGTCGTTGACGCAGACGCCGGGAAGGTCCAGATCCTGGAGTCTCCCTTCGATGATGTAAACGCCTACACGGTGACCGACGCTCTTCATGAATATTACGGTGACCCCAACGACATCAATGACCGCCGGTTCGTATCTGTAGTATCTTCCGGCAAATCCGCGGAACACACTTTCTGGGGCTGCCTGAACAGCAGTTTCTGGGATACCCACCGCAAGATCCCGAGACTCAAGCAGGCAGGTAGAGGCGGCGGCGGCTCCATACTCAGAGACAAGAAGATCGTTGCCCTGGTCGTGAAAACACACGATCTTTCAGGCACCGCGAACAACCCTGCCGATGTCGACACCCTCACAAGGCTGGGGGCAAAACTGCACAAGGAGATCATCACCCTCGATTCCAAGCAGTGCAGAATGCGTACAGCCGGAACAGCCCATCTCAATGAGATCATGAACGAGTACCACCTTCTTCCAACAATGAACTACAAGTTTGGCCAGCACCCCGACGCCGACAAAATCCACTCCAAAGTCTACGAAAAACTTTATACCCAGGGGATTTCAGACGGATGCTGGTACGGCTGCTCCATGGCATGCGCAAAGGCAGTCGACGGCTACGAACTTAAAACTGGTCCCCTGAAGGGAACAAAAGTCTCAGTCGACGGCCCGGAGTACGAGACAGCGGCAAGTTTCGGCCCCAATGTCGGCGTCTATGACCCGGCATGGACGATAGAGACAAACTTCTACGCTGACCACTATGGTTTTGATACTATCTCCGCAGGTACAGGCATTGCTTTTGTCTGCGAGTGCTTCGAAATGGGGCTGATCAACAAGAAGCATACCAACGGTCTTGAACTCAAATTCGGCAACAAGGACGATATCATGGAGCTTATTCACCGTATGGCCGAGGGCAAGGATGATTTTGCCGTAACCGTCGGCCAGGGTATCCACCGAATGAAGGACCTCTTCGCCGAGAAGTACGGCGCCGACAAAAATATCATGGAGAGAATCGGTATGGAGGGCCAGGGTATCGAGGTCTCCGAGTACGTGCCGAAGGAATCTGTCGCACAGTGGGGCGGATTTTTCCTCACCCTTAAGGGCCCGCAGCACGACGAGGCATGGCTGATCTTCATGGACAGGGTCAACAAGCAGCTTCCAACCTTCGAGGACAAGGCAGAGGCACTCCACTACTTCCCCAACTTCAGGACCTGGTTCTCGCTGGTGGGTCTGTGCAAACTGCCCTGGAACGATATCGAACCGGCCGACAACGCCACCAAGTATCCCCCTCAGGAAGCTGCCAGGGTACCTGAGCACGTCCAGAACTACGTGGAAATATTCAACGCCGTCACCGGCCAGAACATCACAAAAGAAGACCTGATCCACCAGGCCGAGCGCGTCTACAACTTCCAGAGGGTCTTCCAGTTGAGGCTTGGAAAAGGTACGAGGAAATTCCACAACATCCCCGACAGGGCACTTGGACCGGTCTGGGCCGATGAGTGGGAAGCAAGGACCGAGTACTACGACAACGAACTGAAAGCAGGCGGAGTGGATCCCGCAGGGCTTTCCTCCCAGGAGAAGTGCGACAAACTTCAGAAGATCCGCAGGGAGCAGTGGGAAGTCCTTGTCGATACTGTTTACAAACGCCGCGGTTGGGACAAGAACGGCATACCCACCGTAAAGAAACTGAAGGAACTCGGGATGGATATTCCCGAGGTAGTAGCCGTTGTCGAAAAATATGCTAAGCCGGAGGATCAGTGGAAGGACTGAACCGATGATAACGGTCAACGGGGAGCCAATGGACTGGAGTGACGGAATGACGATCCGGGATATCCTGGATTACAAAAGGTACGTTTTCCCGCTTCTGTCCGTATGGATAGACGATGTTGCTGTACCCAGGGACAAGTTCGACACGACCCGGGTTCCCGATGGCTCGAAAGTTCAGGTGATCCACATGATCAGCGGAGGCTGAGAACACGCAAAAAGGGGCCGGTCCTGAAGGACCGGCCCCTTTTTTTTGCCGTTAAGGATGTCAGGAGTGAGATTCGTCGTGACGGTTTTTTCTGAATGAGTTGTTCTGGCCTGTTTTCTGCCTGGATTCCCAGCGAAGCCTCCCGGGTTCGCCCTCCTCCAGGGCGATAGGTATCTCCGTCCATCCCCAGGGTGTGACCATGATGAACCTCAGCTCGACGCCGTGCGATGCGAGGGCAGTGAAATGCTGGACGTAACGGACCACCTCGCCGATGACCCAGCTGTCGCTGATCATCCAGACCCTCTTGCAGTGGTCCCTTCCGAAAAGGGCCGCGTAATCGATAGCCATACGCATCCCCTCGTCGAAATCAACCGGCCCAAGGCAAAGGACAACGGCATCTTCGTGTCCTATGGGCTCCGTAGTCGCCGGAAGAATATCAGCGTGATCATCCACCCACTCCAGCTGGGAGAGGAGTGCCTCAGGGTCTCCCTGCTTTCTGTCCCCGAAACCGAAAAGAAAATCTTCCGCGGGAAGATCGTTTTCTCCGGACAGCGCTGCAACCATCCACTCCCGGATCTGGGACGCCATTCTCTCCACATAATCGGGACAGTCCCTTCCGGACATGGCTCGAAGAATGTCCCCTACGGTCCAATCTCCGCTCATATCGTAGTTCTCTCCTTCGTGATCCTTGCCCGGATCCTTTTTGCCCATGAAACACACCTCCCCGGGGCTCTCTATTTTTTCAGAGCATAACACATTTTTCCCGTTTCTACACGGAACATGAACAGCACTGTTTGCCCTATAATAACCTCAAAGCTCGAATAACTAAAGGAAACGGGGTGCTTTCGCATGAAACCTTTCAGGATCGAACCTGCCCGCGCACAGCTCCTCCTGATAGATCTCCAGGAAAAAATGCTGCCAGCGGTCTCCTCCCACGAAACTGTTTCCAGAAACTCGATCATCCTGCTCAATGCGTGCGGGATCATGAATGTCCCGGTTAAATACACTGAGCACTACCCCCGCGGACTGGGTTCAACCGTCAGCAGTATTGCTGATAATTTCCCGAAAGGAAGTGCCAGGACAGAAAAGATCCATTTCTCATGCTGCATGGAAGAAGGATTTGATAGTTTCCTGAGGATGGAGGGCAGAGACCAGATCATCGTTGCCGGGGTCGAGACCCATATTTGCGTCCTTGGGACAGTAATGGACCTCCTTGCTACAGATCTCAGGGTGGCCGTGGCTGCCGATGGTTGCTCCAGCCGGAACCCTGAACACCACAGGCTGGCATGCGACGCCATGGCCTCGGCAGGGGCACTTGTGGTCCCCGTCGAAACACTGGTATACCAGATGTTGGGCAGGGCAGGGACCACAGAGTTCAAGGCCATGCTTCCGTTTTTCAAGGAATGAACGGCCACACGGGCCGGATCTGGGAGGTAATATTATGCCGATAGACAGAACAAGAGCAATGGAACTTCATCGGAAAGCCCGGGGGAAGATCAAGATTTACCCAACCATCAGTATCCACAACGAAGAGGACCTTGCCCTGGCCTACATCCCTGGAAGCGTACCTCCAGCTCTTGAGATCCAGCAAGACGAGGGGATGAGTTACGAGTATACGGGCAGGGGCAACAGGATAGCCGTAATAACGGATGGAAGCGCCGTTCTGGGTCTGGGGAACGTCGGGCCTCACGCAGCCCTCCCCGTCATGGAGGGCAAATGTCTTCTGTTCAAACTGTTCGGTGACGTAAACGCCATACCGGTCTGCCTGGATACGCAGGACACAGATGATATTATTCATTTCTGCACTCTCATGGCCCCCACTCTGGGGGGCATAAACATAGAGGACGTGGCAAGCCCCAAAACATTTACCATAGTCAGGGAACTCCGGAGCAAGATCAACATCCCCGTTCTTTGCGACGATCAGCACGGCACCGCGGTCATTATTCTTGCAGGCATATGGAACGCCATGGAAGTCCAGGGTAAGAAACTTGAGGATGTCAAGGTTGTCGTCAACGGAGCGGGGGCAGCGGGAATAGCGACATCCGAGCTTCTCCTCCGGGCGGGGGCCAGGAACGTCGTCGTTCTTAACAGTTCGGGTATCCTGAACCCCGATAACCAGAAAATGAATCACATTCAGCAGGAACTTTCCGAAAAAACAAACCCTGAAAGTATCAAGGGTGGCCTCAAGGAAGCCCTGGAGGGAGCGGAAGTTTTCATCGGCCTTTCAAAGGGAGGAGTATTCCCGGCGGAATACATTAAAAAAATGGCAAAGGGTCCCGTGATAATGGCGATGGCATTGCCCGAACCTGAAATCATCCCGGAGGAAGCCTGGGCGGCAGGGGCCGGGATCGTCGCGACTGGCCTTGCCAACTGCCCCAACGCCATGCCGAACACCCTTTCTTCTCCGGGTATCATGAGAGGTCTTCTGGATGTGCGAGCCACACTGCTTAATCATAACATGCTCCTCGCAGCCGCAAGGGCTCTGGCGGATGTGGTAGACAGAAGAAGACTCGGCCCGGGGAAAATAATGCCCGACGTCTTCTGCGACGAATCAGCTCCAAGGGTCGCTGAAGCGGTAGGACAGGCTGCCATAGCAGAGGGTTATGCAGCAAAAGAGGTACCTAAAGGCGAGATCTACAACAATCTCTGGCATACGCTCTACGGAAACGAGATGATCAGGATCTAGAAAATTAAAACAAGAAGGCGTAAGACATCAAGGAGTCAGGAAAACCAGAACAAAAATGGCCGGAGCTTTTTGGCTCCGGCCATTTTTTCATCGCTGGATTATGGTTTAGATTTTCCGGTTGCCGTCAATTTTTGACGGCTTACCTAGCCTGGATCATTTCTGTAATTTTTTCTCGTAGGCAAGGATTCTTTTTTTAAGTGGTGTTCCTTTCGGACCCCCGTAACCTGTCATGCTTCCGTCACTTCCTATTACCCGGTGGCATGACAGGTTACGGGGGTCCGAAAGGAACACC
>DAOTIQ010000079.1:1488-6723 GCA_035448245.1 Thermovirgaceae bacterium | reverse complement strand
TGTTTCCGCCCCTTCGCCTCGTTCTTGATCTTGCCTTTCCTGCCTCCTGCCGCCTGACTCCTGTCTCCCCGGGTTTACATCTAACCTCTCACTTCTCACGCATTTTCAGGTTTGTTTTTCTTTCTGCCCCCTACTGTCTGCTTTTCTGTCTTGGGCTTTTCCGTTTACCGTTGACGCAGTTGAATTAAAGGTCCTTGCATTTCCCGTGGATAAAGTGTAAAGTATGATATACATAAATAACACAAAATATGCATTTTAAGGCCCTAATAAAGACATTTGGTGGTGAAGACTATGCCAATAACAAGCTCAGAGAATATCCTGAGGGTCCTGTCCGCTTTCAACCCCTGGTGGAGCACAGGTTCGATTCCCCAGCATTTCCGCAAAGGGTTCAAACGCTTTGCCTGGTCCGAGGTCCAGAAATACCTCCACCACCCCGATATACGCAGGGCTGTAGTGCTTACGGGTGCTCGAAGGGTCGGGAAAACTACAATTCTTTACCAGACCGTCGACGATCTGTTGCAGAAAAGGATCGACCCAAGGCGGATCCTTTTTGTCTCCCTGGATCACCCAATGCTGAAACTCTCGAACATGAGCGAAATACTTGGCTGTTTCCGTCAGAATATTTACGGGGATGACGATGTTTATTACCTGTTTGACGAAGTCCAGTACGCGGACGACTGGGATCGCTGGATAAAAACCATTTACGATACACAGGGCCAGGCCCGGATCGTGGCAACCGGTTCAACCAGCCCGGTTCTGGCGGAGAAAGCCGCCGAAAGCGGCGTTGGTCGATGGATAGTCCTAAAGGTCCCAACCCTCTCCTTCTTTGAATACTGTGAACTGCTGCAGGCTAAAGAGCGCCCGGTGCTCCCCCCCGATATCCGCCCCACAGGGCTGTCAGGAATTGACAGAAGGGAAATGTCGGAGATCTTCGTAAAACTTTCCGGCCTGCAGAAGCACTTTCACCGCTACCTCCTGGTCGGGGGGTTCCCTGAATTGGTCCTTTCCAGCGACGACTATCTTGCCCAACAGGTGATGAGGGATGATGTGGTGGACAAGGTCCTCAAGCGTGACATCCCCTCCCTTTTCAACATAAGGAATGTGGCGGAGCTGGAGAAGATCTTCATCTATCTTTGCCTCTATTCCTCGAATATCATCTCGGTAGATGCAATATCCAAAGAACTTGGTGGCGTAAGCCGAACAACTGTGGAAAACTACCTGCGTTACCTTGAAAGTGCCAATCTTATCTACAGGAGCGATCCTGTGGCACTGACGGGGAAAAAGATACTGAAATCCAGGTCCAAGATATACATCGCCGATGCCGCCATACGCAACGCCATACTGATGAAAAGCGACATCCTTGCCGATTCCGAAGAAATGGGGATCATGGCCGAAACGGCCGTATTCAAACATCTGGCCTCTTTCTATTACAAAAACCTTACCAGGGTCGGATACTATCGTGACGGGCAAAAAGGCAAGGAGATCGACATAGTGGTCGACTTCCCGGGCGGGAAAATACTTGTGGAGGTCAAATATCGCGATGATCCTGCCATAGCCGGGAATGATGCTATCAAGGTAATGGCCGACAGGGCTGTTGCCTCCATCGTGGTGACAAAGAACGAGAACGACTACGGCATCCAACCCCTGCCGGGTGGCAAGAGTCTTGTGAAGATCCCGGCCTATGCATTTCTTTATCTGCTGGGAAATGCCGAAAAACATGGTCATCAGGGCGCTTGAGACTCAATATCTGGTCCGATTCTACGTTCAGGTCCCTGTCTTTGTTGCCATCTCGAATCCCGCTCACCGGCGGAGATCTGCATTTGCCTCTGTTGTCATCCCGAGCGAAAACGAGGGATCTGGTTTTGCATTGAAACCAGGACCAGATTCCCGCCGGTGGGCGGACGTTCCGCTTCGTCATTTCATTCCTCAGAATGACAATCCACGATTCACGATATACGGATCCTGCTCTTCCCGCCTACTGAAGCCTTGCTTTTGCCTTTACTTTGCGCCCTACCCTACGCCGACAGCATGCCGGCCAGGTCAGAGCGAAGCCTGCCGACATAGTCCCGACAAGGTCCCGAGGTGCTGTAACGAGGGAGGTGCATTAACGAGGGGGGTGATCCAACGAGGTGCATTGTCTGTGGTGCAAATATTTTTAGGTCTTTGCCTTGGCTTACCTAAAAAATAGCTCTTCTACCCTACGCTGGCGGTACGCCAGCTAGGGCAGAGCAAAGCCTCCCGAAGCGTTTCAATGAGGGGCTGCGTCTGCGTCCCCTGCGGTGAAAAAAGGTTTTGGTTTTGAATTTCCTGTCGCCTGCTGCCTGACGCCTGCCTCCTTGTTTCAGGTCTTCCTTCACCCTTCAAACTTGCCCTCCTGCTCTCTCTTGCCATATGTAATAAAAATTGTATAATAATACTTACAAAAGGAGTGGCAAAAATGGCTGAAAACATAACCAGGGCAATAAAAGATCAAATAAATAAAAAGGGCAGAGGCTGGATCTTTTCTCCCAAAGACCTGTCAAGGCTTGGTTCCTCGGAAGCCGTTCATGTGACCCTTCACAGGCTGGAAAAACAGGGCAAAATCCGAAGGGTGGCTCGTGGACTTTACGATCTTCCCAGGTACAGTAACCTTCTCCAGTCAAACCTGAGCCCTGACATCGACCAGGCTGCCCATGCCCTGGCCAGGAAATTCGGGTGGCGGATAATCCCGAACGGAAACGTCATTCTCAACATGATGGGGATATCCACCCAGGTCCCCGCCAGGTACGAATATCTTTCCGATGGTCCATACCGGAAATTCCGGATCGGGGGTACGGAAATTTCTTTCCGAAAAGTTGCCGTGAAAGAAGCATCCTTCAGATGCTCCGAAAGCGTTCTTGTCGTTCAGGGACTGAGGGCCCTTGGTCCAAATGCTATAGACGACAGGGCTATAGAAAAAATTAGGGCATGGCTCCCGGAAGGGATGAGGAGAAAAGTCCTTGAGGATACTCGAAACGTTACCAAGTGGATCTACGACGCTATCCGAAAGATCTGCAGGGAGGAACATAATGCCGCATCTTGACATGTTCTCTGCCCGGGATCTAGAAGACCTCTGCCGGGAAACTTCCACCAAAATGAAGGTTGCCCCCATTGTTGTCGAAAAGGACTACTGGACATGCTGGGTGCTGGACCGCCTTTTCTCAGATCCCCTTGTCAGTGAACAGATCATGTTCAAAGGTGGTACCACCCTTTCAAAAGTCTTTGGCCTGATCGAACGTTTTTCAGAAGATATCGATCTGATACTGAATTGGGAGATGCTAAAAGAAAAAATGGGCCCTATCGAAGCCCAACGCAGCAAAACCGGGCAGGACAAGTTCAACAAAGAAAGCGTCGAAGTATCAAGAGAGTATCTAAAAGAAGAGTTTCACGATAGTGTCCGCAAGGCTCTTGGGGAGATAGTGCAGACAAAGATCGCTGATGATGAACCTGACGTGATCGAGATCACCTACCCCCGAAGTTTTAGGGACCCCTACTTGAGGCCAGGGATACGCCTGGAAATTGGTCCCCTTGCCGGTTGGGAGCCTAATGATAAATTCACCATCACGCCTTACGCGGCTGAAGCATTTCCGGACCTGTTTTCTAATCCTCGTATCACCGTAAGGGCAATAAGTGATAAGAGGACCTTCTGGGAAAAAGCAACGATCCTTCATCAGGAGGCCCATAGGCCTGCCCGCAAAGATCAGCCCATACGTTATTCCAGGCACTACTATGATCTTATGCGGATGGCTGTCTCTTCAAAAAGACAGAACTATCTGGAAAGAGTAGACCTGCTGGAAGAAGTGGTTTCCTTCAAAAAGAAATACTATCCCTGTGGGTGGGCCTCGTACGATTCAGCAAAACCCGGTTCGATGAAGTTGGTACCTCCCAGGGAAAGGATAAGAACCCTGGAATTAGATTACCAGCAGATGAAGACCATGATATTTGGCGAGGCCCCTGAATTTGGCATGATATTGGAAACACTTCAGGACCTTGAAGACAGCATCAACGTGGTTCCTCGCTAAGGTGTGTCAATACTTCCTGTCCCTGAAGATCATGCTTTTTTCAACTCATTCTCTGCAATTCGGAACTGATCCGACGGTTTGCCATCAACGATACCTTGTCTGGGATGAAAAGGTTTGGCTCTGGCTTTTCCCGTTCACCGTTGACAGTTTACCGTTTACGCACTTGCCTTTATCCTCCATGAGCAATAAAATTACTCGTAATAGGGTCTGTAAGTCGCACCCTGGCGCTCCGCTTGGGGCACCTTGTAACTCGTAACTCGTCCTCTGCGGTGGAAAGGTTTGGATTTCCACTTGATCCTAACAAAAATATTTCTTGCCCTTCTCTGCGGCCCCACCCTCTGCGTACTCTGTGGTGAGAAGGGTTTGCCTTGATCCTGCGGTTGTTTTTACCGTTCACCGTTCACCGTTCACTGTTTACCGTTTACGCTTTTGAATTTTTCGATTTACTCTTTGTGTTGAACCTTATTACCGTTGACGGTTGGCGCAGTTGGGTTTTTGTAGCGCAATTGGTTAAAATCAAGGTCTGACCCCAATTGGGTTTGCCTGTGGTGAGAAGCCCTGGTTTTGGGTTTTTGTTATTGCGTCTCACGTTTTTGTGCTTTCACGTCTCCCGTCTCACGTCTAACTTCTCACGCCCCTGGAGGTAGCATGCTCGACAGCTTTGTAACATCAAAAACACGCATCAAACTGCTCCTCAAATTCTTCATCAACCCCGACACCACCGCATACCTGCGGGGTCTGGCCGACGAATTCGGCGAGTCCACAAACGCCGTGCGGGTGGAGCTCAACCGCCTCTCCAGGGCCGGCATCCTCGACTCCAGGGCGGAAGGCCGCACCATCCTCTACAACGCCAACAAAAAGCACCCCCTCTTCCCCGAGATCCAGCGCATCGTTGCCAAGACCGTGGGCCTCGACAGGCTTGTCGAACAGGTCGTCTCGCGCCTGGGGAACGTGGAGCTCGCCTTCGTCACCGGAGACTACGCCCGTGGCATCGACTCCGGCCTCATCGACCTCGTCCTCGTCGGCGAAGTCGACGAAGCCTACCTTGTGGAACTGGCAAAAAAGGCCGAAAAACTCATCGACCGCAAGATCCGCACCCTGGTCCTTGCCCGCGAGGAGTACCAGAAACTGGAGGAGAAGTTCACCAAGGAAAAAGCGTTGGTGGTATGGGAGAAACCTGAAAAGGCGTAAACGG
>DAOTIQ010000079.1:0-1388 GCA_035448245.1 Thermovirgaceae bacterium | reverse complement strand
GGTCAACGGTCAACGGTGAACGGGAATGCAAAACATAAAACCTGGAAGGCATGCAACAGGGAAGGCAGGATCAACTGCGTAAGCGGATAACGGTAAACAGTGAACGACAAAAACTCGTGAACCCTTCAAAAAGGGGTTGGTTACATGAAGGAAAATACGGAAAACCTTCGCAAACTGATTAATCAGGGGGAAGGATTGGCCCTTGAATTCAAAGAATCCCGCAACGGTCTTAACAGGAATGTTTACGAAACCGTCTGCGCCTTTTTAAACCGAAATGGCGGCACCCTGCTGCTCGGCGTCCGTGATTCTGGAGAGATTCTAGGCATTGACCCTGGAAAACTGGAACACATAAAGAAGGATTTCATAACCTCAATCAACAACCCTCAAAAGATCCACCCGACCTGTTATCTGTCCGTAGATGAATTGGAATTGGGCGGCAAGCGGATCCTTGGAATATATGTTCCTGAGAGTTCTCAGGTCCATAGATGCAGCGGGCGCATCTTTGATCGGAATGAAGATGGAGATCTGGACATCACCGACAACACACTTCTGGTAGCAGAACTGTATCGTCGGAAGCAGTCAACCTATTCAGAAAACAGGATCTTCCCCTATGCAAAAATGTCCGACCTGCGCACCGATCTTATAGATCGGGCCAGAAAGATGGCTGGCATACAGCGAAAAGATCATCCCTGGCTTCAGATGGAAGACATGGATCTTCTCAAGAGCGCCCAACTTTATCAAACGGACCTTGTAAGCGGTAAAAGTGGAATAACTCTCGCGGGTATCCTCTTGTTGGGAAATGATACAACCATACTGACGGCGTTGCCCCACCATCGTACAGACCTGATCCTTCGCAAATTCGATCTGGACCGGTACGATGACCGGGACGATGTGCGAACCAACCTGATCGAAAGCTACGAGAGGATAATGGCCTTTGTAGCCAAACATCTTCCAGACCCCTTTTTCCTTGAGAGGGACCAGCGAATCAGCCTTCGCGGCTCGATTTTCCGGGAGGTTGCTTCAAACATTCTCATCCACAGGGAGTATATGAATCCTTTCCCTGCCAAATTGATCATCGAACGAGGCCTGGTTCGTACTGAAAACAGCAACAGGCCCCACGGTTTTGGTCCGATCGATCCAACTCATTTCTCGCCAATGCCCAAGAATCCGGTGATCGCAAGATTTTTCAGGGAACTGGGGCGGGCCGACGAACTTGGATCCGGTGTCCGGAACCTTATGAAATATGGGAAAGCATATGGAGGAAAGGACCCCGAACTCGTTGAGGGTGATATTTTCCGGATCAAAGTGCATTACCCGGAAACCGAGACCCAAGTCACCCCCCAAGTTACCCCCCAAGTCACCCCCCAAGTCGAAAAAATTTTGGGGAT
>DAOTIQ010000078.1:0-6745 GCA_035448245.1 Thermovirgaceae bacterium | reverse complement strand
GACGCACCCGTAAAAAGCGGTGATACAATGCAGAAGGAGCCGGGGGACTTTGGGATATCAGGCATTCTGTGCCTGGACCAGCAGAAAAATTTTTAAGGGGGTGATCGCGTTGAAAAAGATTTCGATTTTTGCGGCGGTCTGTTTTGCTGTGACAGTTCTGTCCGGTTTTTCGGCCGTGGCCCAAGATGCGGGTATTTATCTTGAAAAGAGATCTTTCCTTCCCGGGGAGCAGATCAGTGTGGAATTCACTGCTTTGGCCGATTTCGCGTATGACGCCTGGGTGGGGATAATACCCTCGGAAATACCCCACGGCGACGAATCGATCAATGACAGGTATGACCTTCAATATCATCATCTTGAGAACCGGACCGGGGGAATCCTTTTGTTTGTCGCTCCGGGCAGCCCCGGGTCTTACGATCTTCGAATGCATGATACGGACAAAAACGGCAGAGAAGTTGCCTCTGTTTCTTTCCAGGTGACAGGGGAGGGCTCTGCGGTTGCACCATCCCTCACGCTTGAGAGAACGGTTTTTATTCCCGGCGAGGAGATCGTTGTGACCTTTACCGCCCCTTCGACCTTTGCCTCAAACGCCTGGGTGGGAATAATCCCCTCAAACATCCCACATGGAGACGAATCCAGAAATGACAAATACGATATTTCCTACCTCTACTTGAATAATCTGACCGGAGGGGTGCTGGAATTCAAGGCGCCTCCCAGTGAAGGGAAATATGACTTGCGCATGCACGATACCGACAATAATGGCAGGGAGGTCGCGACGGTTTCTTTTACCGTAAGCGCGGCGGGTCTGACCAAACAATGAGTATTGCCGGCGTCTGGTGATCTTGGGTATTGACATGTAGAAAGAGGAGGTGTAACATTCCATAAAGTTTATATTACTAAACATAAACAAAGCCTTTTCCGAAAGGGTGAATCCAGATTGATGTGTTCATTACACGAATGTCCGTCAAGATGCAGGGCAAAGATAATTTCAGTCCAGGGAGGAAGGTCGCTCCAGCGCCGTTGTTGCGATATGGGGCTTATACCGGGATCTGAAATAACCGTTCAGATGAATTATGGAGGAAGGATGCATATCAACTGCAGGGGCGCATCTTATGCGGTTGGAGGAGGCATGGCGGAAAAAATCATCGTCTCCAGGGAATAAACAGGGCCGGAACAAGGCCAATTTTTTTTGTCCTGTGTAGAGTTTAAATAACAAAACATTTTTCCTTTTCCTTATGATTTTGCGGATATTACTTGCAGGGAAGGTGAAGTTTATGCGGCTCAGGGATATGAAGCCTGGCGAGCGGGGAGTAATCTCTGGAGTTGAACACGCCAGGGGGATGCAGCGACTTTTGGATCTTGGTTTTTTTCCTGGGGTAAAGGTTCTGGTTGTCAGGAACGCTCCCTTTAAAGATCCCATGGAATGTAACCTGGATGGGCGTCGTGTTTCAGTCCGGCGGCAAGAAGTGGAAGGAGTGGAGGTAAGGCCTGAATGAAGGTTGCGGAGACAAAAAAGAGGGTCGTAGCTCTTGCAGGGCAGCCCAACTGTGGGAAATCTTCTGTGTTTACAATGTTGACCGGCGTTCATCAGCATATTGCGAACTACCCCGGGATCACTGTTGATATCAAAAAAGGCAAATTGACCCATGACGGTGGATTCTCCGTGGAGATCGTCGACCTTCCCGGCATGTACAGTCTTACCTCCTTTTCGGAGGAGGAACGTGCGGCCTCAGATTTTCTCCTCGAACATCGGCCGGACAGGATCGTGAATGTGGTAGATTCCTCCAATCTTTCCAGGCATTTGTACCTGACCCTTCAATTAATTGAAACCGGGGTACCGCTTTTACTGGATATGAACATGGCTGATGTTGCGAAAAGTCATTCTATCGAAATCGATGGCAGTCTTCTCTCGCGGGTTCTCGGTGTTCCAGTGGTTTTTACAGAAGCCCACAGGGAAAAAGGGAAAAAGGAATTGATATCCGGAATTCTGGAGGAGATTCCGATATCCGCCAGAGCTACCGTATCCGTTGATTATGGTCCTTTGGAAACTGTTATCGGGGAAGTCTCCAAGGCGCTGGAATCCTCTTGTGACAATATGCCACTTGGTTCGAGATGGATGGCGCTGAAACTACTGGAAGAGGATGAAAACATCTGGAGAGTATTCAATAGTATCCCGGGATCTGAGCATGCACTGGAACTGGCCCGGGCCGGGGTGGATAACGCAATTACCGCCCTTGGAGTTCCCCCGGCACAATTTATTGCGCTCAAAAGACATGAAAAGGCGAGAGAGATAGAGAACAGGGTCTCAAAAAAGGGGGAACGTGTTGAGTCCCTGAGCGAGAAGGTCGACCGCTTTGTGCTACATCCGGTAGCCGGGTTGTTTGTGCTCGCTGGTGTCATGTTCTCCCTTTATGAGTTGGCAATTGTACAGGGATACAGGCTCACAAGCTACAGTTGGCCCTTGCTTTCATGGATCCGAGATCATATTGCGGGAATGCTTCCGGGTGAGAGGCTTCTTGTCGATCCTTTCCTTCGAACAGCAGTTCTGTATGTTGTCGATGGTGTGATGGCGGTTGTCAATTATGTTCCGATATTTCTGATCCTTTTCGCCCTTGTCGCTGTTCTGGAAGACGGGGGGTACATGCCGAGAATGTCTTTTGTTCTTGACAGACTTTTCAGAAGGTTTGGCCTTCACGGGCAGTCGGTTCTTCCCCTTGTTCTTGGTGGGGTATTTGTCGGGGGCTGTGCGGTTCCAGGGGTCATGGCTACGCGGGGTATTCCAGACAGGCGGGCTCGTCTCGCCACGATAATGGTGGTACCTCTCATGAACTGTCTCGCCAAGGTCCCTTTTTACGCGCTTCTGGTCAGTATATATTTTCCGGCTACCCAGAGCATGGCCATGTTCTTTATAGCCACGATTACACTCATAGTTGCATTAATTGTCAGCAAGGTCCTGACCCTCACTGTTCTGAAACACGAACCCAGCGCTCCTTTCATGATGGAGATGCCATCCTATCACCTTCCTGCGTTGCGGCACGTTTCTCGACGTTCTCTCCACAGGACCTGGATGTTCCTCCGAAAAATTTTCACGATTGTTGTCGTTGCGTCTGCGCTGATTTTCTTTCTCACCCAGTATCCGGGGCTTGACGAAACGGTCGTGAAAAATCTGGATGCCGGTATGAATGATGCCATTTCTGTTCTTGGCGAACAGACGGCTGGAACTCGCTACAAAGCGGTATTCGAGGACAGGGAACAAATATCTGCAGTTGCTGAATATTGGCAGCGGTATCGCAAGGCGTTGATGATTGCGGGAGGTGACAGAAATGCCCGGAACAGGGTCACCGAAGAGTTCCGGCAAGAAAATCCGGTGTTCGTTGAAATTGTGACAGCAAAGACAGATATGGACGCGGTTAAAGCAAACAGGGCTCTTGTTGCGTTTATGCGCACGAGAATGGAACTTCGCAGTGAACACGGCAAACTTCAGGTCAGAAACAGTTTTATGGGTAAAGCCGGGAGCTGGCTGGAAGGCGTGACCAGGTTCGCGGGTTTTAACTGGAGGATCAATGTGGCTCTTTTGAGTTCCTTCGCTGCGAAGGAAAACGTTGTTGCCACTCTTGGGTCCCTGTACAAACCTTCAGAAGCGGGAGAGCGGCTGGAAGAGCGAATGGCTCGAGAAGAAGGGGCAATGACGCCCTTGCATGCTCTTGCGATGATGGTTTTTATGGCCCTGTATCCTCCGTGTATTGCAACCCTTCTTGTGGTGCTGAGTGAATCGGGCAGCCTTTGGTGGATGATTCTGACCCTTTTGTATCCTCTTTTGCTGGGTCTGCTGTTCGCGATCCTGATCTTTACCGGGGGATCAGTCCTTGGATTAACCGGGGTCCAGGCTATGGCGGTTTTCTACGTTTCAATGCTGGTTGTTGCGTTTCTGGTTTCCAGGATCAGCGATCCTGAAGAAAAGAAAATCTTGAATGAAGGGAGGTGAGAGATATGAAAACGAAAAATCTCGTAGCGGCAGTCGTGGCTGTTCTGGTGGTTTCTGTTGCGGGGATAGTTTTTGCACATACGCCGATTTTCAGCTGTTTCCTAAATGAAGATGGAACGGTGATGTGTGAAGGAGGTTTTTCTGATGGTTCTTCCGCAGCCGGTGTCACGGTAAGGGTGTTTGATATCCAAAAGAAGGTTCTTATGGAAGGTGAAATGGATGAATTCGGCACCTTTGTTTTCAACAAGCCCGAGGTTGATTATTTCGTAGTAATGGATGCCGGGCCCGGACATACAGTCGAGATCAAGGGCGATAACATCCAGTGATATCCGGATGTGAAACACAGAGGGAAGGGCGGTTACGTGCGACGCCCGTGGGGAGGGACGTCGCACGTCAAAGCATTACGTGGTAACGATATGAAAGGATGATATCACAAGATGGAAGAAAAATGGATGAAGCGTTTTTTCGTGCGGCCAGCGCTCTTTGCGGTTCTTGCTCTTGCGACGGTTGCGACCTTTGCCGTCTCGGATACTGCATGGGCGCATTTCCAGATGGTCTATACACCGCATGCCATAGCGGATACCGGCCAGGAATTGAACCTGAAGATTGTGTTCACCCACCCCTTCACGGCGGGGCACACCATGGACATGGGGAAACCCAGGGCCTTCTTTCTGGAACACAAGGGGAAGAGAACGGATCTTGGCGGAAGCCTCAAGGCGATAAACTGGAAAAGTATGACTAACCAGGGTGTGGCTTATGAAGCCGTTTACAAAGTCCGAACCATGGGCGATTACATTTTCTGCCTTGAACCGGAGCCCTACCTTGAGGAAAGCGAGGACTGCTACATCCAGCAGTTCACGAAAAGTTACGTAAACGTTGCGGGAATGGCTACTGACTGGGACAGGGAAATTGGCCTGCCTGCAGAGATCGTTCCCCTTGACAAACCCTATGCCCTTTGGGCGGGTAGCACTTTCCGGGGGATCGTAAAAAGTGGCGGCAAGATAGTTCCTTATGCTGACATCGAGGTGGAGTTCCTTAACCATCAGCCTCTTACGAAAGAAAATGCTTTCTCTGAAACTGCCGAAGTGGAACCTCCTTTCTCGGTGATGGAGACCCTTACCATCAAGGCGGATGGCAACGGTGTTTTTGGTTTTTGGCATTCCGAGGGAAGGCTGGTGGGGATTTGCCGCGCTGGGTGTCGGTCCGGAAACAGAACACAAGGGTAAGGAACTTTCACAGGATGCCGTAATTTGGGTATATGCCCATGGTATGAAATAAAACGGGGATAGCCCATGATTATCGTTTATATCGGCCTGTTTTGAAGTAACTTGCCTCAATTCAATCAGTAAATTCTCCTCTTTGTCTTCAAAAAAGCGCCGGGCGTATGTCATTCGTCCGGCGCCCCCCCCGTTTATATTACCTCGGAAATATCAGGAGCAAGTTACCCGGCAATCCAGGGGGCAAACCCATATAGAGGCAGCTTCTCCTCTTTTTACACTGATCTGTTTTTCCCCCAGAACTAACTGGGCGACGCCCTCACGGGTCATCTGCAGGAAAGTGATGGCATTGTCCGGGAAAAGACCTTCAGAAAGCAATTTTTCACGAACAGGGTTCAATGCTGTAATACGAATGATCCTGGCTTTATCTCCTGGTGCCAGAAGCGGGAGGGGGCGCGGGAGACAGGAGTGATTCTCTATGGCCTGTTGCAGTCTTTCGGTCCACTCTTCGCGGTTTCTCCTCGAGGTGCAGTAGAACTCCGCAAAAGCAAGCAATCTTTGTTCGGATTCTTCTCGCATGGAGTGTTCCATGGCACAAGCCACAGCTTCTGCTTCTTTCCTTGGAATGCCCAGCATTTCAGAGAATAGGAAAGAAAGGTGTTTGTGCCTGCGGTAGATCTCAAGCCCCCGTTTGTAACCCTCCTCGGTAAGTTGCAGTTGGCCGTAATGCTCGTGATTCAAAAGGCCCATGGACACCATGCGTTTAACCGAAAGGGTTGTTGCGCCCTTAGTTATCCCCAATCTCCCTGCAAGTCCCGTTATCGTAGGTTCGATCCCCTCGATCTCGAACTCAAAAATCTTTTCCAGGTAATCTTCAAGTCTTTCGGGTACCTGGGTTCTCAGATTATCCATATGGTTTGTCCCTTCTTGTAATTACCTTGTATAGAATTGTAGCATGGGGAGTCTTTAAATCCCTTGAACAGGGTAACATCCGGGTCCATCAGAGGAAACAGGTTGATCCCGGGTTTTTACAGGTAAAGGGGGGCTGCCTTTTCCGCTTGCCCCCCTTTTTATGGTAGATGCTTTATTCGGAAACAGAATCTGCTATGTCGTCCGATACAGGTTTATCAACGGGCGGTATTTTGGGTTTTTCCTCTTCCTTTTCAGTCGGAGTTTCCGACTGGGTCCGGGTTCCGTCGTCAGGTGCGGGTTCCGGGCTGGTGGCAGGTTCCTCTATCCGCACATCGTCGGAGACGACATCATCCTTGACGGGTTTTATCGGAGCAGGTGCAGGTTCTTCCTTTGGTGCTTCTTTTGGTTCGGGTTCCTTTGTCGTTTTGACCGTTTCTTTTGTTGTAGTGTCCTCGATTACAGGTGCTTCCTGAGTCTTGACTTCGGGAGCGGGAGCCGGAGCTGGTGCAGGCTCTTCCTTTGGTGCTTCTGTTGGTGCGGGTTCCTTTATTGTCTTGACCGTTTCTTTTGTTGTAGTGTCCTCGATTACAGGTGCTTCCTGAGTCTTGACTTCGGGAGCGGGAGCCGGAGC
>DAOTIQ010000077.1:0-6932 GCA_035448245.1 Thermovirgaceae bacterium | reverse complement strand
ACTCTCATAAAACGATCCCCCGGCCCTTCTCACCACAGGGGACACAGAGGGTAAAGCCACACAGAGAAAACCTTTCTTTGTGAGGAGCAAGGGCCGGAAGGGCAAGGGCGTGAGACGTGAGACGTGAGACGTGAAGCGGAAGACCAGGGAGGCAGGAGACTGGCGTCTGGCGACAGGAAGGCATGGGCAAAAGCGGGAGGCGGCAAGGCCAAGGACCGGCCCTTCTCACCACAGGGGACACAGAGGGTAAAGCCACACAGAGAAAACCTTTCTTTGTGAGGAGCAAGGGCCGGAAGGGCAAGGGCGTGAGACGTGAGACGTGAGACGAAAAGGCAGAGGCAAAGTGATTGTCATTCTGAGCGCAGCGAAGGATCTGGTTTTCGTGAATCGCGAGTCGTGAGTCGTGAATCGAAAAGGCAAGGAATCAGGAGACTGGATACAGGAGGCAGGAAAAACAAAAAACCAATCCAGATTCCCGCCGGTAGGCAAAGGGCACGGAACGTCCGCCTGCTGGCGGATTCCGCTTCGATCGCTTCGCTCCTCAGCGATGACAACAAAACCAAAGGCGTAAGCGGTCAACGGTAAAGGGTTTTCTTTGTGGCAGGGTGGGGTATAATCATTTCAAGAAAGAGGTGATTCGATGAAAAAGTTTTCCTTTTTCTCCGGGATCGCTATTTCCTTTCTCACTGTCATATTCCTTTCATTGGCATCTCCCGCTGCCGCTGCTGAAAAATGGTCCTGGAACGTTACATCCGGGGGGATCCTTGAGACTGATATTTCGGGAAAAAGAATCTTGCCGGGCAATTTTCTCGACCGGGAGAGATCATCCCTCCTCATCTGGGACAAAGATTCAAGCCCCGAATTCAGGCTCTTCGACCTAGGAGATTCCGGGTGGGAGATCAAAAAATCTTTTGAGGTGGATGGGGCCCTCTTCGAAAGCACTCCATGGCTGGCCGCGGATATCGACGGTGACGGCCTTGACGAGATCCTTTTTTTTACAGAGGGCTTTCTTGTCAGACTGGATCTTGACCAAAAGATATCACCCGTCGTTTATGTCCTCTTCCCCAAAAAACCCATCTCCGCCGTTTCTGTAAAGGGTGAAGGAGATCCATCGCAAAAACTTGTCCTTGCCTACCATAAACCGGATGAGAGACCCGCCGACGGGCCATTGCCTCTCTGGGTGGGAGTCTGGGACTTTGACGAATCGGGGTGCAAGTTCCTCTGGACAGACGAGGGTTCTCTGGGGCTGATCGACCCCGGTTTCGCTCCCACCGATTCTGTTGTTTGCGCAGGCAACGTCCTG
This sequence comes from Thermovirgaceae bacterium, assembly GCA_035448245.1. Lineage (GTDB taxonomy): Bacteria > Synergistota > Synergistia > Synergistales > Thermovirgaceae > DAOTIQ01. Next base: position 5,629 of record DAOTIQ010000077.1, on the reverse strand, counting down.
AACGACGGAAACCGGTCGATCCTGGTCTGGAGGAGCCAATCCGATGTCAGCCCAAGCCGCTATCTGACCCTTATCCTTGAAAAGGAAAGGCTGACAGCGGGCCCTGAATTCTCCATCGTCGGCGGGAAAATGAAGAAGGATGGACCACACGACGAAACTCCCCCTTTCGTGGTCGGAGATCTTCTCCCCCTGGAACTGGAAGAAACGACATATCTCCTTGCGACAATGGTGGGCTCCGGTTTCACCTTCTCCAAAAACATCATTCAACTTGATGAAACCGGTTTTACTGATCTAGGCCCTCTATCGGGCTCTGCCCCGGAGGACCTTTTCTTCCCATATCCGGCCCCGGGAGACCCGATGGGGATCCTCCGCCTCATACCGGGAAGAAACAGTCAGGAAACGGTATTTGAAACCCTTTCGGCGGGAGAAAAGTTTCAACATCCATGGGAGACGATAAAGGGGGAGGGTTTCAGGATAGACGCCCCCCAGGGTTCCTCCCTGTCCTACTCAGACCTTTCAACCAGAATAGACCTGCCGCGTACCCCGGGAACCATGCTGGACGAGCGCAGCGCGACGATCATGATATCCCGATGTGACTCCAGCCAGGAATGTTTCGATGGCTTCGAAGAAGCAGAGAGCATAAAGGTCAACGGAGTTCAATATCTCGTGAACCGGGGAATAAAATGGGAAGCCGACATGGGAGGGAAGCGTTTTTTCCTCGAGGAATACGCCGCCTTCAGGAATGGTAAATGCATCAGGCTGACTTTCCGGATGATGAAAAAGGATCTGACGGGATTCACCGATGACCCTCCCAGGCCCGAACCACCGGAAGAAGAAACCGATACGGCGGTTTTCAGAAGGATGCTCGAATCCTTCAGTCCTGACTGACGGGTTGATGGGTGTCAACTGGCCTGATTCAGTTGGCCGGCTCCGTCGAGCCTTAGCATCTCGAGTCTTCCGTCGATATGCTCCACAATGGCCGAGCAGTTCTCCACCCAGTCACCGCAATTGCAGAAGAGAACGTCCCTGACGTTCCTGATGAAGGGGTTATGAAGGTGTCCGCATATAACTCCGTCCATGCCTGCCTTTCTGGCCTCTTCGGTGATCCTTCTCTCGAATCCGCTGAAAAAACCAGCAACACCCTTGAATTTTCTTTTCAGGAACGCCGCCATGTGGCGTTTCCGCATTCCCACGAGGGGGAGCATTGCGTTGACTCCCGCGTTCAGCCACAGGGCCAGATCATAGGACCTCTCTGCCAACGAATTGAGCGAGGGTGATATTCTCAGAGAACGGTCAAACTCGTCTCCGTGGGATACGAGGAACTTTCTTCCATCGGCGGTCCTGTGAAAGACCCTGTCACGGAAGAGGATCTTTCCGATACTCCCCCCAAGGAAGCGATCCAGAAAATCATCGTGGTTGCCTGGTATGTAGGTGACCCTTGCCCTGTTGGCAATGGTCCCGAAACGGCGAAGTATCTCCCTGTGAGATTCACTGAGGCTGGAGAGGCTGGAGATCTTCCATCCATCGATCACGTCTCCTACCAGATACAGGAAATCGCACTGGACCCTGCCCAGAAATTCGCGAAGTGGCTCCGGGCGGCTCCATCGAGCCCCCAGGTGAAGATCGGAAAGAAAAATCGAGCGAAAGAACATTTTCTTGTCCTGCTGATCATTTTCGGGGAAATCGCTTTTTGTTTTGCGCATACAAGTGATTCTACTCGAAACAGGCATGTTTTTTCAAAGTATAATTCACATTGCACCGGAAGAATCCCGCAAAGGAGGGAATGATTTGAAGGATATCATAAGCCGGGCCGTTGAATCCGGCCGGAGTGTCCTGAAAGACGGCGCCGTTGCGACGTATATACCCGAACTGGGAAAGGCGGATCCTGGCGCTCTCGCCGCGGCATTTTGCGGCATCGACGGAACAACTGTCGCTTCAGGCGACAAGGAAACCAAAATCACAATTCAGTCGATCTCAAAGGTGGCTTCTCTGGGCCTCGCCATCTCGCTCCTTGGAGAAAAGGCCCTGTTCTCCCGGGTCGGGGTAGAACCCAGCGCGGATCCCTTCAACTCCATCATGCGCCTGGAAATGCGCGCGCCTCACAGGCCCCTGAACCCGATGATAAACTCCGGCGCGATCCTGGTGCTCTCACTCCTGCCCTTTGGCGACAGCAATGAAAGGCTGGAGGCGGTCCTGCGGACCATGCGCCTTTTGACGGCCAACCCCCGCCTTGGTGTGAACGAAGGTGTCGCCGTCTCCGAAAGAGATACCAGCGACAGGAACAGGTCCCTCGGTTTTTTCCTGAAAAGCGTCGGTTCCATGCAGGGAGATGTCGAAAACATTCTGGAATCCTATTTTCGCCAGTGCGCCATTGAGACCACCGTCGAGGACCTGGCAGTAATGGGCGCCACCCTGGCCAACGAAGGGGTCAACCCCGTCTCGAAGGAGCAGGTTTTCAGCAAGAGGACATCGGAGATTCTTCGCTCCCTGATGGCCACATGCGGCCTTTACGACGGGTCCGGAGACTTTGCCGTGAGGGTCGGCTTTCCGGCGAAGAGCGGCGTCGGCGGGGGAATTTCCGGGGCCATACATGGAAGAGGTGGCGTCGCTGCCGTAGGCCCGGCGCTCGATGGGAGGGGAAACTCGATAGGGGGGATAAGGGCCCTGGAAATCCTCTCTGATACTCTTGACCTTCGGGTCCTTTGAACGGGGTGTAATATTTCCAACGTTATGATACCCTATATATAGAGCCTCATTTAAAGATTAACCCCGTATCAAGTATATTCGGGAGAATGTAATCCAAAGGAGACAAGGACATGAACGAGCCGGAGAGACCGCGCGGAATAGATCTGCCCCTTTCGGAAAACGCTGCAAGGGTTCTAAAAGAGAGGTATCTGATAAAAAACGAAGATGGCGCGGTTATCGAAAAACCGGACGAGATGTTCTGGCGTGTGGCCAGGTTTGTTGCCGCCGCAGAGGAGGAACCCGCCGACGACACCATCGTCAAGATGTTTCATGACATGATGGCCAGGCTCGATTTCCTCCCCAACAGCCCAACACTCATGAACGCCGGACGTCGCGGGGGACAGCTCGCGGCCTGTTTCGTGCTTCCTATAGAGGATAGCATGGAGGGCATTTTCGACTCCCTCAAACACATGGCCCTCATCCACAAATCCGGTGGCGGCACAGGGTACAACTTCAGTAAACTTAGGCCAAAAGGGGATATCGTATCAAGCACCAACGGAGTCGCTTCGGGTCCCGTCTCTTTCATGGGGATGTTCGACCAGGCCACGGACGTTGTCATGCAGGGGGGGATGCGGCGTGGCGCCAACATGGGGATCCTCGACGTCGATCACCCCGACGTTTTCGACTTTATAAAGGCAAAGACCGAAGAGGGGAAACTGAAAAACTTCAACATTTCCATAGGGGCCACCGAAAAATTCATGTGGGCCGTCGAAAACGATGACAACTGGGACCTCCTGAACCCCCGAACCAAAGAATATGTACGCACCGTCAAGGCAAGGGACCTTTTCAATACGATATGCGAAATGGCCTGGAAAACGGGCGATCCCGGAATGGTCTTCATGGACAAGATAAACAAGGACAACAATTTAGCGCATTTGGGTGATATCACGTCAACTAATCCCTGTGTCTGCGGCGATACTCTCGTTCATACAGCCGAGGGCCCAAAGCGCGCAAGAAATCTCTGCGGCAGAATTGTTCAACTGCTCCTCAACGGCCGGGTGATGCCCTCGACCGAAGAGGGATTCTTCCGGACCGGGGTCAAACCCGTACTCCGCCTGACAACACGTGAAGGATTTTCACTCCGTCTCACCACCGACCACCCTGTGCTCAAGGTGACGGAGAGCACTAGGTACAGGCATCGCACCGAATGGGCCGCAGCCGGAAGCCTGAAGCCCGGAGACGGCATCATGTTGAACAATCACAGAAAATCACCTGAATGGTCAGGTTCCGGCGACATTGATCAGGGCTACCTGATCGGGCTTCTGATAGGAGACGGGACCATCAAAAAAGACAAGACTGTCCTTTCCGTGTGGGTGCCGGAGGAAAGGGTTTCCGGCGATGAAGACATGGGGCAGGGACCCCGGGCCGTAATGTCCGAGGCAATGAAAGCCGTCTCGACAATGCCGCACAGGAGCGATTTCCAGGGATGGATCCCCGTAAAGGGGCGCAGGGAATACCGCCTGGCATCAGGAGCGTTAAAAAATCTGGCTTCCTCGCTTGGGATGTCCCCCTCCTGCAAGACGATAACTCCCGAAATGGAAACATCCTGCTCTTCGCAATTCACAAGAGGCCTCCTCCGCGGACTCTTCGATGCGGACGGATCGGTACAGGGAGATCAGAAAAAGGGGATCAGCATACGCCTGAGCCAGAGCTCTCTTACTACCCTGGAGGCGGTTCAGCGAATGCTCCTGCGGCTCGGCATCGTCGGCACAATATACAGAAACCGGAGAGCGGAGAGTTCAGCCATTCTGCCGGACGGCAGGGGCGGCATGAAGGCATACAATACGAAGGCCCAGCACGAACTGGTGATATCGAAGGAAAATATTCTCTTCTTCGCGGAAAAAATCGGGTTCGCCGACACCGACAAGCAGACCAGGCTTGATGAAAACCTTGAAGGGTACAAACGAAGTCTTAACAGGGAGAGATTTACTGCGACGGTGGACGCGATCATCCCTGACGGTGAAGAGGAGGTCTTCGACGTCAAGGTCCCCGGAGAAAATGCCTTCGATGCCAACGGCCTCGTGGTCCACAACTGCGGCGAACAGCCGCTTCTTCCCTACGAGGCGTGCAATCTCGGGAGCATCAATCTGGCCAACATGGTATCCGGCAATGATGTCGACTGGGAGAAACTTCGCCTGACCACCAGGCTGGCCGTCCGTTTCCTCGACAACGTGATCGACGTCAACCAGTACCCCCTTCCCCAGATAGAGGAAATGGTGAAAAAGACCAGGAAGATAGGCCTGGGTATCATGGGGTGGGCAGATTTGCTTTTCAGGCTAAGGATCCCTTACGACTCCGACGAGGCTCTGAACCTGGCCAAAAAAATCATGTCCTCTGTTACCTCCATTGGCAGGCAGGAGAGTGTTGAACTTGCCAGGACCAGGGGGGAATGCCCCGCTCTTCCCGGTTCGGGGATGAGGAACTCTACCATCACGACGATAGCCCCTACAGGCTCCCTATCCATGATAGCCGACTGCTCTTCAGGCATAGAGCCGGTTTTCGCCCTCGAATTCACCAAGGAGGTTCTGGAAGGGAAACAGTTCACCTATCGCAACCGTTATTACGCGGAAGCCCTGGAGAGCGGCGAGTCCCCCTCCGTGATCGAAAGAGTTTTCAAGACGGCCCACGAGATCGCGCCGGAGTGGCATGTCCGCATGCAGTCCGCCTTCCAGGAACACGTGGACAACGCGGTAAGCAAAACCATAAACCTGCCATCCACGGCAACTGTGGAAGACGTCAAAAAAGCCTATCTGCTGGCCTGGCAGAGCCACTGCAAGGGGATTACCGTTTTCAGGGACGGTTGTCGCTCCGGGCAGGTACTTTACGTCGAGAAAACAGCTCAGCAGCAGACGCTGCCGATCCCTCAGGTCTCGGAGGTCGAGAG
>DAOTIQ010000076.1:0-6964 GCA_035448245.1 Thermovirgaceae bacterium | reverse complement strand
ATACGGAACAGGGCTTCGGAAGGTGTATTCGGTTATGCCCAGGCGCCTTTGTCAACTTTTAATTCGGTTTCAAATTGGCTTGGTTCGGTTCACGGTTGGAAAGTAGACCCGGAGTGGCTTGTTTCGACGTCTGGAGTAATGCCCGCCGTCGGAGTGGCAATACGTGCCTTTTCAAATCCGGGCGACGGAGTGATAATCCAACCCCCGGTATATCCCCCCTTTTTCAGGATCATTGAGGACAACGAGAGAGTCGTTGTAGAAAACCCTCTTGTTTCCCAAGAGGGGTATTTCAGGATGGATTTTGAAAATCTCGGGGCCCTGCTTTCTGATCCGGGAAACAGGATAATGCTCCTTTGCAGTCCTCACAATCCCGTGGGTCGTGTCTGGGGTAAAGATGAACTGGAAAAGCTCGGAAGGCTCTGTGTTGATACAGGAACTCTCCTTATCTCTGATGAGATCCATGCCGACATTGTTTTCGATCCTTTCAGGCATACTCCGACGGCGTCAATAAACTTATCTATCGCGGAAAACACCATCTCATGTGTGAGCCCGAGCAAGACCTTCAATATTCCTGGATTACAGACGGCCTATGGGGTGATCCAGAACAGAGAGCTGAGAGAGGCCTTTCAGCTGTCCCTGAGGGCCACCGCGATCGGAAGACACAACAGCTTCGGGCTTGTCGCAGGTGATGCCGCTTACAGGGAAGGCGCGACATGGAGAAGTTTGATGCTGGAATACATCATGGCAAACCGGGATCATGCTCTCTCTTTTTTCCGTCGGGAGATGCCCTGGGTGGGTGTCTGCCCCCCTGAAGGCACCTACCTTTTATGGCTTGACATGAGCGGTTCGGGGCTTGATCCGGAAGAAGTAACCAAAAGGCTTATCTACAAGGGGAGGGTCGTGCTTGACCCTGGCTATTGGTTCGGAGACGAGGGCAGGGGATGGCAGAGGCTCAACACCGCCTGTCCCAGATCTGTTTTAGATGAGGGGTTGAAAAGGATCCTTTATACATTCTCCTAGATCTGGTAGAGAAAGGGGCGATCCTTTCGGTTCGCCCCTTAGGTTTAGTTTCCTTAAGTGATCTCAGAAAATCTCTACAGGCATTTTGACGGGGTTGAACGTCCTTGCCATGTTGTCTTTTACGGTGACAACGAGGGTGTATTTGCCGGGCGGCCAGCCGCCGAAAGTCACGTTCAGGGTGAAATAAACGTCGTTGACCTTGCTCTTGAAGGTCTTTTCCCATGCCAGCATGTCTGACTGCCTTCCCACCTCTTTCCCTGAGGAGTCGATAACAGACAGGTCGATGCTCAGATCCAGGGAGTATGTCCCGTTAGCTTCCGCGAGCATGAAGTCGACAACCTCGAGGTAGATGAGGGCTGTCGATCCCGACTTGTAGCGGTTTCCGGTCTCCTCGTAGATGCCGAAGGTTTCGATGCTGCTTGCGAAGAGGGCCTTGTTTACTCCCACAGATCCCGCCAGGCATGGTGCTGCCAGGATAAAGATCGCCGCGCTCGCCAAAAAGGGAAACAGGGTCCGTTTTTTCATTTCACTGGTCTCCTTTCGGTTTAACCTGGTGAACTGTAATGAATTATATAACTTAACCAGAACTCCGGTATACCCCCTATTCCCTTACTTCGATGGAAGTGAACTCCACGTCAGTTACGTTCCAGGCCCGTAGTCCCGCTGAACCCGACAAGAAGGTAGAGTCATCAAAGTTAAGTACTTCCTTGCCATCCACTTTGATTGAATGATTGGTTCCCGAAACTGTGATATCTATATCATGAGGGGAAAAGATATCAATATTATCAGGCATGGGCACCCTGTACAGGGGTTCTGATTCCCGCCCGTTGTTGACGACCCTGACAAGGAATTCCCTGTACCCTGTGTCGAACTGGAATGCGTAACCGCTGATCCCGGGGTTCCTCAACCCCGGCTGCTGGTCGGCCCGGTAGTATATAGCGTAGCCGCTGTTTCTTGATACAGCGCCATCGACAACTCTCGCTGTGGCGGAAATGGTGTAATCTGTCCAGTCCGTTTCACCGAAGGCGATCCGTTTTTCGGGGCCCGTGCTGTCCGGGCGAAGGGTGCCATCGATGATATTCCATCCGCCGTTTAGTATCACGAACTGGTCGAGGTTTGACAGATCGGCCGTGAAAAGGTTCGCCTGGCTTCCGTTGCCGTTCACCAAAACCCGCGTCGATCTGACGGGAGAGAGGGCCATATTGCCGCCGGAGTATTTGTTCAGCAACTCTGTATCAGCAAAGAGGCCGTTATTGTCGGCCATTCCGGCAAGGATAGACCTTACACCGCTTCCGGCAAAGGAGAGCTCTGCCTTTACGCCGATAAAATTCCCGTTGATGTCGAGGGCCACGTCGTAGCAGATTTCGTCGGCGCATTCAAGTTTAAGGTTCCTGGAGACCATAGAAGATATTTCTTCAAGCGATGTTGGCCATGTTCCGGTAGATGCATAGAACTGGGTCGAAGCCGATTTGAGTACTCTAAGGTCGTTAATGATGCTGGTGGCCGTAGCCCTGTCGGATTTTCCAGGAAAGACAAGCATCAAGGCTCCCGCCAGGATACCGATGATGATAATCGCCGTTAGGATCTCTACCAGCGTAAAGGCCCTGTATCTGGTAAAAACTGTTCTGTTGTTCATCGTTTCAACCCTCCCGGAAGGGCCAGATTTGGCTTCATTTGAAATCATAACAGAAAATGCGGCTCCCTTAACAGAGCCATCTCTCAACAGTACGGAAAAAAGTATCAATATCTTCGTCGGCAAAAATTTGCACTCTGGCGCGGGGGAGATTCCGTTCCTCGATATTTCCTCTGTTAACGACAACGATCTTGCCCCCCGAAAGGGAGGGGAGCAGGGCAGCCGGAGTAACAACAAGGGATGATCCAGCCACAATGAAAAGATCGGAATTCCGAGCCATTTCCCTGCTTTCTTCAAGGAATTTTACCATCTCCCCGAAGAAAACCACGTCGGGCTTGACGACACCTCCGCAGGAATCGCAGCGAGGCACATTCGAGGAGAAGGCCATCGAAACGCTTTTCTCATAATCCCAGGTTTTTCCGCAAGACATGCAGGCGCTCTCCCATACGCTCCCATGTATCTCCAGGACTCTTTTTGACCCGGCTCTCTGGTGGAGGGCGTCAATATTCTGAGTGATCACCCCCGAAAGCTTTCCGGTTTCTTCGAGCTTCGCGAAGAAATTGTGAGAGAAAGTTGGCTCGATCTTTTCAAGAGATCTCAGAAAATCCCTGTGGAAACCGTAAAAAAATGAGGGGTCCCGGATGAACCAGTTGATATCGAAAATACGTTCAGGATCAACTCCCATTTCCCGTCGATAAATACCGTCAGGCCCCCGAAAATCGGGCAAACCCGCACTGGTTGACATCCCGGCTCCGCTGAGAAGCACTATCCGCTGAGATTCCTTGATCAACCTGGCGCACTTTTCAGCTTTAGTGACAGAAGCATCCATTGGGGGAGTTCCCTCCATACAAATCAGCCCTTTCGTGTCATAAAGAATATCACACCCGTGACTCAAAAAATAATCATAATTTTATGCAACCGGTTACACAAAGTGCTAAAATTCTCTTCAGAACTATAGTGGAACTATTACAGGAGGTGCTTTGATCCATGGCAAGAAAAAATCTGGTTTATGGTGTAGAGGACAGGCCACCGACACCCATTATGATACTTGCTGGTCTTCAGCACGTGTTGACCCTTTTTGGCGCGACCACCCTTGTCCCGCTGATCTTTGGTCCCGCAATGGGGATGTCCGGCGCGCAGATAGGCTTTTTCATATCATGCGTCTATTTTGCGATGGGTGTTGCGACCCTGATACAGACCCATCCCAAACTGGGATCCGGTCTTCCGATAGTCCAGGGCTCCAGTTTCAGTTTCATCCCCCCGATCATGACGATAATAGGAGCCTACAAGGGCCTTGGTCCCGCAGTTGTTATGCAGTACATAGGCGGAGCGCTCATTTCAGGAGGGCTTATCCTTTCCGGAATAGGATACAGTCGCCTCGTCGGGTACGTCAGGAAAGTCATTACCCCCATAGTGATCGGGCCGACGATCATGGCCATCGGCTTCTCTCTGGCTCCAGTGGCCATCCAGTTCAACGCCGCCAACTACTGGCCCGTATCCCTGATCGTTGTGGCGTGTGTCTTTATCTTCAGCCTCATTAGCCGGAATAAATACATGAACATTTTTGCCATCCTTTCGTCAATAGTGATCGCCTACCTGGTCTGTCTTTTCGGAAGTATGGCAGGGGTTTTTGCTTCCGGGCATCCTGCTCATGTCAGCCTGGGAGAGGTGGTCAGTGCCCCATGGTTCCGGTTCAAAATCTTCATGCCCTGGGGAGTCCCCAAATTCAGTTTCCTGGCCTTTGGCGCTATCATAGCGGGATTTTTCGCCGTAATGATCGAATCCATAGGGGACTATCACTCATGCTCCTACGCAGCGGGCCTTGACGATCCGGATTCTGACACAATTAGCCGGGGGATCGGCGCCGAAGGACTGAACTGCGCCCTCGCGGGTTTGTTCGGTGCCGTCGGGACGACCTCTTACACAGAGAACATAGGACTCATTGGACTTACCGGTGTTGCTTCCCGCTGGGTAGTTCGTACGGGAGCGGTTCTTCTTATAATCATGAGTTTTATCGGCAAACTTGGTGCCCTTATTTCGACCGTGCCGAGTCCTGTAATCGGTGGAGCCTACATAGCTCTTTTCGGTATCATAGGGGCCCTAGGTATCCAGGTACTTATGCGCGCTGACATGGGAAGCCAGAGGAACATCCTGATCGTCGGGTTCGCCTTCCTTATGGCCATGGGCCTTCCCGGATGGACGGAGACCCAGCAGGAAGCCTTCTTTGCCTTTGGTATACCCGGACAGATGTTTTGGGCGATACTCAAGACACCCATGGCCGTCGCCGGGATCTCCGCCGCTTTCTGGGACAGCATAGTTCCCGGTACTCCCGAAGAGCGCGGTATTGGAGTAAAAATGAAATAGCATTGAGGCGAGACGGGTCGCATAATGAATCGGATACAAAAAACAGGGGCCTTAAGGCCCCTGTTTTTTGTTGACAAAACAAAGACACAATGTGAAAATATACGCATAACTTGAAAACCTTACAAATAAACAGATACTGAAGAGTCTGTCATAGAGACTATCGCAAAGGAGAAGTGGTAAAATACAAAATGGTTCGATAAAAACTTTTGGAGGTGGGAACAATGGCAAAACAACTTGATGTTTTCAAGTGTGATATCTGCGGAAACGTGGTTGAACTTCTTCATGTAGGGGGCGGCGAACTCGTGTGCTGCGGCAAACCGATGACTCTCATGGAGGAAAAGACGGCAGATTCCGCGACAGAAAAACATGTTCCGGTGGTTGAGAAGAAAAACGGAGGTATTTCTGTCAAGGTTGGAAGCGTTCCCCATCCGATGGAAGAAAAGCACTACATCGAATGGATCGAAATAATGGCAGACGGCAAGATCTGCAAGAAATTTCTAAAACCCGGAGAACCTGCCGAAGCCTTTTTCGAAGTGGACGGCAAGGAAGTTACTGCTAGAGAATATTGCAACATACACGGACTCTGGAGGGGCTAATGAGATGATAGGCAAAAAAATGCAGGATGCACTTAACAGACAGATCAACGAGGAGCTTTTCTCATCGTATCTCTATCTTGCCATGTCGGCGGATTTCCAGACAAAGAACCTGACCGGGGCGGCCGCATGGATGTCTCTTCAGGCAGAAGAAGAAAGAACCCATGCGATGAAGTTCTTTCACTACCTCATTGAGAGAGGTGGAGAGGTTGAACTGCTCCCGATAGACAAGCCCCAGAAGAGCTGGAAGACCCCACTGGACGCTTTCAGGGATGCCGAAAAACATGAACAGCACATTACAGCCTGCATAAATTCGCTGGCAGATCTCGCTGTAGAGGAAAAGGACTATGCGACGCAGAATCTTTTGCAGTGGTTTGTCAATGAACAGGTCGAGGAAGAGGCCTCTGTCGGAGAAGTTGTCGCAAAGCTCGAAATGGTCTCCGATTCCAGGAATGGTCTCTTTATGATGGACAGGGAACTGGGCAAAAGGGTCGCAGACTGATCCTCCATAATATTGAGGGATAGACTTTCTTCAAAGAGGGGGCGGGGCACAGGTCCCCGTCCCCCTTTATTATGGTTGAAGCCCAGCTGTGTTTTTTGAAAAATCTAAGGGGGACCGTTATCATGGACGCAATGATAGACAAAAGGGCCCTTTACTCACTTTCCTACGGTCTTTATCTTGTTTGCTCAAGAAAGGGAGAAAAACTCAACGGCCAGGTGGCCAACGCTGTAATGCAGGTGACCTCAGAACCGGTCTCGATAATTGCGTGCCTCCACAAAGATAATCTGACGACAGAATGCATCAGGGAATCAAGGGTATTCTCGGTTTCAGTTCTGGAAGAGGAAACGCCGATGACCTTCATCGGAACTTTCGGTTTCAAGTGCGGAAGGGATGTCGACAAATTCAAACTCTGCTCCCACGATGCCGGTTTTACAGGGGCACCGGTAGTTCTTGATCACTCCATTGCCGCTATCGAGGCAAAAGTGGTTCGTGAAGTCGAAATATTTACACATGTGATGTTTTTCGGTGAGGTTGTGGCTTCGAGGTTCATAAAAGAGGCGAAACCTTTGACTTATGCTCACTATCATGAAGTTAAAAAAGGCAAATCGCCAAAGAACGCACCAACCTTCACGCTGAACGAGGTCGAAATCGCAGGGGAGGTAAAGGAATGAATGTTTTCGAGATCAGGAAAGATATTTTCTGGGTCGGGGCAATAGACTGGGAGCTAAGGGACTTTCACGGTTACTCTACAGAACGGGGAAGCACTTACAACGCTTTCCTGGTTATGGATGAGAAGAAAACCCTCATGGACAGCGTCAAATCCACCAAGACCGATGAGCTCCTGACCAGGGT
>DAOTIQ010000075.1:0-7476 GCA_035448245.1 Thermovirgaceae bacterium | reverse complement strand
TGCCCTTGACAAATCCTGCCCAGTCGCCATAATACCCCTATTGCCGTGAAGGGATTATAACGGGTGGGACCCCATGGTGGGGTGCCGCTTTTTTTGTGTCCTTTCCCAAATACAGGAGGAAAGTGATTATATGGAACAGCTCCAAAGGAATGAAACAACAGAAACGACAGAAACCGGATCCTTCGCAGGATTCAAACTGCGCAAGGAACTTCTGAAGGCTCTCGAAACAAAGGGATTTACCGAACCAACCCCGGTGCAAACAGCCGTTCTCGGGCATGACGACCTCTCCAAGGACCTGATAGTCCGTGCCAGGACTGGTTCGGGAAAGACCCTTGCGTTCCTGCTGCCGTTGATGAGCGATGACCGTCTGGACCCTTCGACCACGGGAGTAGTAGTCATTTCCCCGACGAGGGAACTGGCCATGCAGATAGCCAGGGAGGCCACCTGGGTTTCCCGGGGGATGAATTTTACCTGTGCATCCCTGGTGGGCGGTATGGATATGTCGGGTCAGATACGGGATCTCAGGAAAGGCGCCGCCTTTGCCATAGGTACTCCCGGAAGGATCCTGGATCATATCCGCAGGGGAACGCTGAAAATGGATTCGGTTCACACCGTTGTCCTCGATGAGGGTGACCACATGCTGGACATGGGGTTCCGGGAGGAACTGGAGTCTATCTTGAGCGCGGCTCCGCAGAGAGAAAAGACGTGGCTTTTTTCGGCCACCATGCCCCCGGCCGTCAGGGCTCTGTCCAGAAAGTACCTCAAGGACCCGAAGATGATCTCCCTGGTGGAGGATGGAGCCCAGCACGAGGATATTGTCCATACAGTCTATACCACTCCGCGCAACAGGCAGATGGATGGCCTCGTCAACGTTCTTCTCTGGGAGAACTCCCCCAAGGGGCTCGTCTTTTGCCAGACCAGGGCCGAGACTATAGAGGTAGCCAACCGCCTGACCCAGGAGAGGTTCAGCTCCTGCTGCCTGCACGGTGACATGAGCCAGAGGGAGAGGAACCACGCCCTCTCGATGTTCGTTTCGGGCAGGGTCTCCCATCTTGTCGCGACCAATGTGGCGGCAAGGGGTCTTGATGTGCCCGACGTGGAGCACGTCTTCCAGTTCGGGCTTCCTTCAGACGCGGAGACTTTCATACACAGGAGCGGAAGGACCGGCAGGGCAGGGAATGAAGGACGGGACATCCTGGTCCTTACCCTTGCCGAGTCGGATAAACTGCGCGGCATGCTGCGCAATACAAATATCAAGATCAACTGGCTCCCCGTGCCGGATTCGCAGGCCATCAAGACAAGACAGAGGGCGCGGTACGAGGAAAAGATCTTCGGAGTCTGCTCCGATGGGCTTTGCGATACAGGCGAGTGGGCTGCGAGCCTTCTCGAAAGAAGCGACCCGGTGGAACTGGTATCCAACCTTCTGCGTATCGCCGAAAGAAGCATTCGTTCCGGATACTCCCTGAAGGATGACCTGGAAAGGGAGAAAGAGCAGGTCAGGACCAGAAGGCTAAGGCCCGCACCGGCTCGTGGAGAGCGCGGAGAGCGCGGGGACAAGAGGAACCAGGGGCGCCGCCCGAAGGGAACCTTGGTGCGTCTCGGGGTTACCAACACGTCGGACTGGAACGCCGGCAAGGTCCTGAGGACGGTATGTTCTTCTCTCGATGTCAGCAGCAGGGATGTGGCGGAGATAGTCCTTAAAAAGGACAGCATCATGGTCGAACTATTGCCAAGGGCTCTGGAAAAATACAGGAGGAACCCCGAGAGCCTTTCGGGAGCGTCCCTTTCGAAAATCGCTTCCTCGGGACGCAGGGATCACACGAGACCCGGAAAGGTCCGATCCTGAAAAGACCGCCCCTGTAATACTGTTGAAGGAAAATAATGAAGGCCCCGGTGAGATTCCCGGGGCCTTCATCTTTTTGGCAGAGTGTTGCCTATGCCATCGTTACTACAGTACCCTCTTTCCCCTCAAGAGCATCTACGGCCTTGTAAAGGGAGGTTATTATGGCCTTCTTGCCGGGATAGGTGCGTGCGAATTTGACTGCCGCAAGGACCTTGGGGAGCATGCTCCCGGGAGCGAAGTGCCCCTCGTTCATGTACTTAATGGCGTCCGGAACGGTCATGTGATCGAGGAATTTCTGCTCGGGTTTGTTAAAGTTCAGGCAGACCTTGTCAACCTCGGTGAGGATAAGCAAGGTATCGGCCTCTATGTCCTGGGCCAGTTTTTCGGCGGCCAGATCCTTGTCGATAACCGCGGCGACACCCGTGAGAGAGCCATCCATGTTCTCGATGACGGGGATTCCCCCTCCTCCGGCCGTTATTACTATGGTAGTGTCCCAGAGCCTCTTGACCGCGGAGATCTCCACGATCCTTTTCGGCTGGGGAGAGGGGACGATCCTGCGCCATCCGCGCCCCGCGTCCTCCTTCATCACGTAGCCTTTCTCTTCGGATATTTTCTTTGCCTCTTCCTCGGTGTAGAACTGCCCGATGGGTTTGGAGGGGTTCTGGAACGCCGGGTCCTTGGGGTCGACGACTACCTGGGTCACAATTGTGACCACGGGAATATTGCGGTTGCGGTTACGGAGGGCGTCCCTGAGAGCCTGCTGTATGTGGTACCCGATGTACCCCTGGCTCATAGCCCCACAGACGTCAAAGGGCATTGCCGGAGTCTGCTCGTTCTCCTTCGAGGCTATCTCCTGGGTCAGAACTATCCTTCCCACCTGGGGGCCGTTGCCGTGAACAATGGCCATTTCATACCCCTTGCAGCTAATCTCCGCGAGGTATTGCGCGGTCTTTCCTACCACCTCGAGCTGTGCCTCGGCCGTCGGAGGGGTCCCGGCCTCCTGCAGGGCATTTCCCCCCAGGGCAATTACGACTTTGGTCGGCGTCGTCATTTTTTTACCTCACCTTCTCGAATGGAAGATCCATGAAACGGAAAAATTTTAAACCTTTTCTTCGGAAAAGTTCAACCGGTTTTTTCCAGTTCCTTCGTTGTCCGAGAAAGGCAAGTTCTACCTGTTCCCGGAATAGGTAAATCTTACGATGCTCTTTATACCCTGCGCCCGTATAGTAGGTATGCGGAATATTTGAAGGAGGGGTTACCAGTGGAGAAAATAAAAGTTATTGCGGTGCTTTCCCTGTTCATTTTTGCCGGAATTCTTGCTTCCGGCGGCATTTCCGAAGCCGCCACCCATGAGGATCATCTAGAGGTCCTTCTCGAAGGGATGCCCGTGGGCGTTTTAACGGAAACGGAGAAAAGCGGGATCCTCTACCTGAGGGAGGAGGAGAAGCTGGCCAGGGATCTTTACGCGGCTTTTTACGAAAAGTGGGGTGTCCGTACCTTCTCGCAGATCTCGGGTAGCGAGGAAAACCACATGGATAGCATGAAACTTCTTGTGGACAGGTATGGCCTGAAGGACCCGGTGCTGCCGGAGGCAGGGAGATTCAGCGATAAAAAACTCCAGGGCATCTACGATGACCTTCTTGCCAAAGGGATGGTCTCGAGGGGTGAAGCGCTGAAGGTGGCCGCCATGGTCGAGGAGATGGACATCATGGATTTTCGTGAAGAGCAGAAGAAGACCGACAAGCCGGATCTTCTCGCTGTTTACGAAAGCCTTGAAAGAGGTTCCAGGAACCACCTCAGGGCCTTCGGGAGGCAACTCAACAAGGAAAGCATCCGCTACGAAGCGTCGTTTCTGTCGCAGGAAGAGGTCGATGCCATCATGACCTCCCCCAACGAGAGAGACTGACAGGCTGCAATATAGCAAAACATGGTCCGGCCCCCAGAACAGCGGGGGCCTTTTTTGTGTCGATGATCTTTTTCGGCGATCCGGTAGAAAACAATTTTTTCTGACATGAGGAATATAATATAGCCAACGGGACAAACCACTCTGTTTTTTTGCCCGCGGGAGTATTTTGCTGTTCATCGGGAGGGGTTCCTTTTGAGAAGATATGAAGTTGCCTTTATCCTGGTCTGTGTTTTTACTGCTCTTCTGGTTTGTTTTACGGATCCTGTTTTTGCCAGACCCGTGCTTCCGGAATTTCTCCAGGAGAAAATGAACGAAGTCGCTCTCTTTCTGGAGAGCAAAGGTTACGAGAAAGGGTCAACCGATTCAGGCAAGGCAAAAAGCTCAGGGTTCGATGTTTCGGCCGACGCTCTGCGCTATACGCAGTGGTTCACGAAAACCGTGGAGATAAAGCCGAAAGGGTCCCAGGGCAGTCTCCTTGACGAATCCTACGGTGAATCAGTCAGCGATAAGGTCGCGATCACCATATACTACCCGGACTGGCTGAACGGGGGAGAAGCCTGTGGATCGGCGGAATTTCCTGGAGTCATCGGTGAAGCCTTTGCGAAAGTAAAAAATCGCTTCGATGCTATCGATAAAGAAAACAGAAGCGGAGAAAATTTTTCTTACAGTGAGGAAATAAAGAGGGTTGTCTTCTCCAATGCTCCCGACGGCAACTACGAACTTCGCCAGAAATGGTTCAGGCTTTCGAACGGCCCCGCCAAGGGGGGGTGGAGCGTCAGCGAGGGTTCCTGGTCCATGTTCCACCAGCCCTGGAAGGATCTCGACGAATACGGACTGAACGCTTCGGTCCGGCTTTACGGAACGTCCCTTTCTTCCGAAGTGCCCTTTGCCTTCCAGATCATGGCCGGCAGGTACGAGGATACCGACGTCAAACCGGGGGGCGGGGGAAAACTCTCCGAAGACCTCTCCCGCGACGGTTTCTGGAAGCCGATGAGGGACAACGCCGAAAAGGTCATGGAGATCATCCTCTCTGAAACCTCCCCGAAGCCGGATACCCCTGCGGTGTCTTCCGATTCTCCGGAACCGGGGCTCTACCTCAGCATCGAAGCCGTTCCATCTTCGCTTCCGGCCGACGGAAAGAGTACATCTACCCTCACCGTTCGTACATACGATGTGGACGAAAAGAGCCGCGAGCGGAAGCCCCTGGCGGGGAAGATGGTTGACCTTTCCGTCGCGGCCTCGAATGGAACGGTACCGGGAACGCTTGCAGCCAAAAGCGTGACAACAGGCAAAGACGGCACTGCCACGGCAAAATTCACCGCTCCCGCACAGGAGACTATCGAGGGCAAAAAGATCGCTAAGGCAGTTGTGACAGCCTCTTCTGCCGGGTTCAATAATGACGAAGTGAACATACAACTTGAGACCTTCGCCCCGATGAAAGTGAAGACAGAGCACCAGATACTTCCGGCGGGAGTATCTTTCGAGAACCGTATAACCTTTTCTTTCGGGGCTCCCGGCGAGAACAAGGTCGGCGGTGAAGTCAAGGCTGTAATTACCGTTGCCTCAAAAGATGGCAGGCTTTCGGCCAAAGGCGGGCAGCAGGGCCCCTATGGGGAAAAGATCGAGATCAGCGCTACTCCTGGTGCCGAAAACCACGTCTACTACCACTGGAGCGGAGAACAACCCTCCGAAAAGGCAGCTGACGAGGTCGTCACCGTGGAGATACCCTCAATGGGGCTCAAGGGAACCGTTCCCTTCTCGGTAGGCGTGGACCTTGCCCTCACTGGTGGAGGCCCGCTCTACCAGGGAATGATCCCCGGGTTGTTTGTCCCCTTCAAGGTGTATGTCCACGACAGGTTCCACAAGGATGCCGACCTTGGGGCGATGTTCCAGACCTTTGGCATAGAGCCCGCGCTTCAGGTAGTACAGACAGCTTTCCAGCCTCTTTCCGCGATGGATTCGAAGGAGGATTTCTACACTCGTCTCGCCGCCCACGTCAAGGGGAGCGTCTCTCCGGGAACCAGCCTTCCCTGGGATATCCTGGTCGGCGGGGTCTTCCGCGACAAGGATGGGGGCTGGCTTCTCGTCTGGAAGGACTATGAAGAAAATGGCCTTAAGGACGGATCGCTCCCGGGGCTGCTGCCCTGGAGCAGAGGGACCTACCAGGCAGAACTTCGCTTCGATCCCAAATGGAAGGGTGACGCGACGGAGAAGGACCACGTCGTAAAGATCGCCCCCCTGGTTGTCGAGGGTAAGGGGCAGGGTGACGCTCGCATCGAGAGTTTCATAATCCCCATTCTCAAAAGTTCGGTCTCCCTGTTCCCGGGAGGGGATGCCGGACTCCTAGCCGTAGACACGGCGGTGGAACTACATAAAACCGGCGATGTCGGCAAGGCGGCGAAGGAAATAGGGAGGCACTATCTCCTGGACTTCCTCAGCGGCAAGATCACCGACGCCGTCCAGCCCAGACTGGAGAGCGATCTGGAAAAAAGGGTCTGGGGCACCGACAGGGGAAAGAAGATCCAGGAAAGGCTGACAGACCTCGTGAAAAAGGCCAACGAAGGCATTAAAGGGCTCGGCAAGATGACGGAAGAGCAGATCGACGCCTGCATCGACTACGGCAAGGAGAGCCTCGCGGGTTACTTCGCCGGAATGTTTACCGAGACCGTACTGGAACCGCTGAAGGCAGGAAAAAGCTCTCTCCCCACTGATGTTTTCGTCCCCTTCACGACGGCCATCGCCTGGGCCGACGGTGACCCGGCGAAAGAGATGGTCCCCCTCGTCTCCTTCCTGAAAGGTTACGGCGGGAGCGGTATCGTTCTGATCGAGAAGAAAGATGGAACCCTGGAGAGCGTCAGGTCGGGAGAAACCGTTCTTACACCCGCTCCGGGTCAGGTCTTCGCCTACAGGGAGAAGGAGCAGAGGGTACAGGACACCGGGAAATGGCTTGCCGTGACCCTTGTCAAAGGCGAATCCATCGTGGTTTCCATTAAGCCGGGTTCGGATCCTGTAAGGCTAGCCCATGCCGACGGGGCGGGCGTCAAGATGACCACCATCGGCAAGGGGGCTCCTCTCGGAGAGAGCGTAAGGGTCTCTTCCTCCGGTTTTGCGGAGGGTGGTTCCGCTCCTGCCGCAGCGTCCGTGGTTTCCGGTATCGTGACCGGCAGCGGGGTACGCATTCGCGAAGATCACAGCCTCGAAGGGAAACAGGTTGGAACTGCCGGCAAGGGAGAAAAGGTCGAAATTCTGGAGAAGTGGACCTCCCCCTCGGGCATGGCCATAATAAGGGAGGACTGCATTGCCGGTTACGATGATATACAGTACAACCTGAAAAAGGGAATGGGAGTTCATGTTGTCAAGGATGCCCCGGGGGATGAGGAGGAGAACGAGGAGATCATCGTGACCTTTACCCTGGACGGAAAAACCGTCAAGGCTGGTGTCCACATCGAGTTCGTGGAGGTCCTGGAGGAACAGACCTGGTACCGGGTAAGGACCGAAAAAGGACTTGAGGGGTGGATCTTCGGCAAGTTCATAGAAGAAAAGTAACGAGGTAGTTCCGGAAAGCAGTAAAGGGGCGGCCGGATTATTCCTGCCTCCCCTTTTTCTGTTGTTATGCCCTTGTGACTGTTGCCGACCAGGATGAGATCAATATGCCCTTCTTCAGGAGAACCCCCCTGTTCGCGTATGTGTCGGGGTCGACGTTCTTGAGATATTCCGTTCCGTATAT
>DAOTIQ010000074.1:4824-7530 GCA_035448245.1 Thermovirgaceae bacterium | reverse complement strand
CTTGCCCTTCCTGTTTCCTGCCTCCAGTCTCCTGATGCCTCGCTTTTAAACCGTTCACCGTTCACGCCTTTGCCCCTGCCTTCCCTGCCTCCAGTCTCCCGACTCCTGCCGCCTCGCCTTTTCGTCTCACCTCTCACCTCTCACCTCTCACTCCCATGGGCGGGCTCCGGCCGTTATGCAGAGAACCGACTAGTTTACAAACCACTCCCTGCGGAAAACATTCCGAATTGATGGACCGCCTCCCGGAGACCCCTCACGCCCTTCCCCTTGCCCTTCCCCGTTTGACACTCCACTTCGAGAGGGTGTAGGATAAAATCAGGATTGTGCATACAAGTCGGACTAATTTTATTTTTGGCAGGAGGGAAAAAATGCAGCCACGCGACAGAAGAGAGATACCCCTCTGGAAAGGGGTAAGCGACGCCGAGTGGAACGACTGGAAATGGCAGGTTGCCAATCGTATCACCACTGTTGAGCAACTCCGGCAGGTTATCGACATCGACGACGAAGAGGCGGAAAAAGTCAGCAGGAGCCTGGGTAAACTTCGGATGGCAATAACTCCTTATTATGCCTCTCTAATGGACCCGAAAGACCCGAAATGCCCCGTAAGGATTCAGGCAGTTCCAACAGAGAAGGAGACCATCATTGCAAAGGCAGATCTTCACGACCCGCTGCACGAAGACGTGGATTCCCCGACGCCGGGACTGACCCATCGTTACCCCGACAGAGGCCTCCTTCTTATCACCGACCAGTGCAGCATGTACTGCCGTCACTGTACGAGAAGACGCCACGCCGGGGAGACAGACAAGGCCTACGGCGAAGATCAGATAAGGAAGGGTATCGAATATATCAGAAACACTCCTACCTTCCGGGATGTTCTTCTCTCGGGCGGTGACCCGCTTACGATAGATGATGACAGGCTGGAGTGGGTCATATCCGAACTGAGCAACATCCCCCACGTGGATTTTGTGCGTCTGGGGAGCCGGATGCCGGTGGTGTGCCCACAGAGGATTACGGACAAACTTTGCTCGATGCTCAGGAAATATCACCCGATCTGGCTGAACATGCAATTCAACCACCCGAAGGAAGTTACCCCGGAGACGACAAAAGCCTGCGCAATGCTGGCCGACGCGGGGGTACCCCTGGGCAACCAGAGCGTGCTGCTGAAGGGTGTCAATGACTGCCCCTACCTCTTCAGGGAACTTAATCAGAGGCTACTCAAGATCCGGGTCAACCCCTACTATATCTACCAGTGCGACCTCTCCGAAGGGATAGAGCACTTCAGGACGAGTGTGGGGAAGGGGATACAGATAATAGAGTATCTTCGCGGGCACACGACAGGAATGGCCCAGCCCCTCTTCATCGTCGACGCCCCGGGCGGCGGCGGGAAGATTCCGGTGGGACCAAACTATGTCCTCAGCCAGTCCGACAGGAAACTCATATTAAGGAACTACGAAGGTGTACTGACGACATACACGGAACCGGAAGACAACATCAGCCGCCCGGAGGAACTGTACCACTGGGAGGAATATACTGCCCGGCAGAGATCACTCTCCCGCGAGGGCCTCATAAAGCTTTTCGAGGGCGAACTCCTGTCCCTTGAACCGGCGCACCTGGATCGCAGAGAGAGGAACGAGAAGGGGAGATAGTACCGCGAAAAGCGCATTTTTGCAGGAGGTGCAGGGTTTGGAAGAACTTCTGGTCTCACGCTCGGAAACACCGTTCCCAAAATGGATGAAATGGATGGCCCTGGCCGTCGGGATGCTTCTCGTAGGAGATGGCATGAGGAGCTTCATGTTCCACAAGATACTGGTCGGTTCGGTCCTTGCTTACGTCTCGGGGTACGAAAAAAGGATATTCCTCTCGCCTGAAGGGATAGTCCGGCAGACAAAGACATGGATTGGAGCGCATTCTACTCTTTTGCCCTGGGACGAGGTCAAGTTCGTCAATTTTGCTTACAAGGGCAGCAGGATGCTCTGTTTCTTCGAAAAGGACGTTACGGGTCTAAAGGTTCTTTTCGACAGGGACGATGAGCCGGAGTTACTTAAAATCCTGGATGAGTACATTCCCGAAATCGAAAGAGGTGTAGTTGGGGAGCAATGATCCCCCTTTGTTGAACTTGGCCCGAGCTATGAAAGGCGGAGCAACTCCGCCTTTCATAGCTTTTTAAGCGGTCAGTTTTTCATCTTTTCCTCAACGGAACGGATCTTGCCCTCCATCGTCATTTCCTTGTCGCGCCTTTCGTCGATCTTCAACGTGGTGCTTACCCTGAGCGCTCCCTGGCTGAAAGGGATCTCGTGGGCGGCCCTCACTGCTTCAAGAACCTTGTCGAGATCCCCCTCAAGGATCGTCCCCATCGGTGTAAGCATTGTCTTGAGGCCGAAACTCCTCAGAGTTTTCTCAACTTCCGCAACATATTTCCCCAGGCTGGGGGAAGCCGTGCCATGAGGAGCAATTACAACTTCAGCGATGACCTTGCCCATTTTCACCAGTCCTTCCGATTTGGCCGGTACCTGTTTTCAGAGACCTTAATTCCATCAAGTATAATCAATAAAGATCCGCGTTCACAGCAAATCTATATTCTGGCGGGAGGTTTTTAAATGAACTGGATCGAGATGGAAAGATACTTCGGAAGATTTCTGATGCCGCTGGTTGTTCTCGTGGGTTGGTATGTTGCGGATAAACTGCTTGTCAAGATCATGGGGAAGG
>DAOTIQ010000074.1:0-4724 GCA_035448245.1 Thermovirgaceae bacterium | reverse complement strand
GATGTTACGGTCTTTCCCATCCACCATATGGATGAAGAGCCGCCTCCGTCCAGGTTCAGCGCGTCTGTAAGCCCCATGCGGCGGATCAGGGCCGCTGTCTCGGCGATGGTAGTCCCCGCTCTATGCCATGGGTCCCTGCCATCTATCACGATGAACCAGACCTTGCTGCCGTCCCAGCCCAGGATGGACCTCGGGTGCGGCACGGAAAGGGTCCGGGGGCCAAACCCCTCGGCGCTGTTCTGTGCCTTTCCTTCCCTGAGGAGCATGGGACCCGCCTGCAGGATAAAGTCCAGGCCGTGGAAAGCGGGCTCGGCCCATTCTGTCCCTATCGAGACGGGGGTCCCATCGGGCACCCCCTGAAGTTCCCGGGCAGGGTAGCCTCTTGCAATTACCAGGAACCCTTCGCGTGTGACGAAGTGGTTGGACACCGCGGATGGGCGAACCCCCGCTACCGTGCCGTTTTTGACGGTGATCTCCAGCCCGTCCGGTGGTGCCCCTGTTACGTATCCCCACACATCGGGGGTAAAGATGGCAATTCCTCCCTGGGGAGGAACGCTGTTCATGGCCGAAAGAGGCAAGGTCTTCTTTCCCAGGGTTATAGTCGACCGGAAATCTCCCCTGCCGAAAGTGATACCGGTGCCGTCCAGGTTCCACCCGGCAGCGGAACGGTCCCCATAGGGCCCGCTCAGGGGTCTTGAGTTGATTACCAGGGAGCCTATTATCCTGCCTCCGCTGAAAAACCCTCCGTTGATAGCCCCTTCCGCCCCTGAGTTTTCAGCGATGATATTGATGGGCAGCCTTCTCCCCGAGACGGAGGCGGCAGTGACTATTCTGGGAGGGGTCTCGGCGGGGTCAAAGGCAAGAGCCGCCACGAAAAGGGCATGGCTGGTGTTCTGGGAAAAGGGCACCACCGTCATTTCCGGTGAAGGGATTTTCATCATCGTTTCCCATGCCTCCAGGTAGTGGGGGAACGGGCCAATTCTTACGACCCATGTCCACTCAAGGGCATGGACAAGTGCAGAAAATCCCATGGCCCGCAGTCTGTCGCAGGCGGTTCTGGCCTCGTCCTCGCTTCCGAACTCCACGGATTGGACCCCCCACTCCGAGGGGGGAGTTCCGACATTGTTTCTGGAGAGAACAAGCACAGATCTTTCCCCTTTTATCTCTTTTCGCCACTCCATGTGCTGCCGGCAATTTCGAAGCCACATCCCCAGGGAGCGAAGATCGGCAGGGGACAAACTACCGGCCGGGTCATCCAGGAACTGCCCCGGCGGAGAAGGCTCCATCTCTGAAGCAAGGGAGAGGTAGGGGGCAATGTAGGAGGGCATCAGGGGCCATGCTCCCTTGTCGAAATAGCCCATCAGCGAGGCCTCGTGCCTTAGCCCCATCGCCTGCAGGGAGAACATAAGAGCCTCGGCCCTGGTGGCGTCGATGTCGGGGTAGAACTGCTCTGAAGGGTGCAGTATTCCAAGTGCTGCCGCTGTCTCGATCGATGCTGCGAAGGGGTGATCGGGGGGAAGATCCGTAAAATGCTTTCCGCCCCCCCACAAAGGAAGACCGAGGGCCCTGATAACCGTATCTACCGTCTCGCCCCTTGTTGCCGAATGGGAGATGCCGGGGTTTAAGGTAACCGTCAGGATCACCGCAAAGATCATGGCAAGCAGGCATAAAACCTTACTGGGTCTCATTTTTCTCTCTCCTTCCGGCATTGTCTTCTGCCTCGTCGAAATATTGGTCCGCGTATTTTCGTTGAACCTATTGTATTGCAAAAAATGAGATGTATAATCCGCAAAAGAGAGCATCAATACAGGATCAGTGCTTTTGAGCGCATCTCCCGGACACGGCCAGCAAGCCCCTTAAAAGGCCCCCGGGCTCGTGTCCTTCGGCAAGATCGAGGCTTTCGGGGATGCGCCATTAGTCCTCTTCCTGAGGGAGGTGAAGTCGGTCGAACGGCTGGATCAAGGGGCATCCTACCAGTCATGACATTGCCCGTTCGGGCAGTGTATCAAGAAAACCAGGGGGCGAAACAAGTGAAGAAGGAAGATCCTGGATCATCCTTCACTGATGCGGGGCCGGTCCGGCGGATCGGCATTGCGTTCAATTTGAAGAAAAAGACCGCTGCAGCAGGCGAAACAGATGACCGCTACGAGGAGTACGACTGTCCCGAAACAATACAAACCCTCGAAAGGGAGATCCGCCGGCTCGGTTTCGAGACGGAACTGTTCGAGGACGACGAGACCTTTCTCGACCGGATTTCCAACAATCCGCCAGATTTTGTTTTTAACATAGCCGAAGGACGAGGTTCAACGAGAGGAAGGGAATCCCAGGTTCCCGCGGTTCTCGAGAGCCTTGCGATACCCTTTTCCGGTTCGGATTCGGTTGCCCTTGCCGTGACTCTGGACAAGTGGCTGACCCATCATGTTCTTGCCGGGTGTGGTGCGGCGGTGCCGGATCTTTTCATGTTTTCGAAGGCAGCGGATCTGGGCAGATCCATCGATCTTTTCGAGAAACATGGCAGGTACATAGTCAAACCAAGGTGGGAAGGCTCGTCCAAGGGCGTATTCGACGACTCCGTCGTGGATAACCCGGTAGATCTGGCTAAAAGGGCAAGAAGAATATGGAAAAACTACAGGCAGCCAGCCCTTGTGGAGGAATATCTTCCGGGCTCGGAAATTACCGTCGGGGTAATGGGAAACAAAAACCCCGCGGCCATAGGCATGATGCTGGTACAGGCAGAGGCCGCGGGATCGAGTGCCGTATATTCCATCGACCACAAGAGGAACTGGGAGGAGAGGGTACGGTACCTTGGACCCGAGAGCATAGAGCCTGAACTGCGGGCCATTCTTGCTGCTGAGGCGGTAAAAGTGTTTCGGGTACTGGAACTCCGCGATATTGCGCGTGTGGATTTTCGCCTTGACGGCACCGGTATTCCAAAGACGATAGATGTCAATCCTCTTCCTGGGATATCCGAGACGTACAGCGATCTTCCGATTCTTTACCGAATGAGCGGAGGGACCTTCCCGTCCCTGTTGAAAGGCATACTGAGGGAAGCCTTAGGCAGGCAGGGGCTCAGGTTGCCCAGAGCGTCGAAGACAAGGCAGAAAAATGCGGCCTGACATAACCGTTGCCGTTGTCGCGGGAAGAGAGGACACGGGCAGAGAAGATGTCCTCGATGTCCTCCGGTGCCGCGAGTCGGTGATCGAAGGATTGACATCCCGGGGGGTCCGGGCCTGGCCCGTTGATATAACCAGGGAGGACCTGCTTGACGAGAACAGGGTGGCCAGAAAGATCCTCGGGACGTCTCCGTCGTGTGTTTTCAACCTTTTCGAAGGCTTCAGTGATGCGTCCTGGCTCGAGATAAGGTTTGCCGGCATTCTCGAAAAGATGAGTATCCCCTATACCGGGAACAGATCTGGAACCCTGGCGCTATGCCTTGACAAGGACCTGGCCAGGAAGAAACTGCTTCAGGCCGGGCTTCCGGTAGCGAAGGGGGTATGTGTTTCCCCCGGGTACGATGATTCTTTTGTCAGGGAGCTGGAGTTTCCCCTTTTCGTAAAGCCCCGGATGGAAGACAGCAGTGTGGGAATTGACGCCAGATCCTTCGTGGAAAATCCCGAAGATCTTTTTCGGCTTCTTGACGAGAGACTGGCCTCTTTTCCCGATGGCCTCATCGTCGAGGAATTCCTCGAGGGGAGAGAGTACAATGCGGGTTTCGCCGGATATCACCCCTACGAACTGATGGCGGTATCCTCGATAGATTACCGGTTCCCGGAAGGGGCCCCGGCCTTTTTGGGGTACGATTCCAAGTGGGAACCCGAGAGCAGCGATTATAAAAATACCGCTTCCGTTGCCGAGGAGAGCCTGGATCCCTCGACAAGAAAGGGTATCATCAAAATATCAAGAATGGCCGGGAAGGTCATGGGATGCAGCGGATATTTCCGTGTTGACCTCAGGGAACACAGGGGACGCATATATATCCTGGAGGTGAATCCCAACCCCGACATAAACACCGACAGCGGTTTCGCGAAACAGGTCGCAAGAAAAGGCTATGGCTACGGAGAGATGGTCGAGAGGCTCGCGAGACTGGCCGTAAACGGGAGGGCCCCTTATGGAAAAAGACAGGTGCGCGAAGGTGAAAGGGTGCCTTCTCATGGCGGAAAGGACGGGTGCCTTCTCCCGACCTGAACTGGACGTTCTGGAGGAGGTACTCGGGGAGTGGGCCGTCAAACCGGAGCAGGGTTACCGGTTTGACGAGGTCACGGGCGAAAACGGCCCGGCGGGGTTCGTCCTCTGGGGAAAAACCCCTATGACCTGCCGTGGCTACGATATTTACTGGATAGTCGTCGACCCGTCTTTTCAGGGAAAAGGGTACGGCAAAAAAATGATAGCCCTGGTCGAGGATCAGGCCTCGCAGGAGTCGCCGGGGTGCATTATCCGGCTCGAGACATCCGGAAAAGAGGAATACCGTACCCAGAGGGCCTTCTACCTCAGGTGCGGCTTTGTCGAGGCGGGAAGGATAAAAGATTTCTACCGCGACGGCGACGACCTGGTAACGTATGCAAAGACCGTAACGCGTAACTAGCTACGCGTTACGGTCTTTGCCCTTTGCCCCACCCCGTTCACCGTTCCCCGTTCACGCAGTTGAATTTAAGGATCTTGCCTTCCCTGTCTCCCGTCTCCAGTCTCCTGACGCCTCGGGTTTCCCGTTCACCGTTGACCGTTCA
>DAOTIQ010000073.1:0-7641 GCA_035448245.1 Thermovirgaceae bacterium | reverse complement strand
CGCGGCCATGAAGAGGTAGGCACCTTCCGGCATGAGCCCCGCATCCTCCATCCACTGGAAGACCTCTTCCTCGATGTGACATTTGATGTCCCGATGGCCTTCGACTTCAAATACCCTGAACTTTTCGGCACTTTCTTCCGGCTTGCCCCAGAGACCCACCGGGCCTCTATAGACCATTCATCACCCTGCGATATTTACCGCCATGTGGATACGAAAGTCATTCCCGTGCCTGGCGACCTCTTCCAGCCAGTACCTTGATGTGATAAGGACCTTATCTCTCATCCCAATCCCCCCTTACCCGTTGCAATTCAATATGTTCGGCATCAGGCATTCGTCATTCGTCATTCCTGAAGTATTCGGCATAAATAAAATCCTGTTCAGGAAACCTGATCCGGGAACCAGTGTCGTGTTTTCAGACAGAACTTTACGAGCATCAGCATCACCGGAACCTCTATCAGAACGCCTACAACAGTCGCAAGGGCCGCGCCGCTGGAAAGGCCAAAGAGCATGGTCGCCGTAGCAATTGCAACCTCGAAGTGGTTCGAAGCGCCTATCATGGCCGCAGGAGCTGCATCCGCGTAGGGAAGTTTTATTTTACGTGCTAACCAGTAGCCTATGGCAAATATCAGAATGGTCTGTATGAAGAGCGGAATGGCTATCCACAGGATCGTCAACGGGTTTGCGACTATGACCTCGCCCTTGAAACTGAAAAGAAGCACCAGTGTTGTAAGAAGGGCAACGATCGTTATCGGGGAAAGGATATGGAGGAACTTCTCGGTGAACCATGTAACCCCTTTCGCGGCTATTATCCACTTCCTGGAGAGATAGCCTGCGATCAGCGGCAGGGCAACGTATATGGCGATAGAAAGAACCAGGGCCTGCCATGGTACCGGCAGCTTGCCTACCCCGAGCAGGAAGCCGCCAAGAACGCCGTAGAGGACAAGCATCGTAAGGGAGTTGATCGCCACCATGACAAGGGTGAGGCTATCGTTCCCTTTCGAGAGGTAACCCCATACCAGGACCATGGCAGTGCAGGGAGCGATCCCCAGAAGAATTGCTCCGGCAAGGTAGCTCCTCCAGAGCGGAACCTGAAGCATTTTGATACCGTTCTCAAGGACTACGATCCCCGATCCGTGAACAGAACCGACCGGCAGGTTCAAACCGAAAGGCATCTTGACAAGGTCAACCGCATCGGGCCCTATGAAACCCTTGAACAGGAATCCGAGGAAGAACATGGCGATGGCGTACATGGTAAAAGGCTTTATGGCCCAGTTGACGAAAAGGGTCAAAAAGACCGGCTTGCCGCTTTTCCCTGCCTTTACAACTTCCCTGAAATCTATCTTCACCATGATGGGGTACATCATGAAGAATAGACATATAGCGATAGGAATTGACACTACCGGCGCCCCGTTGACCATGATGGCCATGCCGTCAAGGGCTTTGGCGAAACCGGGAGCCAACTTTCCCAGTACTATGCCACCCGCGATACAAAGGGCGACCCATACAGTGAGGTAACGTTCGAAAACATTGGTCATCTTGCGTTCGCCGTTGTTGAATTGCTTCACCATTCAACAAGACCTCCTTCCTGCATTGCATGGAGAACACTTTTCTGGTTGCTGTTCCAGCATTAGAGATACCTGTTCTGCCTGCGCCACGATTTCGGGGTCATTCTCGATGTTTTTGATCAACCATCCGAGCAGATCTCCGCAAGGAGTTTTTTCAATATCCGGAATCAGCCTGAAGTAACGCCACTTGCCATCGGTACGCGACTCCACCATTCCGGCCTGTTTCATGATGGAAACATGCCTGGAAACGGTCGACGGGGACAGGCCAAGAAATTCCTGAAGGCTGCACAGGCATAGCTCTCCCTTTGAAAGGGCGTATGCGATTTTAATTCTCTGGATGTCGGCAAGGGCCTTGACGCAGACCAGAACCTTTTCCATAACCCACTCTCCTCTTGCTCATTTGGCCAAACGACGAAATGATATCAGATACTTCACTCCTGGTCAAGAAAAAAGCCGCCCCCTGCAAGGGACGGCTTTTGGTGTCCGATGTTTCGGCTTTTAATAAAAATCTAGAAATTGGAAGCTGTCTTGATCCTTCCGGGGTATGCTTCGAGACCAGCCTTGAGAATGTCCATCGCCTTTGCAAGATCTTCCTTTTTGAGGACGTAGGCGAGCCTGACTTCGTCCTTGCCAAGTCCCGGTGTGGCATAAAAACCTTCCGCCGGAGCCATCATGACTGTCTCCTTGTTCACGTGGAACTCCTGTAGCATCCAGATGACGAATTTCTCTGCATCATCGACGGGAAGTTTTGCTACCACGTAGAAGGCACCCTTCGGCTCATCGCAGATAACTCCCGGCATCTCCCTGAGTTTGGAATAGAGAATGTCCCTGCGGCTCTGATACTCCTTGTTGACCTCTTCCAGATAGGAAGCAGGGGTTTTGTAAAGCTCCACAGCTCCGACCTGCTCAAGGGTCGGAACACAGAGCCTGCCCTGGGCCAGTTTCATCACCTGGGCCATAAGTTCATCGTTTTTGGATATGATGCAGCCGATCCTGGCTCCGCATGCACTGTATCGCTTGGAGATAGAGTCCACGATAATGACCCTGTCCTCAACCCTGACGATATTGCCAAAACTGGTATATTTCAGGCCGTCATAGACAAATTCCCTGTAAACTTCGTCGGCTATTATGAAGAGTTCCTTCTCCATCGCTATGTCGGCGATCATTTCCATCTCTTCACTGGTGTAAATGACACCGGTCGGGTTTCCCGGGTTCGAAAGCAGTATCCCTTTGGTTCTGGAGGTTATTTTTTTGAGGATCTCTTCTTTGGGCGGGAGATGGAAACCCTTTTCGGCTTTGGTGGTTATGGGAAGCATTTTTACGCTTACCGAGGAGCCAAAGGCGTTGTAGTTTGCGTAGAATGGCTCCGGAACCAGAATCTCGTCTTCAGGATCACAAATGGCCATGAAAGCGAAAGAGAGCGCCTCGCTTCCGCCGTTGGTTACTATGATGTTCTTTCTTTCGAAGTTCATGTTATAACCCTTGTAGTAACCGATCATCGCATCGATAAGTTCATAACTGCCGTGAGAAGTGGAATATGCTATAACATCTTCGGCGAATTTTTTGATAGAATCCAGAAAACCGATCGGGGTTTTGATGTCGGGCTGGCCAATGTTGAGATGGTAGATCTTTTTGCCCTCGGCCTTGGCGGCCTCGGCGTATGGTACAAGCTTGCGGATCGGAGACGATTGCATTCCCGTTACCCGTTTCGAGAATTTCATTAATTCTCTACCTCCCTGTCCGTTTGTGATTGCAGCAACATAATTCTAGCATAAATCTGGAATATTTGGACAACTTTCGCACCAAACTGAATACTGCACATTATATACCCGACCCTTATGGAGGGAGATAAAACCATGGCTCTGGTCAGTCTGAAAAATTTCACGAAATTCGCAAATGAAATAACCGAATCTCTTCCCCGGGCTCTCTTCGGACATCTGAACGGGGGCATAGCGATTCAGCCGTCTGTCAAAGAGGACGGAGATTACCTGATAATGGGTGAATACATCGAAGACCCTTCCATGGGTAATATGATCCTGCTGTATTACGGGTCATTTCTGGAAATGCTGGGAAACGCCGATATTCCGGAGTGGAAAAACGAGATCGAGGAGACCATAATACATGAACTGAGACATCACATGGAATCCATGGCAGGAGTGGACGATCTCTCCTTTGAAGAGGACCTGGAATTGCAAGGCGACAGCTCTTCATAGCGGAAACAGTCGACCAGGTGGTCGTTTACCAACCCCGTGGCCTGCATGTGGGAATATACGACTACGGGTCCAACAAAGCTGAAACCTCTCGACCTGAGTTCTTTGCTGATCTTCTTTGACAGTTCTGTCTCAGCCGGGATCTCATTTTCGCTCTTCCATGAGTTTCTCAAGGGTTCCCCATCGACGAAACCCCATAACCAGGAGGCAAATTTCTCCTCTTTCTCGCGCAGGGCCAAAAAGGCCCTGGCGTTAGATATGGCCGCGGAGATCTTCTGCCTGTTGCGAATGATCCCCCTGTCCAGAAGAAGCCTCTGGATATCCCCTTCACCAAAAGCCGAAACTTTTTCCGGGTCAAATCCCATGAAGGCTTCCCTGAAATTATCCCTCTTTTTAAGGACTGTAAGCCAGCTCAAACCGGCCTGAAAAGATTCAAGCAACAGAAATTCGAACATTTTCCTGTCGTCCTGGACGGGAACTCCCCATTCCATGTCGTGATAACTTGTCAACATGGAGTGAGATTCGGACCAGGGGCAGCGCCTGATTTCCATCTTGTTTACATCTCCAGTCAAAAATGGCGGGGACAACAGATTGCCCCCGCCAAAAGCATTCTGTGCAGCGCAAAATTGCAAGGATTTTTATTCGGTAGAGCCTCCCAGTTCGATCACTATCTGCTCGGCCAGGACCCTGGATGCATCCAGAACTCCTTCCTCACCTTCTCCAGTTGATGTCTCGAAACCGATCAAACCTATTCCGGTCTCCACATCGACCAACCTTGCAGAGAGAGTATAAGTATCCCCCATCCCGTTGACGGAGCCCACTATAACGTACCTCGCTCCAACATAATTGCCGACCTTGACCGCGGTGTCGTCATCAACAAGCCCGGACAGGTTCAACCTCTGTTCGGCAGCCACAGCGGCTATCTGGCCTTTTTCTACCACGATCCAGCCATCTTCCTCTGAAAGATGGTTCCGGACCTGTTCCGCGACGGCACCACCAAGGTAGAACTGGCAGCCAAGGGAACGGAAGTCAGTAACTGCTATGGTCATTTCGGCCAAGGCCGTCCCCGCGAAGGCAAAAACCACAAGCCCCGCCACTATCATTACTGCCATTTTTTTCATGAGCCACCTCCGTTTCCCGAAAAAGGAAAATCTAGGCCGCTTTAAAAAATTTCAGGATAGCCGATGCAACCGCCGCGATGTCTTCCTGCAGCTTTTTGATAGCGTCGTCAAGGCCATGGACTTCACCATCGACGAACACCTTGCCCGAAGCAAAGGAAAGTTCATTCAGGACCTCTTTTGCCTTTTCAGCCATGTCGGCATTCTTGTAGGCCCTGGCCTTGTGGAACCGGACCACATCCCTGAGTTTGGTGCGACCCTGAAGTATTCCCTTGGCATCCCTCACGGCTACCCTGTCGGTTACAGCATCAGCCTTGACCCGATCCTCGATCCAGTCAATGACCTCGTGGTCACCCTCGCCCCCTGCGTACATGGCGAGTTCCGACGCAGCTATAGTACGGAGTTTTTCCGCATCCCCCCAGTAGTTGACGATGGAGTCGTAGCATCCGTCGATAACCTTCATCATTATTTCCTTGCCCTTTTCGTACTCACCCTGGTGGAGATAACTTGACGCGACCATGTAGGCACAGGAGCAACTGTCGGTAACGTTATGCGCCACCATTTTCTCGGCGTCGCTCAGGTCCTTGCCCGTGAGATGACCGTTCTTGATGAAGATCTGCTCGTATTTTTCGGTTTCCTTCGCGTTTTTCTCTTCAGTGGAGGTGCCACCCCCACCACCGCCGCCTCAGCCAAAGACCGATGCGGAGGCGACAAGAAGGGCAAATACCGCCGCCATAACAGCCAAAAGATATTTCACCGAACGTCTTGATCTCATCTTCCACACTCTCCTTTGAAAACACTTTTTTAATAACTTTATTGTGAATCCATAAGTTCCCTGAGTTTTGAGGCAAGTCCATTATCAATACCTTCCAGCAGCCTCAGCTGTTCGTCCGCGCCCTTAACGTCTC
The DNA here is from genome assembly GCA_035448245.1 of Thermovirgaceae bacterium. Lineage (GTDB taxonomy): Bacteria > Synergistota > Synergistia > Synergistales > Thermovirgaceae > DAOTIQ01. The sequence goes on along the minus strand of DAOTIQ010000073.1, from coordinate 1,840 downwards.
CCCGAAGCACATGGGCCATCCCGAGAAGAAACCTGATATTGGGGTTTCCCGGCTCGATCTTCGCCGCCGGGATCAGAACACCAGCCGCATCATCGTAGGCCCCTACATCCAGCAGCAACTGCCCCAGGGCAAGATAGGCAGGTATGTAGGATTCGTCGGAATGGATAGCTGCAACCAGAAGATCCACAGCTTCATCAAGTCTTTTCCGGTTCTTGAAAGCCTGACCCTTCAGAAAAAGGGCCTCGGTCAGCCCAGGGTCAAGTTCCAGCGCCCTGTCCAGAGGCGGTGTTGCCCTGTGGAAATCACCTATCATGAAGTATGACTTCCCGACCAGCAGGTGCGCCTCTGCCAGTTTTTCATCCCATGTTACGGACTGTTGCGCGGAAAGGAGGGCGTCATTATATCTTCCAGCCTGGTAATAGACACCTCCGAGAATGAAGCGCAGGGTTTCGTTCCTGGGACTCAGCTTGGTCATCTTTTCCCAGAAGGGGATCGACCTGGAATATTGACCGAGGTTGTAGTAACCGAGGGCCTCGTAAAGATAGTAGCGGTAGTCGTTCATGGGGTCACCCTCGGCAGGCGAGTCACCTGAGAAAAAGGCAAGCATTTCGGCACCCAGGTTCCTGGTCGCCAGAGTTACCCCTGACTCCCCATCATGTGATATCTGTTCGAAACTTTTCATCACGTTTCCGGTCTCGACATCAACAAGTCTTGCTGTGAGGACCAGAAGTGTCCCGAACTTGCTCACAGCTCCAAGGATAAAGTACCTGGCCCCGACGAGTTTGCCTACCTGGACGGCGGTCCCTGTCTCTACTACTCCCGAAAGGGAGAGCCTCTGCTGTTCGGCCACGGCTCCCAACTGCCCTCTCTCCACGACAGTAATATCCCTGTTGCCTATCAGTTCCGTTCGCAACAGTTCGCTTATGGATGAACCAAGGAAAAGGCTTGACCCCTGCGAAAGGAAGGTATCGACAGCAACGGTCAGCCCCGACGCTCCCGCGGAAGAAGCAGACAAAACCAGCACCACCATCATCACGGCCAATATCCGCTTTAAAAAATTTTTTCCCGCTGTTGTCATGGTCCTGTCTGTTCCCATTTTCGCCCCCTTGGTCCTAGATTTTACCGGTCATCTCTTTCTAGCGAGGCATATCCTGCCAGCGATGGGACATGGCGTCGTAAACATGGATCCTGTCCGAAGAATAAATGGAAACCTTGAAAGGCTCTATGATGCATGCCTGGGGAGCGATGCCCTGTTTAACTATCCACTGATGCATCGTCAGGTCATATATGACCACATCATCGTCATCCCATGCCACAGCGAGATTGTCGCCGGTCTGGGCGCTCTTTACCTCGAAATCGCCTGCTGTCTGCCATGTCTTCAGCACCGGATCGTAAACCACAAAGGCATCCTCGCAGGTAACGGCAGCCATCTTTCTGGATATCTGCTGTCCCGTGATAGGAGAAGGAGTCGTATCGCTCAGGACCCAGCTTCTGTCCTGGGCGCTGAACACAGCGACCCTTTCCCTCTCCCAGGCCATTGCCAGGTCATCTGACAGCAAGCCGGAAACAGCGGAAAAACCCTGGATGTTCAGCCACTGGTGGGTCCTTATGTCATAGACCCAGACGGAGTTCGAGTCCCATACCAGAGCCAGGTAATTATGCGTCCTGTGCCCGTTGGACTGGAAGTTGTTCAGGATCGACGGCTGGCCAAGCTCGGGATCATGGACCCTGACAGTGTTCTTGTCAACAAAGAGCCTTACTTCGGCGCCGACTACAAGGGGAAAAACCAACAGCACGACAGTCACTAGCGCCAGCAAAGCAATATTCAGACCCGCTTCCG
>DAOTIQ010000072.1:0-7665 GCA_035448245.1 Thermovirgaceae bacterium | reverse complement strand
GTATTCAGCCACTTGCGCCTTGATATAAACTATTTGGGCAACAGCCCGTGTAGGTCTGACACCTATTTGAACACCTATCTGCCAGTTTAACGTTTTTTTGCCTCGGGCTTGAATTTCGACTCTTCCTTCAAAGCCTCAAAAAGTTCCTTCTCCCGCGGGGAGAGCTGCTTCGGGATCACGATCCTGACCTCGACAAGTATGCTGCCTACGCAGTCACCCTTGCCTGGCAGTCCCTTGCCCCTTATCCTTAGCACCTGGCCACTCTGCGTCCCGGGAGGTATCTTCATCGTCACCGAACCGCCAAGGACAGGGACCTCTACGCTCCCCCCCAGGGCCGCGTCCCAGGGCGTAATGTCAACTGTGATCCGGAGATCCTGCCCCTCGATCTCGAAACAGGGATCCTTTCTGACCTGGACCTCAAGATAGAGGTCCCCCGGGGGAGCACCGCCGCTCCCTTTCTCCCCCTGACCGGCCAGCCGGATCCGCGATCCCTGGATCACCCCTTTCGGAATGATGACATCAAGGGATCTTCGGGTCCTCCGGGCTCTTCCGTCGTTGCCCCTCTCCAGGACCTCGAACTCCACATGCTTCTTCCCGCCGGCGGCTATTTCGTCGAGGGTGAGCTCGATCTTCGACTCCAGGTCCCGACCCCTTCGGCGGAGAGGGCGACCACCAAAATGCCGCCCGTCCATGGTGCTGAATCCGCCCATGGAGCCGAATATGGCCTCAAAGAAGTCGCTGAAGGAGCTGCCCCCTCCTCCATCGCCGCCGAACTGGAATACCCCCTCCCATCCGGGAGGGGGGGAGAAGTCCTGTCCGTTCTTCCAGTTGGCCCCGAGAGCATCGTATTTCTTCCTCTTGTCGGGATCGCGGAGGACCTCGTAGGCCTCGTTGATCTCCTTGAAACGCTTGTCCGCCTCTGGATCCTTGTTTACGTCAGGGTGGAACTTCCTTGCCAGTTTCCTGAAAGCTTTCTGTATATCACTTTGCGATGCGTTCCTCGGAACACCAAGTATTTCGTAGTAGTCTCGAAACTTCATTGAAACCCCTCCACCCTGACAGCTTGCTGTTTATTAAGGCACCGCCTCCGGCATGCCACTATTCTATCCGCATCAACCCTCGTTGAACTCGGCGTCGATCACATCTTCGCCTTCTTTTTTATCGGTTTCCCCTGGAGAGGGCTCCCCGGTATCACCTGAACCAGGTGCGGAGTGCTGTGAGAGCGCCGCGGCAGCCTGTTTAAGGTCCTGCGTCAGCGACTGGAGCCTTGAGATGTCCTCTTCCTTCGATATGGCCTCCTGAGCCTCCCTGATCAGATCCTCGCCCCTGGCTTTTTCATGGGCCGGCGCGTTTTCGCCAAGTTCGTTGATCATCCGCTCTACCTGATATGAAGCAGATTCTAGTTCGTTGCGGGCATCTGCCCAGGCACGATGTTTCTTGTCTTCCTCGGCATGGACCCGTGCATCCTCGACCATGCGGTTGATCTCGCTCTCGTCAAGGTTCGTCGAGTTGCTTATGGTTATCTTCTGTTCCTTTCCCGTCTCCTTGTCCCTGGCGGAAACGTTCATGATACCGTTGGCGTCGATGTCAAAGGTCACTTCAATCTGGGGCAGTCCCCTGGGGGCGGGGCGGATCCCCTCGAGTTTGAAGTTGCCCAGCTTTCTGTTGTCCCGGGCCATTTCGCGCTCGCCCTGGAGTACCACTACGTCCACCGCAGGCTGGTTATCCTCTGCTGTCGAGAATACTTCCGATCTGCGAGCGGGTATGGTGGTGTTCCTTTCGATAATCTTCGTCATGACCCCGCCGAGGGTCTCAATACCCAGCGATAGAGGGGTTACGTCCAGAAGCAGAACATCCTTTACCTCTCCCTTGATGATCCCTGCCTGGACTGCTGCCCCTACGGCCACCACTTCGTCGGGGTTCACGGTCATGTTAAGGTTCTTGCCGCCAGTAAACCTCTTTACCAGCTCCTGTACGGCCGGGATCCTCGTGGAGCCCCCTACCATAATTATCTCATTGATATCCTTGGCCTCGAGCCTGGCATCCTTCAGGGCCTGCTTCATGGGTTCAAGGCATCGTTCGACCAGATGCCTGGTGAGCTCCTCGAACTTCGCTTTCGTCAGGTTGAAGGACAGATGCTTGGGACCGTTGGCATCGGCCGAGATGAAGGGCAGGCTGATCTCGGTGCTGGAACGGCTCGAGAGCTCGCACTTGGCCTTCTCTGCCGCCTCGTAGAGCCTCTGAAGAGCCTGCCTGTCGTTCCTGAGGTCAATTCCCTCCTGCTTCTTGAACTCATCGGCAAGCCAGTCTACAACGCACTTGTCGAAGTCATCCCCTCCGAGATGAGTATCACCGGCTGTGGAGCGCACCTCGCAGAGACCTTCTCCGACATCCAGGATAGAGACGTCGAAGGTCCCCCCTCCCAGGTCGAAGACCATGACGGTCTCATTGTTCTTCTTGTCCATACCGTAGGCTAGTGCGGCCGCCGTCGGTTCGTTGATGACCCTCAGCACGTTAAGGCCAGCGATCTTTCCCGCATTCTTCGTTGCCTGGCGCTGGGAATCGTTAAAGTATGCCGGAACGGTGATGACCGCATCGGTCACCTTCTCTCCCAGCCATGCCGAGGCATCCTGTGCCAGCTTTCTCAGGACCTGGGCGCTGATCTCCTCTGGCGCGTACTGCTTGCCCTCCACCTCTACGCGCACGGAGTCGTTGCTCCCCTTAACGACAGTGTAGGGGACTATCTTCATCTCCTCGGCGACCTCGTCGTGGTTCCTTCCCATGAAACGCTTGATGGAGGAGACAGTCCCCCTGGGGTTGAGCACGGCCTGTCTTCTGGCGAGGATCCCAACCAGGCGCTCACCGTCTTTGGTGAATCCCACCACCGAAGGGGTGGTCCTGCTCCCCTCGGCATTGGGAATTACCGATGGCTGCCCCCCCTCAAGCACAGCAACCACCGAGTTGGTCGTTCCAAGATCTATCCCGACAGTTCGAGACATATCGCATCCCTCCTGTTGGCTCATCCCGGGAATAGCCCGTGGAAAAGCCTGACTAATGTTGACCTTCAATATGACAATTATATAGGTCAATATTAATCAGGCAATATTTTGACTTTTGGTCTTGGGGTTTGAAGGGATATTATTCCCTGTTTTCTGCCTTTATTTCTGTTTCAGGCTTTATTTCTTTATATTTCGTTGAAAGGACATAAAAAGCGCGGGGCCAATTTCGGCCCCGCGCAAGGGAAGGGAGAAAGATCTATTTCTTCAGGGATTCAATGTATCTCTCAAAACGCCATTTCGATATCTCGTTCCTTATGCCCTGGGCTTTCTCAAAAAGAAGCTTCGCCTTGTCGATATCGGGTTCCTCCTGGGCAAGAGCGAGCCTCATCTCAAGATGGGTCCTCCTGAGTTCACCGAACTGCGCCTGGATCTCCTGCGGATATTCTATCTTCTGAACATCCCTGTCCCTCTGAAGCCCCTGACGTGGGGCCATCCTTGTACGCCCCGAGCCGTCAAAGTCCATCCTGGGACCAAAATCCTTCATCCCGCCGCCAAAGGCAAGGGCCGCTGTACTGGCCATCATAACTACAACAAGAGCGAGAAGAATTACTTTTTTCGTCACATTACCCACCTCCGGATTTAGTTCGAAACTCCCTTGCAGTGTCATTCTATTCCGGGACGTACGACCGGTGATGGGTAAAAAGACCGATTCTCCCTTAGGGGTATCTACCTAACCCAGCGCAAAACCTGTTCCATGATCGAGTCCGCCGGCATTTCCCCGCGGCTTCCGTCGGGAAGCCAGGCTTCAACGACACCCTCTGAAGCCTCCCTGCCAGCCACTATAGTGACGGGAATGCCCAAAAGCTCGGCATCGGAAAATTTCACACCGGCCCTTTCGTTCCTCTCATCAAGGAGGACACGCAATCCTTTCTCTTCGAGCCTTTCAGCCATAATCTTGCCGAGACCCACGGCGTCATCGTTCTGCATGGAGGCTATAAGAACGTTCACATCGAACGGGGCGTAACGTCCAGGTATCCTGTCCTCTCCTGCAAGAGCCAGCACCAGGGGAGTTATGCACAGGGTACCCTCCCAGCGGTAGGCGTTACATGCGGTCCCGCCCTCCCCCTGAAAGGACAGCTCAGAGGGCCCTGACTCTCTGCCAGCGACGGCGACACGGGCCAGGTGAGAGGGCACGATCCTGGATCCGCAGGCCGGGCACGGTAGATCTTCCTGAATGCTTACAAGATCAGCAACTACGGAGGGTGAAAAATCACGCCCCCAGCAGACGTTCAGAAGGTGAAACCCGGGTTTGTTGGCCCCTGCCACGAGCCCCTGGCTTCCCTCCACGTACCTGTCGGCGAGGACCTTGATCCCCCCGGGCAGACCAACGGGACCGAGGTAGCCCGCAAGGTCTCCCACAGCCTCCCTGATCTCCAGGGGGTCGGCGAACCTGACCACCGATCCGCCGAGGACGTGGGAAAGCTTCCTGTCGTTTATCTGGTGGTCACCCCTTGCCAGGACCGCTACCACTTCCTTTGTGCCGCCCTGTTCGGCGGCGTAGAACATGGTCTTCATTGTGGCGGAAGGCTCTACCCCCAGCTGGCTACAGAGTTCTGCAATGGTGTCCGCCCCGGGCGTCTCGACCTCTTTTATCGGTAACGCCTCCCCAACGGGTCTCTCGACCGGACCTGCAGGAGAGGCATCATCACCGCACCAGCTGCAGGAGGAACATACGAAACCTTCTTTTGCAAACCAGGCTCCTTTTGAGCTTGCAAGAGAGATATACTTCCTCCCGTCCTCGATCGTCTCCCCCGAGCGGGGGTCAAGACCGGCATGGCGGCAAAGGGTGCCTGCCATTTCGAGGAACCTGTCCCTCATATCCCCTGCCGAACCTGCCTCGGGGGCTAAGCCTGAGGCTATCCATCGTTTCATATCCCCAGAGAAAAAAGTAAGGGGGAGCTGCCTGTAGCTTTTCACAAGCTTTTTTGAAACGGTCATGGCATCTTCCGGTACATCCTCGAAACCCGCGACCTGGATTCCTTCCTCCCTTGCAAGGTCAAGGGCATCTGATATGACGCGCTCCCACAGCAGAAAGCCGAGGGGCAGCAGCCTCAGCGTTCTCGTCTCCTGGTCAGCTGCAATGTAACCCGCCCTTGAAAGACGAGCTACCGAAGGGTCAGTGATGTTCTTCTGTGCATCCCTGGCTGTGGGTATGAAGGTCTTTGAAAAAAGCATGACAATGTACCTCCTGCGGTCAAATGATTTTCCAGATCCACGCATATCCATCTGTAACATAAGTATAGGCCATGCCGCCAGGAAGGCCAGTTTTTTCATTATCTAACATTGTTGGGTTATAATCGGATACGTATGGACCGCAGTCGGGTAAACTCAGCTCCCCCGAATGGATGAACCGGGGGAGTACGCTTTTGATAAGGAAGGGGATGATGGCTTTGGCGGCATACAGCCTTGAGCCCGAAATTCAGAAGGGATCACACCCCGAAGACAGCTTCCGTACCGGATTCCTGAACGAGGTTCTGGAGATACTATCAAGGCTGCAGCAGGAGGAGAAGATAGATGAGTTCTTCCTTCTGCCCGATTTCGGGTTCGACCTGGGCGTTTTCATTGGCAAAGAGGAGCAGACCAGGTCGATCTTCTTTAATCTCAAGATGTATATGGGGGCGAAACCGAGGGTGGTTGAGATAGGCGACCAGAACGGATCAGGGCCCGAGATCGAGCTCCTGCAGTTGAATACCGCCAGGAGTGCGCTGGCGGCGGGATCCTTCCGTTGGATACTGGTGGATATAACCAAACCCCGGGGTAACCGCAGGTACAGCATTTTCACAACCGACCAGGCCAAGGAAGGCCTGATGGGAGGCCTGAACAAGAAGAAGCAGAACAGCATCAAGCTGGCCTCGGTAATGACCTTCCCCATGACCTGGGATGAACTGTCGGGCAAACTGGCATCGTTCCTGGCCGAATGACCTCATGGACCCGCTCCTTTTTCTGGGCAGTTTTTTCCGGAGGAAAAAGCTTCCACTGACCCACGAAGACATTATCAAAAGGGCATCTTCCCTTGATGACTATTTCAAGCGCCTCCAGGGCAAAAGGATCCTGGTCTTCGATCCTCCTTTCTGGGGCTTCCACGATCTGTTCATCGATGGAAAAGGGAGGGTCCTCCTGGTCTGCCTCAAGGCCGAGGGGGAATCATTTGCTTTCGCCGGTGACGAACGCGGGGCGTCCGTGATGCAGAAGTTCGGCCCCGGCCCCGAACTGAATGCCGAAGAACCCCTTGAACCCGGTATCCTGGAATGGATCCTTTATGACGACTATATCGTCTACAGGGGACCGTTCTTTCCTATCAGCCGGCACCCCTACTACCTTGGGAAAGTCGCGGCTACTTTCCCTTACGACGGTACGATCGACAAAAGCACTATTCCCGGGAAGATCTCCGAACTTCAGGAATGGTACAAGGCAGAAAAGGAGAAAAGGCCGTGAACGGGGAACAGATTAAGCCGGCCTTGCGACACTATTGGTAATCGGTCCTGTCAAGCAGCCCCTTCAGTTTTCCGCCTTCGAGATATCCCCTGACATTCTCGAGTGCCGACGTGACAGCCAGGGACATCGTCCCCGGGACATTGTCAGCAACGTGAGGAGAACCCAGAAAGTTAGGCAATCCAAAGAAAGGGAACTCAAGCCTGAATTGACCGTGGGCATCCGGCTCTGACCACCAGGTATCAATGGCCGCGCAAAAACCCGGATGGGAAACAAGGTGACTGTAAAGTGCCCCCTGATCCACCACTGCTCCCCTTGCCACATTCACCAGGATCGCGTCCGAAGGCATGAGAGACAGTTCCCTATCCCCTATGAGACCCCTCGTAGACTCTGTCAAGGGGGTCGTAAGCACAAGAACATCGGATAAACGCAAGAGGTCATCTAATCTGCTGTTATCCCATATTTCGTCGACTGGCTCTCCGGTCTTGCCACTCCTGTTTATTGCAATGACCTTTACTCCTGCAGATCTCATTATTCTCGCTATCGCCCTGCCGTTGCCTCCGAATCCAAGGATCCCGCAGGTCTTCCCCCTGAGAATCCTGTTCTGTTGCTTTCGGTCAAAGACTCCTTTCTTTAGTTCCTCGTATCTCGGGACGATCCTTTTCAACAGACAAAGCACCATCGCAAGAACGTGCTCGGCAATAGGTACGGCAAAAACCCCTGCGTTGGAGGCGATCATTACATTCTCCGGGACCAGATCGAACGGAACGTTGTCAGCCCCGGAATAAAGAAGCTGAAGCAATCCCCCGGGCTTCAGCAAAGCTATCTCCGATGGTGAGATCTCCGAAGGCGCGCAACTGGCTGAGACGACAACATCCGATTTGGCAAGCACTTCTTCGCGTTCCTGCGGTTGAGCGCCGCTCAGAAAATGGATGTCAGCGATGTCCCCAAGAATTTTTTCATACAGGTGCAGATGATCCGTCTCCTCGTCGGGGGGGCAGATCACGGCAATATTCGGACGTCCACTCAAAACGAATTCCTCCTCCTTAACAGGTGTCACCCCGTACACTTTTGACAAATCCTGTTTACCCTCTCTGTAGATTGCTCGGGATTTCCCAAAGAAGACAGGATAAAAACCGGAAAGTCCTGGAAAACCCTTTTTGTAAAAAGTGTA
>DAOTIQ010000071.1:0-7674 GCA_035448245.1 Thermovirgaceae bacterium | reverse complement strand
GCGATCGAAGGATCTGGTTCTAGACCCAGATTCTTCGCTACGCTCAGAATGACAGATTTTTTGTCCTTCCTGCCGCCAGTCTTCTGTTTCCAGTCGCCTTGCTTCTCCGATTCACGATTCACGTCCCACGCATTTGTTTTTTTACGTAATTCCCCATCGACCCCCCCGCTTCAAACGTATAAAATGTTCCCAGGATCTTTTGTTTTCCGGGTCCGCAGCAATCCACGAGAAAGGATGATGATCTTGAAAAAGGCATGCCTGCTAGTCCTTGCTATTCTGTTCTCTGTGTCCTCACTTGCGTTTGCCGCTGAGACAAATCTTTCAAAGGACAATCTTTTTGTCAGCGCGGAATGGCTCAAGGCAAACCAGGGGAATGTTCTGATAATCGATGCTCGTCCGTCAGACATGTACAAGAAAGGACACATCCCCGGAGCGGTGAACGCGGAATGGACCTATTTCGCCAACATGAAGGGCAGCCCCGGCTCCCCCGGGTGGGGAGATCTGTTCCCGAAAGATACCCTTGCCAAGAAGATAGGCGCACTCGGTGTCAGCGGAAAGAAACCTGTCGTGGTCTATGGCGATGGGGGCGGCTGGGGAACCGAGGGCTGGGTAACCTGGATCCTGCGGCTTTCCGGAGTAACGGGCGCAAAAAAACTTGACGGTGGATTCAACGCCTGGGTCGCTGCAGGGGGAAAACCCACCACCGCTCCAACAAAACCCAAGGCAGTCGCTTTTTCGATACCAGCCTTTCAGGGCGGCTACAATGTGACTACACCCTGGCTGGCCTCCAAGCTGGGTGAAGTGACCATAGTTGATGCCCGAACTCCTTTCGAATACGAGGGAGGCAGGCTCTTCCAGGAAAAACGGGGAGGACATATTCCAGGAGCTATCAACATACCCTTTGACATAGTTTTTAAGGATGACAGGACTGTCCGTGAGATAGAAGACCTCCAGGCCATTTTTTCTATGAAGGGGCTTGACCCGGAGCAGGAGATAATAGTCTACGATACTGCCGGCGTAAGGTCGGCCCACCTGGTGCTGGTGCTTCGGATGGCGGGATACGGAAAGGCCCGCAACTACGATTCATCCTTCCAGGAGTGGGCAGGTAACATGGAGTTGCAGGTCGTTCAGGGCCCGGAGCCCGGATCAGTCGAAAAGGAAGAGGTAGCTGTCGAGGACCCGCAACCTTTGGCGGACCAGCCTCAGCAGCCAACCACATAGGATCGATGCCTATTACCGTTGAGATAGCCGGTGGGGGGGTCCACTCTTTCGACCCCCCTGTTACGGGCCAGGAAATACTAAACAGTATCGGAGCGGGAATGGATCGCAAGATAGTTGCCTGGCACGTTAACGGGTATCTCCGTCCTATCGACTGGCCAGTTCACAATGATTCCTCCGTCGACTTTGTTGACACGTCCTCATTTGAGGGCATGGCGGCTTACCGGAGCACCCTAACCTTTGTTATCGCCCTGGCGTGCCGGGGCGCCTATGGGGAAGGGCTTTCGGTCAGGCATTCCATCAGCGACGGATATTTCTGCGAACTGGGATCAGGGAAGGTGTCACCCGAGCAGATCAGGCTTGTGAAAGAGGCAGCCAGTTTCATTATATCGAAGGACCTCCCGATCACGAGGGAGATCCACGATCTGGACAGGGCTCGAAGGATATTTGAAGATCAAAACGAGCCTGATACCGCCAACCTCCTGAAATGTGCCGGGATCGACCCAGTAATACTGAACGTGTGCGACGGAGTCTACGGTTTTTTCCACGGCCCTCTGGCTCCATCTACGGGTTATATTTCATCCTGGGACCTGGAGCCCTTCAACGATGGAATGGTGGTCCGTTTTCCCACGGTAACCTATCCCAGGGAACTTCCCCCGTTTCAGCCCGCGAAGAAACTGGCGGGGGTTTTCAGGGAGTACGGTGAGTGGCTCCATATCCTCGGGGTGCAGACCATGGAGAATCTCCACGCGCGGGTTTCCGGCGGAGAGGCCAAACAGCTGGTTCTCGTGAGCGAGGCTCTTCATAGCCAGAAACTTAACCGCATGTCCGAGATGATCCTTTCGGACAGAAAGATCAGGCTCGTCTGTATTTCCGGACCTTCGGGATCGGGCAAGACGACCACAGCCGACAGACTTTCTATCCACCTGAGGGCCATGGGTTTACAGCCCGTTGCCCTGTACCTGGACGATTATTTTGTCAACAGAGAGAACACTCCCAGGGATGAAGAGGGCAATTACGATTTCGAATCTATCGATGCCCTTGACCTGGGCCTGATAAACGAACATCTGTCAATTCTCCTTGATGGCGGAAGTGTTAATGTCCCAAGGTTCAATTTTCTGACGGGAAGCAGGGAAAAGGGCCCCGAGCTCCACATGGAGAGGGGAGACATCCTTGTTATTGAGGGTATCCACGGACTGAATGAAAGGCTTACTGGCTCCATCCCCGAAGAATTCAAGTTCAGCATTTATATTTCCCCCCTGACCGGTATCACTCTGGACCGCCATAACCGGACAAGTTCGACGGACAACAGGTTGCTCAGAAGGCTTGTCCGGGACCACAGGCTTCGGGGCAAAAGTGCCGAAACCACCCTTGCACAGTGGCCCTCTGTCATTAGAGGGGCCCATCGCTACATTTTCCCTTACCAGGAACACGCCGACGAGATGTTCAATTCTGCTCTGGTTTACGAACTTTCTGTACTCAAAGGATATGCCGAACCGCTTCTGAAAACCGTCAGGGAGGAGTCCCCGGAGTTCGGAGAGGCCCAGAGGCTTCTGAATATTTCCAGATACATACCCTACATACCGGCTGATTTTGTCCCCGGGAACTCGATCCTCCGCGAATTTATCGGGGGCGGGTGTTTTGAATAAGGATGAAGGAGCCAGGAAGCAGGCGACAGGCGACAGGCGGCAGGGGGATCAAAACCCGGGTTCTGTACCACGGAGAGTACTTTGTCCGGGCGATCTTTGGCGTAAGCTTTTTTTAAGCATTTCTTCCTTTGCGATTCACAGTTTTTCCTGCCTCCTTCCTCCTGACGCCTTTCTCCTTCCTTCAGGTTTTGTGCCATGCGCGTGACCATGTTGGATGTCGCTGCTGCTGCGGGGGTCAACAAGGCAACGGTCAGCCGCGTTCTCAGGGGAGATCCCAGGATCAGTTCCTCGACGTCCGAGAAGGTCTGGAGCACCATCAAGAAGCTGGGATACAGGCCGGATGCTATCGCAAGGGGACTTTCAAGCCGCAGCAGCGACACTGTGGGGTTATTCTTCAGGGATCTTGCTGTTCCGTGGGCAGGAGAGTTTATGGCCGGATTCGAGCGTGTGACATCGAGGCAGGGCTGTGAATGCATTTTCCGGTCGACCGGGTCGGACAGGCAACAGATACGCAACGCAATGTTCCGCCTGATCTCCAGAAGGGTTGATGGCCTGGTGTGGATAGACTGCCTCCCGGAGCCCGATTCTGAAGTTCCCGGCTTGGCCGTAGGCCTCGAATACGCGGCGGGTGTCTCCGTGGTAGTGGATCACGATCATGCTATTTCAAGCCTGATGGCCCTGGCAGATGGGAGAGCTGTGGAGATCCAACAGGGAGAAAAGCCGTTGTTTCCCGGGATAGTGAACCTTCTTCCAAGGCAAAAGGCAGGGAAGAGCGGTACCGTGAGGGTTTTCGACGGCGTATCTCCTCCCTGCTGCGAACCTCTTCCTGATGATGTCATCGTTGTCTGCACCACCCGGAAAAGTCCTGTTCCTGCCAAGGGCATCTGGAAACTCTATTGGCCGGCCTTTGAACTCGGGACCCTTTCTGCCAGGGTCCTGCTTAATACAATAAAAGGAAGAGGCGTCAGGCCGGATACAGTAAGGCTTCTGCCAGTCCTTTCCGGCCCCGCCTAAGCTTTTTGGTGGATCCTGTGGACTGCAAGCAGGTCCGTAAGGAGGGCCTGGCCCGTCTCTACCCTTCCAGCCCCGGGTCCGACTATGGTAACCTCACCCAGATGGTCTGTTGTCAGCGTTATGGCGTTTGTAGCACCCATGATGCCCGCAAGGGGATGGGTCAGCGGGATTTCCCTGGGAGCTACCTTCGCTACAAGTTTCCCTCCGTCCATGCCAACCTCGGCGATCAGTTTGATCCGGGTCCCTCTCGCTGATGCGGATTCTATATCCGCGGGAGTTATGCCAGTGATTCCTGTACGGTCCACTTTGTCGACCTGAACAGGCTTGCCCATAAGCACTTTTGCCATTACCTGTACCTTGACTGCCGCGTCCCACCCCTCAACGTCCCCCGTTGGGTCTGCCTCGGCATATCCAAGTTCCTGGGCTTTCTTCAGTGCTTCTTCGTAGCTCATGCCTTCTTCCATCATGGTCAGGATGTAGTTGGTGGTTCCGTTAACTATGCCCATGGCGCCGTTGATGTCACACCCCGCAAGGGCCTCTCTGGCCAGGTTCATGGTTGGAGTTCCGCTCATGACCACGCCCTCAAAGAAATAGGAGACTCCATTCCCGGCGGCCAGCTCCATAAGTTCCGGCAGGGCTATTGAAACGGGTCCCTTGTTTGTCGACACAACGTGTATGCCGTTTTCCAGGGCGGTCCTGATATGGGTGACGCCGGGCTCTCCCGTCTTCAGGTCCGTATATGTTGCCTCGGTAATAACGTCGGCGTGTTTGCCGGAGATCAGCTGAATGGTATCCATGGCCGTCGCGTCGGGATGTCCTTTCAGGTCACCCTTTCCGTCCATCTCGTCCAGCAACGACTTGAGGTCTATCCCCGCCGGGTTCAGAAGGGAACCCTTAACTGGGTCGGCTATGAAGGTCACCTTGTACTCAAAACCGTATTTCTCCATCAGGGAATCCTGTTTTTTCTCAAGTATCCTCGCAAGTCCCTGGCCTACGTTTCCAAAACCCGCCATTCCTATCTTCCACATGTCTTCAAAGCACCTCCGGTCAGATACGCTGGTTTATGCCAAGTCTCTCGAGAGTGGCAGCCGTGGGGCGTCCATCGGAGTCCCATCCGCGCAGCGAATAATATTCGTCAAGCATTGTATCGAAATCCTTTCGGGAAAGGGATACCGTCTCTTCTCCTCTTGGTGGCATCGGGAGCGGGTCCTCGAACATTCTTGGCGGGAGAGTGTCATCTTTTCTGGATATACCGGCCTCCCTCATGTTGAAGACCCTGATGTGGTTCCATATTCGCTCTCCTGCCGCGAGGTATTCAGTTTCGCTGATATCCCATCCCGTAACATGCTTCAGACAGGCAAGGGCCATTTCCTGGGCGTAGGGAACAAAATCGCATACGACCAGCGAATAGGCTGCCGCTCGTTCGTCCTGGGCAGACTTGACGGTGAGTGCCATCCCATCGGTTTTGAAGCGTGGAATAAGCCCGTCCAGTTCCCCCAGGACGGTCCATGCCCTCTGGTGGCATCCTCCACGGTCGGCCGTAGCGTACGCGAGGGCCATTCCCCATGTGGCTCTCGGTTCATACCCGGGAAGTTCCATTCCCTTGACGTGAATGGCAAAGTGTTCCGTGTTATTCCCGATCTCTTTTGCTGCTTCCCGGACCCCCTTCGAAAGGGTGGCTCCGAGGTTCCTTCGGTAGGCTATGTCCTCGAGAAGACGGATCTGTCCTTCGGAATCACCGAACTCGGGAGCGTCAGGAAGGATCCCCCTCTGCCGGCATTCCATCGCGAACGCGACGGCGCCTCCGGCCGAAATAGAGTCGATGCCTAGCTGGTTGCATACTCTTACCGCTTTGGCGAGCTGCGGCATTTTCCCGATCCCGTCATTGCTTCCGAGAAGGGCTATGGATTCGTATTCGACCTTTACCGCATGACCCTCATCCTCAAGGACTTTGCCACACATTATGGTACAGTTCGAGCAGGCGACATCTCTTTTTGTATAGTGTCGGAGGTTTGTTGAAACAAGTCCGTAGATCGGCACAAAATACCCCTGCTGAAAATTTCTTGTCGGAAGGATCCCCGTCCTGCTCATGGATTCCACCAGTGAGGAGGTTCCGACGATCCTCCTGGTGTGGATCGAGTCACTTGCGTTGACGCCTTTAATTATCTCGGCTGTCTGCTCCCTGAACGATTTTTCGTCCTTCAGTTTTATTGCTCCGCTTCCCCTGACCGCAATGGCCTTGAGGTTTTTGCTTCCCATTACAGCGCCTGTGCCGCCCCTGCCGGCGACTCCCGCCCTGAACTTGTCGCTGTCGCTGTCCATGGTTATGGTGGCTATCGGTACAAGGTTCTCTCCACCGGGGCCGATAACGGCTACCCGGGCTTCGGCATGGGTCATCTCCCTCACGGAGTGGACCGTGTCGTCCACGGTTTTACCCCAGATCTCTCCCGCGTCACGGATCTCCGCCTTCCCGTCCTCCAGCCAGATATAGACCGGCCCGGAAGCCTTTCCCGTGACTATGATGCCGTCATACCCGGCCAAACGCATCTCTTTGGCGAAGTGACCGCCGGAATGACTGTCGACATACATGCCTGTCAGCGGGGACTTTGTCACGACGACAAAACGTCCCGAAGTCGGGAATGCGGTCCCGGTGAAAGGCCCCGTCAAAAACATCAGGACATTACCCGGGTCCAGGGGGCCTGTTCCCGGTTCCATAAGCGAATCCAGAAGATAGATCCCCAGGCCCTTCCCGCCTATGTATTTTATCGCGATGTCTTCGGGGACATTATGTTCCCTGAAAGAGCCGGTCCCAAGATCTACATGAAGCAATTTCCCGAACATTGCTTTCCCTCCCTTGACTTAAGGTTGTTCATTATTCGGGTATTTCTATACTGCTGAAGTTGAATATTCTGGCGACAAGCCTTCCTGAAATGGTTTTGTCCATCCGGTTGTTTGTCATCCTCGCGCAGGAAAGCCATTGTTTTTCCATCTCGGCCAGTTTTCGGGTCTTTTCGGGATCGGCAGGGTTTTCGGCTTGCAATAGTTGGATCTCAGATCCAATCTCCCGGCAATCTCTGACCCCGCGGTAAATGGCATCGTAGGAAATTCCCGCCCACCAGCACGCACCCATCAGGGCAAGCATGAAAAAGATCATGAAAGTACCCAGAACAATCCCTCCGGTCTCTATAGTTTTCATACTGGTATGCACATTTTATCCTTAAACCGGCCTGAGTCATAATTGTACTTGTCTGAGAAGTTGGTTTATTTTTCTTATAGAAATAAACTGGAGTTGACAATTTCGGTAAGAACATTATACTTGCTGGAAGCAACAGGCAGGAGAGATCGATCTTTCGGGAGGTTTTTCAGGGTGCTACGAATAAGATGTGGCTGTCCTTCGGTTTTCGATGACTTTTCAATATCCAGCAGCACGACAAACCTGATCGGGGGAATCGATATGTGGCAAAAGGACAGCGCAGGGAACTGGTATATGGCGGACAATTCGGTTTTGGCAGAGGAAAACGTTGCTATTGATAATCTTAAAGGGGCAGTGTCAGGGGAAAAGATTCCGTTTGAAAGTTCGTTCGGGCTGGGCACAGAAAGCAGTGTTTATCTTTTTTCTTCTCTTGCCGTGAACCACTAGGGGTAAAAAGTCTCTGTGAGGCGTATGGGAATGAACGGGCAGGCCGGGGCCGAAAGCGATGAGCTTTCGGCCCCGTGTTTTTCACGATAGGGGGCAGAGGGGAGTTAAGCTCATTTCTGGTGTATGGCAATAGGAAGAAAAGCGGCGTATCCT
>DAOTIQ010000070.1:0-8011 GCA_035448245.1 Thermovirgaceae bacterium | reverse complement strand
ACTCGCGACCTCCGGCGTGACAGGCCGGCGCTCTAACCGACTGAGCTACAACCCCATTGCATCTATTATAACCTTTGATTGGTTTCCTGGTGGGCGAAACAGGGTTCGAACCTGTGACCCCCTGCGTGTAAGGCAGGTGCTCTTCCGCTGAGCTATACGCCCTCTTACGCCAGGTCGGCGCGAAGGTTAGTATATCGACCTCAACGACGTATGTCAACACATTCTCAAATCTTTTTTGCCCTTTTGAGCAGATCTTCGGCATTACCGCCCATGACCATCGAAATGGAGTCTTCTTCGAGTCCGGAATCATCCAGCATCTTCAGGTATCTCTCCGCACCGAGGAGAGGAAAATCACTACCGTAAAGCAGTTTTCCCCCCGCTCCAGCCGCGAATACAGAGGAAAACACCTGTGGAAAATAAAGGTAGGGGGCAGCGGCTGTATCGTACCACGCGTTCTGGAGATAGAGTTTCATTTCCTTGAGAGTCTCGTAGCCCCAGAGGCCTCCACCCATGTGGGCAAAAACAACCTGCACCTCCGGATGGTTGGTACAGAAAGCAGCTGCTTCACGTGGCCCTGTTCTGCCTTTGCCGGGATATTCACGCCCTACGGGCTCTGCCGTATGAAGCATGATAAAAAGACCCCTGCTGTGGCATTCGGCAACCAGGCGCCAGGTCTGGCGTATATCCGCGATGTCGAAAACCTGACCGTCGGGGAAGAGTTCACCCACTCCTATCGTTCCCTGTTCCGAGCATCTGGATATTTCCTTTTCAAAACCAGGGGACATGGGGTTAACTACAGCGAGGCCTTTCAGCAACGCCGGGTATCTCTTCACAGAGTCTTTGACGTAATCGTTGCAGATCCGGCAAAGCCCAGGGTCTCGGAAGGCAAATCCCGTTATCCATGACTGGTCTATCCCGTCTGTTTCCATGCGGGCAACGACATCCTCCGCAAGTGCCCACTTGTGGACCTTGCCGGAGCATATGGAGGCAAAGTGGGGCTCCCTTTCGGCGATCTTCTGCCAGTCGGCCTGTACTTCAGGGGGGTACACGTGGACGTGGGTATCTATTCGCATGTGTCTATTATAGCGCTCCCTGATCAATTGACGATCTTCCAGTAGACGGTGCTGACCTCTCCTGAGGTTCCGCCTCCCGTTCCGCTTCCAGGGACATCCAGACCGTAATCGGTGAGATCAACACTCAGGATAGTCCCATCTTCTGTCGCAACCCTGAGAACACCGCTTTCGTCAACCAGTGCCCCCCCAATGAGTTTTGTGTCCCGGTAGGTGTCGGTCTGGACCTCACCGGTAATGGGATCGGCAATAAAAACCTTGCCGTATTCCCCTCTTTCCGAACCAGTAGATTGATATCCCGTAGCGGCAATGATGAGCTTGCCGTCATAGAAGAACGGGGCGGAGACAGGGAATGCCTCGTTGCCATGCATATGCTCCGCAAGGTACATACTTTGCACGGAATCACTTTCGGACACAAACACGTTGGTCTGACCCCAGTGGGTACCTATTTCCAGGGTCTGTGGAAGGGATCCGTCTGCAACAAGTTTTGTAACATCAACCACAATGGCTCCGTAGATAATCCCGCCACCCTGACCCTGTCCCGCCTTCTGGAGGCGGACAACAAAAGCAACAAAACGGTGAGTTTCTCCATCAACCTCAAGGAATGTTCCGTCAAAATCCTGGACAACTTCTGCGTTGTAATATTCGCCCTGAAGTTTGAATTCCACATCCAGCAGTGATACCGGAGCTGTTCCCGCGTTTAAATCCCAACTGTAAAAAGAACCGTTGGATAGATAGAAGTATATCTCGTCGAGCCTCGGTGTTGTCTCTCCCCAGGGTGCAACGGCCCCTATCTTTGAGGGGAGTTCAACCTCTGTGCCTGTCGGCACCGTTTCCGAAAGCTGAGTTGTGCCATAAAGTTCACCGGTGAGAGGGTTGATGTCGTAGAGACGGAATTTGCTTTCCGTATCAACTCCAAGCAGAACCATGTGCCAGGTCCTGGTGTTTGACCCTGTGTAGCCTGTGACAGGCCTCGCCAGCGACATCATAAGGGTCCTGTAACCCGCAAAGGAAGGAAGGGCACCACCTGTTATTTCATCGTAGGCTGTCTTTGTCCAAATGTTGCCTGTTGCGGATGAAACCAGGTCCAGGAAACCATCACCACCACCCAGGTCAATATTGGTAACAGACCACTTCTGCTTGATCTGGTTATAGGTCAGAGAGGTCACATCAAGGGCAAACACTCCCGCGGCATGGCCGCTTACGCTTTCCGGGTTACCAAGGCTGGAACTGACATTACGACCTGTTTCGCTGTCCCATGCGCTTGCGGATTTAACCGCAAGGCCCACACCCTCACCCGTAGAGCCGGCCAGAAGGCGCAGCCACCCACCCTGGCCATCCTCCACATCGTGCACCAGTATGGGCCCACCAAGTGATGGTATCCTGGGGTGAATAACAAGGCCCCCTGTCTGCTTGTGCATCTCCTGGTATACACCAAAAAGGAAGGATGAAAGGGGCATCGCGCCCCAGAGTTCCTGGAAATAACCATCATCGTCGGCATCAACATCAAAAGCGTGGATTACGCCATCATTGGTGGGAAGAAAAATTACAGCTCCCCCCAACGTCTCATAGGCTGGTACAAGTCCCTCGGAGTAGGTCTGGTACCCGGGAAGGGATTCAAGCCATTTGTTGTCCGGCCATGTGACCACAGGACTCGCGTGCCCGGTATCCGAAAGTGGAAGACCCGCCTTGGTTGATTCCTTTATGAATGTGATCCAGCTGCCGACCCAACCGCCAACTGTTGAGTTTGTGAACTGCTGATTGGCTATTGTTTCAGATGGATCCTCAAGCGTAAGCCAGTTTTCTTCCTCTTCGGGCATAATGAAGCGGTTGTCTTCCATCACGGTCTTGCTGTTGGCATCAAGGGTGTTCATCGTTGTGTTGGACTGGGTACTATAAAGGTATCTCTGGGTTGATGGAAATTCTAACTGCCTAATATTTTCACTAACATTAAAATCCACCATCTTGACCGTTGAACCCCAAACCGAACTGGTCGGCGTTCTGTCGGATTCGACCCATGCCAGTATATTTCTGTTTATGAGGGTAAAAGAAAGGGGGGCATAGTTTTCGCCCTGGTAGGATGGCTGGCCCCACACAGTCCAGTCCTCTGGAACCGTGACACCTCCTCCACCCTGCTGGTAGATACCGGTACCGGCAGAGGTTTTATTCTTGGTCACAGTCAGACTAAGCGGAGACGGAGATATCCATCCTGTGACAGTGTTAAAAGTTATTATATAAGTACCGACATCAATTTTTGATGTCTTGTACCCAGACTCCAGCCACGTTGAACCACCGTCATATGACCACCTTGCATCGGTACGCACTCCCGAAGGTTCTATGAATATCTGGATGTAACCCTGATCCGCAGCCAGCGAGGCTCCCGGGAGGATCCCTATCAGAAAAATACACATAAAAAACATTTTTTTAATATTCATTCCGTTACCACAACCATTGTTTCCACAGCAACTTCCCTCCCGCCGGAAACTTGCGCTTTTGATCTCACGACAAAGTAGCGCATTGTTCCCCCTCCGCTCCCAAAAGATATATTCCTGTTGGGATCAAGGTAGCCCGAGGAACCGATCTGGGAAAGACCTCCTGGTGTTCCTCCTCCCCCTCCTGTATCTGGCAGTTTAACGGGGGGCAGGAGCGAGTGGTAGTTGGTGGGGGGCTCGTAGTTGCAGTCCAGGATGTCGACCTCCACGGTGATACCTGTCCCGAACATGGACGAAGCGGGCTGGGTGGAGTCCAGGTATGTTCCTCCGTTGACGGTCGCGCGAATAGCGTTAATGTGGACAGGGTTGGTTGGACTGAAGGATATCCCCGAGATACCGTCCTTTACATCATCGTCCAGGTCGTCCCTGTTTGCCACAAGCATGGCTACTCCCCACTCGGCCCCGCTCTGGGCGGCATTGTAGAGTTTCTTGTTCTCGATCATCTCCATGGTCGTGCTGTGAGCGTTCAGGGCAAGATCCATGATGATGGCGCTGAGGAAAGTCAGTATCAGGAGTATCACCAGCACCGATATCACCGCGAAACCGCCCTTGCGATCCTTGTTCGACACCCTCGGCCCCCCAGACTCGCACTTCTTCTTTACAGTAGCATTATACCGCATCAGGCATGAAGGAAGAGCATATTTTCAAAATGATAACAGAAAAGCCCCCTTGCGGGGGCCTCTTGAGATACATCGTAAATCGACTTGCGGTTTGTTCAAAAAACTACTTGAGTTCGACCTCGGCGCCGGCCTCTTCGATCTTCTTCTTGATCTCTTCGGCCTCTTCCTTGGTAACGCCTTCCTTGACCGGCTTGGGGGCGTTGTCGACGAGTTCTTTGGCTTCCTTGAGGCCGAGGGCGGTGATCTCGCGAACGACCTTGATGGCGCCTATCTTGTTGGAACCGGCACTCTTGAGGATAACGTCAAACTCGGTCTTCTCTTCCTCGGCGGGTGCTGCGGCGCCGGGCATCATGCCCATCATCGGCATCGCCATTGCGGGAGCCGAGGCTGATACCCCAAATTTATCCTCGAGTTCCTTGACCAGTTCGGAAAGTTCGAGAACGGACATCTGCTCGATAGCGGCAATGATGTCATCTTTTGAAAGTCCCTTGGAAGCCGCCTTCTTCGCGGGCTTCTTTTCCTCCATCACTTCTGCTCCCTCTTCAACTTCTGCTGCCTTTTTGGCTGCGGTCATTTCATGTTCCTCCTTATGATTTTCGTTGTTTTGGTTTTTGTTCTTCCCGGACAGACTATGCCGCCTGCTCTTCTTTCTGTTCCTTTATCCGGGACAGGCATGTTACGAGCCCGCGGGTATTCCCTGAAAGAACCGTTACAAGGCCTCTTACAGGTCCTATCAGAGTACCGGCAAGCTGCGCAAGCAGGACTTCCCTTGACGGAAGGTCGGCCAGTGCCCTGACCTGCTCCACTTTCAGTATCTGGTTACCCAGGATCGCGCCTTTTATAATCAGCGCTTCGTTTCCTTTTTCCTTTGCAAAATCGCGAATCACCTTTGCAATGGCAGCGGGGTCCAACTTTGTGATCGTAAACGAGTTGGGGCCAGTCATCATCTCTTCGGGGACCGGCAATGATTCTTCGCGCATGGCAATTTCCATGAGGGTATTCTTGGCTACGGTCATCTCTCCGCCGCCGTTGCGGATCGATGCCCTTAGAGCCGTGATCTTTGCAACAGTGAGGCCCCTGTATTCGCATACGAAGACCGCTTCAGCCCCGTCCAGTTTCTCCCTTAATACCGCTACCTGCTCGATTCTTGCTTCTGAAGGCATTTATTCACCTCCTTACATAAAAAATCTCCCGAACCCCTCCGGGATCCGGGAGACCGATACACAGGACAAAACCTTGCGTTTCGCTTCTTCCAGACCTCGGCGGGCAAAAATTTAAGCGCCTCTTAGCGCACCAGCTGTCTTCGGCCGTTACCAGTATTCTGTTTTTTTAAATCTGCTCAGCCCAGGTAAAACACCTAACGGGCTATTCGGTGATCTCTTTCAATGCAACAGCGGGATCCACCCTTACAGATGCTCCCATTGTGGATGTAATCGCAATACTCTTCATGTACTGCCCCTTGGCCACAGCCGGCTTTGCCTTCTGGATGGCCCCGAGAAGAGCCTTGCCGTTCTCGTAGAGGTTCTCCATCGGGAAGCCTGCCTTGCCGAAGGAGTTGTGGATGATACCAAACTTGTCGACACGGAATTCCACCTTGCCGGCCTTTATCTCGGCAATGGCGGAAGCCACTTCAAAGGTTACGGTGCCCGTCTTGGCGCTTGGCATGAGACCACGAGGCCCGAGAATTTTCCCGAGTTTACCGACGGATTTCATCATATCAGGGGTAACTATGACGGCATCGAAATCAAGCCATCCTCCCTCGATCTTCGGAACCATGTCTTCTCCACCAACAAAATCGGCCCCTGCATCCTGGGCTTCCTTGAACTTTTCGCCCCCGGCTATGACAAGAACCTTCTTGACCACACCGGTCCCGTGAGGGAGAACAATAGTGCTGCGGACCTGCTGGTCGGCATGCCTGGGATCAACCCCAAGGCGAACGTGCAATTCAACGCTTTCGTCAAATTTTGCGGTGGCGTTCTCCTTCGCGAAGGCAATGGCATCCCTGAGACCAAGCAACCCCATTGCGGACGCTTTTTCTGCTACTGCCTTGTATCTTTTGCTTCTCCTTTTCATTTCTATTCCTCCCCGTGGTCCAGGCGAACGCTTCTGCGCTCTCCCACCGGATTCTGCCGCACAGTGGGGCAGATGCTGCATTTTCGAAAAAAATTACTCCCTGATTCAGACGACCTCGATACCCATGGAGTTGGCGGTTCCCTTGATCATCTCCATGGCGGCGTTCACATCGTTGGCGTTGAGGTCGACCTTTTTGAGTTCCGCGATCTCCCGAACCTGGTCAAGGGTTACTTTTCCCACCTTTACCTTGTTCGGCTCCCCGGAGGCCTTTTCGAGACCAGCGGCCTTCTTCAGAAGGACGCTCGCGGGAGGCGTCTTGAGAATGAAGGTAAAACTCCTGTCCGCGTAGACTGTGAGAACAGCGGGGATGATCATACCGGGCTGATCCGCCGTTTTGGCGTTGAACTGTTTGCAGAACTCCATGATATTAACGCCGTGCTGTCCAAGCGCCGGACCTACAGGGGGAGCTGGTGTCGCCTTGCCTGCAGGCAACTGAAGCTTGATCTGTGCTATTACTTTCTTTGCCATTTGCGAGTTTCCCTCCTACATTAGCCCTGAAACGAGGCAGGGCTTTAAAAGACAGTTTCAGATCTTCTCAAGATCGGCGTAATCGGACTCGACCAGTGTATCCCTGCCGAAAACAGTTACAGAGAACTTGACCTTCCCTTTGTCTTCCAGAACCTCGACAACAGGGCCAACCTGTCCCTCGAAAGGTCCGGCCTTGACCCGGACCGCGTCGCCGGGTTTGAGGTCGATCTCAACTTTGGGCTTGATCTGTTCCTTGCCGATCTTGTTCATGATCTCGCTTACTTCCCGTTCCGTCAGTGGGATGGGGTAACTGCCCGCCCCCACAAAACCCGTGACTCCCGGGGTATGACGAACGACATACCAGGACTGGTCATCCAGTATCATGTCCACAAGGACATAGCTGGGGAAGACCTTCCTCTTTGTGCGCTTGCTTTTGCCATCCTTGACGGTGACCCTTTCCTCGATCGGGACGAGAACATGAAATATCTTCTCGTCCATGCCCATGGTGGCAATGCGCTGCTGAAGGTTGGCCATTACCCTGTTTTCGTAACCCGAATATGTCTGGACAATGTACCAGTGCCTTTCGCTCTTATCGTTCATCACTTAAAAGGGGGCCTTTCTCGGCCCCCTGTCCTCCTGAGGAAGTGGCTTTCACCCAATAGGAAAAACCTTTGGCTCTCTATCGGATGACCCTTGAAAATATCGCCGTCAGCAAAACATCGACCAGTCCAAGGTAGGCCGCCACGATAAATGTTACCGCGATTACGACGAGAGTAGAGTACCAGACCTGCTGACGGCTGGGCCATGTCACTCTCTTTAACTCCGCCCTTGCTTCGCGGACAAAACTGAAAAATTTCATAGAATCACGGCCTCCTGAACTTGAACATAATGGCAGGCCCGGCAGGACTTGAACCTGCAACCCCCGGTTTTGGAGACCGGTGCTCTGCCAATTGAGCCACGGACCTGCGCGCGAAAGGTATTCTACACTACTTCGATTCCTTGTGCAAGGTGTGTGCCTTGCACCACTTGCAGTATTTCTTCTTTTCCAGCTTCTTCTGCTGCTTTTTCTTGTTGACCGTGGTTACATAATTGCGTCTTTTGCACTCGGTGCATGTGAGTCCGATCTGATCTGCCATCTTTTTTCCGAACCTCTTCTCCTGGTACTAGTCTAGTATTTCGGTCACGACGCCGGCGCCAACGGTCCTGCCGCCCTCGCGAACCGCGAAGC
>DAOTIQ010000069.1:5623-8016 GCA_035448245.1 Thermovirgaceae bacterium | reverse complement strand
CCGGTTCGGTTTTTCTTGTCGTGGCCTTTCTGGCCGGACAGGCTGTTTTCAGCCGTATTGTTACCCGTGAAAGAGGGCAGATAGAGGAACTCCGGACAAGGCAGAGGATACTGGAACTGGACATCCAGAACAAGACGCGCCTTCTTCAGGCATACAAGACCACTCTGGGCGTGATAGGAGAGTACCGGATAACACTGCCGATGGACGAGGTGGCTTTTTTTTCGTCGGTAGAGAGGGAACTGTCCAAGGGAGGTATTCAGGTCAACAGCATGAAGCCGGCCAAGGCGGTCGCGGGGAATTCTGCGGTACAGGTCGATTTCGTGGGGCCATATTACACGGTACTAAACGTGATAGCCGACTGGAGAAGAATGGGAACCGCCGTAAGGATGATAGGAATAACCCTTTCAAGGGATGAACCGGGAATGGTCAAAGGGACGGTAGTCCTTGAGACTGTCCTTGCCGAAGGGGGGGCATGAGAATGACTTCTTCTGACTCCTGGATTGGTTCCGCCCAGGAACTCTGGAGAGACCTCACCGAGGGAGAACGGTTCCCCCGGCTTGTAAAATGGATCCTTGCCCTGGTCCTTGTTTCCGGCACAGTCTGGTCCGCCCTTGTTTTCAGCCAGATGTTCTCCACGATGAGGGGTAGTGATACCCCGCCTCCCGCGGCCAACGCGGCTACGGGAGACGAGATACGCCGCCTTGACGAGACGGCAAAGGGCTTCAGGAACGCCGTGACGGCAAGGACCGGAAGCACGCAGCTGGCGGTACTCGCGTCAACGGTGGGGCGCAAGCCTTTCATGCCCCCCGGAGCGGGTGACTATCTTCCTGAAACGGCCCTCGAAGGTGCGGGCACGCCCATGATCTGGGTCAAGGCAGTGATGATAAAAGGTCAGGATGCCGCCGCGGTGGTGGATATCGAGGGTTTCGGTGATGGCGTAATACTTAAAAAAGGTGCTTCCTTCGGTGACGGCAGAGGGAAGGTCGTCTCTATAACAAACGACAGGGTGGTGGTCACATGGTCAGGACAGAAGATCGATATTCCGGTGGACCGGCAATGAAGATCACCCGGGTCGCTTTTATTTTACTCTTCCTGTCACAGATTCTTTTCGCCCCAGGCGGTTCATGGGCGGATGCGCGCCAGGAAAATGCCGATACGCTGGCTTCCTCACTCCCTTCGATTCAGGGAGTGACCCTCATGCAGGGAGGTTCCGGTCTCGCCGTCATGGAGGTTACAGGAAACCTTCTTCCCGCGCCGGACATTCTTTCTACAGGAGACAATGTCCTCGTGCTTCTCTGGAGCGGGACCTATCTGCCTTCGGCTTACTGGGAAAAAGCCTTTAATACGCCCCTTGTGAGCAGCGTTGTGCTGAAGCAGGAGTCCGACGGGGTGCACATGACGGTACGGTCCAGCAGAAGACTTGTTCTGGGAAGAACCGTCGGAGATCCCCCGACCCCTGTCATGACGGTATATCTCGCAACTCCGGATACGGCAGAGGAAGTCATACCCCGGTCTCCGGTCAAGACGCCCACGGCTGGTGATCCCCTTGCAATGACGACGCCGGTGACCCTGGAACTTCGTGATACCGATCTTCGGGATGTTTTTCGTATGCTGGCGGGAATGGTGAACATGAACGTGATCATCGATCCCTCGGTGCCCCCTCTCCCGGTGACGCTCAGCCTTGACCAGGTGCCAATGAGTGAGGCTTTCGGATACCTCATGAGGATGTACGATATTTCCTATTCGATGATGGGTAAATCCATAATCGTCGGCAAGAAGGAAAACCTTGCGAAAACAATGGGCATGGAACGGACCAGATCCTTCCATGTGGCCTATGCCGACCCAAAACAGATTCCCGCTCTTTTACAGGGAATATCGGGGGTATCGAACATAGTCGTGGACGAGCGGCTCAGGACGGTTTACGTCACAGCCTCGGAGGAGCATCTCCAGGAGGTGGCGTCGGTACTTCAGAGGATAGATCATCCGGGAAGGCAGGTTATTCTCCAGGCGAGAATAATCGAGGTCAGCGAGAGCGGCCAGGATGACGTAAGGAGCCTGATCAACGCTGTTTACGAACGTTGGTATGCCACTTTCAGCAGCGCCGGAGGAACAGTTGGCTATTACGAAGGGCATGAGAACGTTATTTATGACCCGGACAGGACAAAGAGGGATATCAACATTCCCGAGAGCATAACTTTTCCGAACATTGCCGACAACGCGCTGAAGTTTTTCGATGCCAGCCTGCAGGTACTTGTAAGCCAGGACAAGGCCAAGATGCTCGCGACCCCTTCGGTCGCCACTGTGGACGGAATGAAGGCAACTATCAAACTTGTCCAGGACGTCAAGTACATTTCCGGCAAGGACGAGGCCGGCAACCCGACCTACGGCGATGT
>DAOTIQ010000069.1:0-5523 GCA_035448245.1 Thermovirgaceae bacterium | reverse complement strand
GTCACCAAATCCGAGGTTATCATGATAGTTGTGCCCTATATTCTTGATGTTCCCGAATCCGCTATCAGCGGAAGTGATGTAAAACTCAACTGAATACGCCATACGCAGTTGAACAATGGTATCCGGGGCGGTTAAAATGATAGTCTCAATACGAACCTGCCGCGCGGGTTCTCAAAGAAATGAAAGGGGCAGGGGCCTCGGGAGGGTTATTTGAATGGGTCAGGTGGTTGATACAAGTAATTTCCATTCCGGAATGAAGATAATTTGGCAGGAGGGTATCTGGGAGATCGTAGACTGCCAGCACCACAAGATGGGCAGAGGCGGAGCCATAGTCCGGACAAAACTCAAAAATCTTGAGAGCGGATCTATAGTGGAACATTCCTTCCGTTCCGGGGAAAGACTCGAGAGGGTTATCTTCGAGGACAAGCCGGCCCAGTTCCTTTACCAGGATGGGGAGAACTATGTCTTTATGGATATGCAGAACTATGACCAGATTTACATCCACAAGGACACTCTGGCGGGAGTTTCGCAGTTCCTGAAGGACAACCTTGAGGTTGAACTCGAGATGTATGAGGGACGGATAATGGGGATAGAACTTCCCAAGAGCGTCGAACTCCGGATCGTTGATACAAGTCCCGGTTTCAAGGGTGACACTGTCTCCGGGAGCGGGAAGCCCGCAACCCTTGAGACAGGTTTTACCCTTTCCGTTCCCATGTTTGTAGAGACCGGAGACGTAATAATTGTGGACACCCGTACGGGAGAATACGTAGAGCGGGCAAAGCACTGAAAAGGAGGAGTCAGGATATGGGAGCAAGGGAAAAGATCGCTTTTCTCAGCGGCCTTCTTGAAGGGCTGAGCCCGTCGGGGGAAGCCGAGAAAAAGATTTACGCGGGTATCATTCAGGCCCTTGAGGCTCTGGCCGAGGAGATCGACGACCATGACGAGATCCTTAAGGAACATGAGGAGTTCATTGAGGATCTTTCCGATTACTGTGAACAGCTTGAGGATGATATGGACCGGCTGGAGACCTCTTCGGGAGATTTTGGCGAATATTCAGAGGATGACATGGAGGATGGTTATGAATCCATGGAGTGCCCTGAGTGCGGCCACATGTTCTTTTTCAGTGCCGACGATCTGGAAGATGACGGGACTATCCAGTGCCCGGAATGCGGCTTTATGATCCAGGTTTGAACCGCTCCGATTTCGACACCATAAAGCAGGGAGGGAGACAGGTTATGAGCGTAGCCAAAAAAGAACAGGGTCTTGAGCCTGAATCAGGCGGAGAGGTTTTGGAGGGCGAGGGCAGCGTAAGAATAGCAGAGGAAGTCATTGCCCAGATCGCTACCCAGGCATTGATGAAGGTAAACGGAGTACAGCCGGCGAGCCCGGGTCTTGTCGCCAACCTCAGATTAGGGAAAAAGACCTCCGGCGGTGTTCGTATCTCTATCGAGGAAGAAGCTGTTCCCGCGGTCGTTGTCGAAGCCTATATAACGACGAAATATGGCCTCAGGATCCCCGATGTGGCATGGGATGTGCAGGAATCGATCAAGAAGACCCTTGAACAGTTTACGGGATACAATGTCAAGGCCGTAAACGTGTATGTTCAGGGAGTTTATTTCGAGGACGAGCAATCCCGGGAGAAACCCAAGGCCAAGCCACAGGAACCCAAAACCCCCAAGGCACCGGTTCCAGAAACCGGGGACTGATACCGGTTCAGCCGGGGCCGGTTCCAGGGGGACCGGCCCCTTATTATTATGAGGTGATGTAAATGTTCTATTTCTGGAAATCAGGAGAGAACGGAGACCTGTGGGTATCCGGGGAGGGGCTTCGAAAGGCTTTCAGCGAAAGATATCCAGGCGGGGCGGAGTGTTCGGAGATATCCCTTCTCGGTGACAAGGAGCTTCTAAACGTCAGTTTCGTGCTTGACCGGGAGACAGATCCAGATATAAAGAACCGGTCCGAGAACAGCATCAGGGAATTTGCCTCGGGGGTTGGAATAAGGGATGTTCAGACCGGGTGGGTGAGTGACCCTTCGTCGAAGGATCTTGTCTCCACCAGGGGATTATTCCGAAACCCGTTTTTATGGGCCGGTACAGCATGGATATTCTTTGCTGTTTTCAGAATGGGAATTTCGGGTACGATACTTGCTACGCTGTTTTCGGCGTCTGTGTTTTTTCTTGCCGCACTTTTTACAACTGACAAGGGGAGCGACATCAGAAAAAAAATAAGAGGCCTATTCGAAAAGAATGCCTGAGAGAGGGAAGATCCTTAATTGAAGGCTATAATTCCACAAAAACGCAGGAGATCACGGGAGATAGCCCTTCAGATCCTTTACTCGATCGAGATGCGGGAGAACGGTGATCCAGACCAGGCGATAGGTCTTTTCCCTTTCGAGTCCGAGGATGAAGAGGTCGGATCCTATGCTTCAAGGTTGATCAGGGGAGTATATTCCCGAAGAAACGAGATCGATGCAATGGTCAGAAGAAGTATCGTCGGGTGGAGGCCTGAGCGAATGGTTCTGGTCGACAGGGTTGCCATAAGGCTTGCATTATTCGAGAGCCTTGTCGAGAAACTGATCCCCGTCCCGGTTGCCATATCGGAAGCCGTCGAACTTGCCAAACGTTTCGGCACCGACGAATCGGGAAAATTCGTCAACGGAGTGCTCGGCAAGATCGTCAGGGAGATAGAGCCCTGCGGGAACGAAAACGACAGGCAATGCCAGGTATAGTTACTGTTGACGAACTGACGGGTTATATTTCGCTGCTCTTCGAGAGGAACGAGTTGCTCTCCTTTCTTCAGGTAAAGGGGGAACTTGCCGACCTCAAGCGGCATACCAGCGGACATGTGTATTTCTCACTCACGGGTAAGGAATCGAGGGTTTCCTGCGTCCTGTTTCGCTCTGACGCCGGAAAAGTCCCCAGGTGGCCTCGTAATGGTGACGAGGTCCTTTTAGAGGGAAGGGCAGGAGTTTACGGTCCCAGAGGTACCTATCAGGTATATGCGAGGAACATCCGCCCTGTTGGAGAAGGGGCCCAGGCAAGGGCAAAAAAAGAACTTTTCCAGAGGCTTTCGCTGGAAGGTCTGTTCGACCCCGCTAAAAAAAGGAACTTCCCCAAATACCCCCTTAAAGTTGCTGTGGTAACCTCCTCTTCCGGTGCCGCGGTCAGGGATGTTCTCAAGGTTTCCCTCGGCAGGTTTCCTCAGTGCGATTTGGTCGTGGTCCCAGTGACGGTTCAGGGAACCGGTTCGCCAGCGGAGATCGTCGAGGGGCTGAGGAGGGCCGGCCGAATCCATGGAGCAGAGGCGGTTATGCTTGTCAGGGGCGGAGGCAGCAGGGAGGATCTGAACCCCTTTGACGAAGAGGATGTGGTCAGGGCTGTGAGAAATTGTTCTCTTCCCGTTATCACGGGCCTGGGTCATCAGACGGACAGGACCCTTTCTGATCTGGCCGCGGACAAGGATGCTCCCACCCCTTCGGCTGCCGCAGAGACGCTTTTCCCCAGCAGGGGACAAGTCCTTGGAGAGATCGCGGGATACAGGGACCTTCTGGTTACTATGACCGGATCTTCACTTCGCAGGAGGTCGGACATGCTTGACCGATGCGGAGCCGCCATGGCAAAATCCCTGGACAGATCCACGCTTTTGCCCGCGGAATCCCTTGTAGATCGTCTCTTTGAAAAAATGTCAGCCGCAACAGTAAAGGAGCTGGCGACCTCAAATCACAAGCTTGAAAAAACCGCGTCCTCACTTGATGCACTTTCTCCCCTCAGGGTCCTTTCCCGGGGGTATGCGTCATGTCTTGGCCCAGACGGGAAAATGCTATCTTCGGCCCTTTCGATTTCCCCGGGAGAGGCTATTGTTGTTCGTTTCCGCGATGGCAGTCTCTCGGCCGAAGTCAAGGGTTCGATGCCGCTTAAGTGAAAGGAGTTGAAAAGGGTGCTTCCTGAGTCGATCAGATGGGACAGGAAAGCGGGGCGACTCATGATCCTGGACCAGACCCTTATTCCGAATGAAACAAGGTATGTGGAGTGCGCAACTTGCGAAGAGGTGGCACGTTGCATAGAATCCATGAAAACCAGGGGGGCCCCAGCCATAGGAATAGCTGCGGCTTACGGTCTTGTTCTCGCCGCCTCCGGGGGGATCGAGGGTGTGATGAAAGGGGCCGACAGGCTGGCATCTACGAGGCCTACGGCGGTCAACCTTTTCTGGGCCCTTGAAAGAATGAAAAAATATGCCCGTGAAAAGACAGGGACCGGAGACCTTCGGGATCTTCTGCTTAAGGAGGCTGATCTGATCCTGGAGGAAGATATTGAGGCAAATCGTAATATTGGCAAAAACGGACAGGTCCTGCTTCCCGAAAGTTGCAGTGTCCTGAGCCACTGCAATGCCGGTGCCCTTGCTACAGGGGGTTACGGAACCGCCCTTGGGGTGTTGAGAGCGGCAAGAGATGCAGGCAAGAATGTAACCGTGTTTCTGGATGAGACAAGGCCTCTTTTTCAGGGTTCCCGCCTTTCGGCATGGGAACTCATGATGGATGGTTTTGATGTTACGGTCATCTGTGACGGAATGGCGGCCTGGCTGATGAAAAGCAGGGGCGTCGACGCGGTCATCGTCGGTGCTGACAGGATAGCTTCCAACGGAGATTTTGCCAACAAGATCGGGACTTACGGACTTGCAGTGGCCGCGAAAGAACATTCGGTCCCCTTTTATGTCGCCGCGCCATCCAGCACAATTGACTCTTCCATCAAGTCCGGGGAAGATATACCCATAGAAGAAAGAAAAGAAGAAGAGATAAGGCTGCTGCCCGGCGGAATGAGACTGCCCGAAGGGGTCGGGGTCTGGAACCCCGCCTTTGATATTACGCCAGCAGACCTGGTGACCGCGCATATAACCGAGAGGGGCCTTTTCAGGCCGCCTTTCAGTTTCCATATATGACGACCTTTCTAAACAACGAGGAGGAAATAATATTGGACAGAACAAGGATCGCTGACCCCTCCCTTGCTCCCGAAGGGAAGAAAAAAATATTATGGGCATGGCAGAGGATGGCTGTTCTCTCGGAACTGGAGAAGAAATATCTTGACGAACAGCCTCTTTCGGGAATCACCGTCGGAGCATGTCTGCACCTTGAAGCAAAGACTGCGTGTCTGCTTCTTACCCTTCAGAAACTTGGAGCCACGGTGGCAGCCGCCGGAAGCAACCCGCTTTCGACCCAGGATGATGTCTGTGCCGCTCTTGTGGAAGAGGGTGTGCGGGTCTTCAGCAGGAGAGGAATGACTGCGAAGGAATACGGGGAAAACCTCAGGTCCGTTCTGGATCACAGACCTGGTGTGATAATAGATGACGGAGCCGATCTCGTCGTGATGGTTCATGAAGAGCGACCTGAAACCCTTGGAGAAATATATGGGGGGTCCGAAGAGACTACCACTGGCGTTAAAAGGCTGAAAGCCATGGAAAGGGAAAATATACTGGCCTTTCCCATGATCTCCGTCAATGATGCCCTCAGCAAATACCTTTTCGACAACA
>DAOTIQ010000068.1:5422-8231 GCA_035448245.1 Thermovirgaceae bacterium | reverse complement strand
CAGGGTTTTGTCTACTTTCCCAGGGTCGAGGGCCCCTTCAGGGTTTTTCTGGAAAGGGGTTCCGGTCCCGGGCTGGCCTTCGAGTTTCCCGAAGATCGTGAGAACCGCATAAGGAAGGAAACGGCTCAGAAAACTATGGTTGAGACCGGTTCAGCATCTGGAGGCGGGGCCGTGAACGGGTCGCCCCAGGAACCGGCTTACGGTGACGAGATAAAAAAGATCCGGGACGAACAGAAAAGAGAGACCGAAAGGCTCAATGCGCGGATAAGAGAACTTGCCGCCGAGAGGGACAGGCTAAGGAGCGAGCTTGACAGCACCCTCGCCGCCATGGCGCGTGAAAGGAACATAGAGGTGGACCTTGCCCCCAGGCCGCTGGTCTCGGCGCAGCCCCATGGGATCATCCCGGAACCGGTTCATGAAGAGGCTCCGGAACCCGGAACGGGCATGTCCAGGGAAGAAGCGGCCCTAAGTTTCCTGAATGCATGGAAAAGCGGGGACCTGGAGGGGATGTACCGCCTCCTTTCACCCGAGACGAGGGCCCGTATCCCCGATGTGAACGCCCTTGCCGAATACATGGGAAACAAGGTGTTGCCGGACCGCATGCCCGGGGACGCAAAACTTGTCGACAAGGGGGAGGGCGGCGTCAAGATCCACTTTGCCGTAAAGGTTCTTGTCATGCGTACCCTCAGGAGCGTGAATCTGGAACTGGTCCAGGGGAACGGTGGTTTTTCCGTCGGCCTGGCGGATTGACCCGGCCATCAAGTGAACCGCCCCGGGTGCCGATACTGAAAGTGCGAAGTCCCCGCGAGGGGCCGCCCACTGGAGGTGTTGCTGACCCATGCTGAGTTCCGGGGCCTCGATGGTCTTCGAAGGTTTGCCATTGGAGACGAAACTGGCAGAAGAGACCGGCGCCCGTGCCTCCGGACGGGCGGCAGGCACCGGTTCCACGGGAAGCCCCTTCGAGGGCAAACTCCTGGAAGCCGAGATGGGAGATCTTCTCGACAGGCTTGATACCGCCGCCGGGAGACTTTTCCGGTTTCCTTCCGGGAGCGTCCTATCCGAATACCGTGCCGTTGTGGGGCAGATACTCCTCCGTGCCGGTGAGATGATGGAGATCCGACGGGATTTCCCGGCCAGGTCCGGAAAGGCCGGATTCCTCGTCCAGAGGGTCAGAAAGGGTCTGGAGGAACTGGAGGATATCCTGGGCCGCGAGGGGCGAAGGAGCAGGATAATGGGCATTACCGCGGAGATAAAGGGATGCCTCTTGTCCATGACGGCATGAAAAAACGGGGGAGTGATCTTCGATGATAAGGGCTCTTTGGTCGGCCGCGACGGGAATGAAGGCACAGCAGACAAACCTGGATGTGATAGCCAACAACCTGGCAAATGTCAACACCTCGGGTTTCAAGAAACAGAGGGCCGATTTCCAGGACCTTGTCTACCAGATAGACCGGGAACCCGGGGCTCCCGTAGAGCCCGGCTCCACAGTCCCTACGGGTGTTCAGGTGGGCCTGGGGAGCAGGGTGGCAGGAACCGGGAGGATGATGGGCCAGGGCTCGGCCCAGGTGACGGAGAACCCGACTGATATAATGATCCAGGGTCCGGGGTTCTTTCAGGTCATCCTTCCCGACGGCAGCACGGCCTATTCCCGCAACGGGGCCTTCCAGATCGATGGCCAGGGCCAGTTCGTCACCACCGACGGTTACCTGCTGGAACCCTCAATAGCGGTGCCCGAGGATGCCGTTGAGTTGACCGTGAGTGATACCGGTATCGTATCCGTGAAGATACCGGGCGATGTTCTTTTTCAGGAGATAGGGCAGATCGAACTGGCAAGGTTCGTCAACCCGCCGGGCCTTCTGGCACAGGGAAAGAGCCTCTTCCTCGAGACCGACGCCAGCGGCGCGCCCATGACGGCCTACCCGGGCGAGGATGGAATGGGTACGATCATCCAGGGCGCCCTGGAAATGAGCAACGTCCAGGTCGTTGAGGAAATGGTTGCCATGATAACCGCCCAGAGGGCATACGAGGCAGGCTCCAAGGCCGTCAAGACAGCCGATGATATGCTGGCCATCGCGAACTCGATGAAATAACAGGGCCGTCATGTGCCCTCGACAGGAGAGATTGCCGTGCAGGATATGACCTTTGACGCTTTTTCGGGATCGGGGCAGACGACCCCCGCAAGGGAGGAGACCTTCAGGAGCGTCTTCTTCGAGGTGGGGGGACAGGTTTTTGCCTTCGGGGTTGAGATGGTCAGGGAGATACTGCTCTGGCAGGGGGCCCGGAAGGTCCCCCACACCCATAAAGCCCTCATGGGTGTTGCCACCGTAAGGGGAGAGGTGATCCCCGTGATAGACTTGGGGGTCTTTCTCGGTGTCGGGAGCACCCTTCCCGGTGAGCAGAAGAAACTTGTCGTTCTGGAGATAGAGGGGGGCATCAAGGCCGCCTTTGCCGTGGACGAGGTCAGGAGGATATTCGATACGGAACTCTCCAGGGTGGACCGTACCCTCAAGGGAGTGGTCCTCGGGGACTACCTGGACTGTGTGATAAAGCATCCTGACGGCGACATCCTGATGCCCGATCCGGTAAAGATCATGGAGGCTCTCAGGCTTGAGACCGCAAGACTCAGCCGTTTCGCCGCCGGGGAGCCGATCGCCGAAGATGAAACCGTCAAAGAGTCAGGCCCCGCGGACGTAAAGGCCAAAAAACAGGAAATTGTTTTCCATGATGGGCCATCACCATTCAGGTCGGGGGAGCAGAAGGAAGCCGAAAAACAGGATAAATCCGATAAACCCGATAAACCTGATAAACC
>DAOTIQ010000068.1:0-5322 GCA_035448245.1 Thermovirgaceae bacterium | reverse complement strand
GGCAAAAAAACCCCCGCGTCTGGATCGGGCGGGGGGAAAAAGAAGCCCGGGGAGTAAATCCCCGTCGTTTCTGGTTTTTTCGCGCTTTTACCTGCCCCGGCTCCGGGTTTCCGAGAGGAAGTTCTCTATTCCCCTCTCCCGGCCGGGGTCCGGATCCTTGCTGAAATATTGATCCGCCATCGACCGCAGGTTTTTGAAACCTGTCTCCTTTTCCAGGGCCGCGAGGTTTGACAGCATCTTCTTCCATGAATCCGAGTCCCTGACAAAAGGTTCCCTTTCCGCGAATACCCTGCCTGTTTCCGCGACTCCGGTCCCGCTTGCCATACCCAGCGCATCAAGTGCCTCCTGCAGGTTGTGCCTGTTCAGGGCTATGGTCTCGACGGTCTTCAGGAACGTGGTTTTCCGGTCATCCCCGGTGGAATGCCGGGTGTTCGGGGGCGCTGCCGCGACCGGTCCGGGGATCTTCACTGTCGAAGATGGCGCTGCCTCTTCTCCTGTCGCGTGGGATGTGCCCCTTACGGGGAGGAAACCCATGTCCTCCAGTTGTTTCGCCAGTTCTCCGCAGCATTTCAGCAGTTCCCCGTTCATTTCCGAGGAACCCCGTGCCATATCGGCCAGGAGCCCCGCCATCATCGCGAGCGCTCTCGACGATGTCTCCAGTGCTTCACGGTATCCACCGGCGGGTTTCTCGCGTCCTTCCCCGATCATGCCTTCCAGCTTGTTCCTCCGTGATGGGGGTATCGCCTCTCCTATGCGTTTTTTTGCCATCAGTTCCTTGCCCTCCCTGCCGGGTTCATTGCGAGGACCTCGTGGGCCATATCGAGGTAATCCGATGCCCCGTTGCTTCTGGGCGCGTAGTCGAATATATGCTGGCCGTTTCCGGGTGCCTCCGCCAGTGACACGCACTCCCTTATCCGGGTCTTCATCAGGGCGTTGCCGAAACAGGTTCCTGCCTGCTCAAGGGTCTCCCTGGAGAGGACCTTCCTCCCGTCCCAGCGGGTAAAGAGCACGCCCGTAATGGAAAGCCCTGGGTTTGTGCGGCTCCTGACCAGGTCTATGGCTTCTATAAGCTGTGAGATCCCTCTCAGGGGGAGAAACTCGGCCTGGAGTGGGATCAGGACCTCATCGGATGCAGTGAGGGCGTTGAGGGTCAGAAGTCCCAGCGAGGGAGGGCAGTCTATCAGTGTGAAATCCCTTTCGCTTGCCGAGGCAAGGACCTCGCGGAGGATAAAATCCTTTCCGGGCTGCCAGGAAAGTTCCATGTCGGCCCTCGCAAGGGTTATATCCGCTGGAACAAGATCCACTCCTTTTTCTACACTGACGGCAACATCCTGGAGCGACCCTTTCCCCGTCAGGACCTCGTACAGGCTGGGCTCCGCGTCCGGATGGCCCAGGGACACGCTCAAATGTGCCTGCGGGTCGGCGTCCACGAGGAGAACATTTTTTCCCGATCTTGCAAGGGCAACTCCGAGATTTGCCGCAGTGGTTGTCTTGCCCACACCGCCCTTCTGATTGATCACGGCGATCGTTCTGGTCATTTACAGCACCCCCCCTTGGGTTATCGGCCATCCAGCGGAGAATATCACATTGACTCCTGATGACGGTACCCAAACAATACTGCCGCAGAAGCCCTCTGAGGGTGTTAAATGGTCCTGAGGCTATACACATATCCATTTTGGCAAAGAGGACTCGTCTGGGCCCATCTACGAGCATTTTTACCGCTTCGGGGCACTTTAAAGTTCACTTTTTTGTTGAAAAAAGGGCCATGGCCCCCTTTTTCGAAACAAAAAACCGTTTTTTTACAGAACAACAGAGTGTGGAAAAAATTAACGTATATCTTACCATAAAATCATTCTAAGTAAATCATTAAGCGCGCTAAAGGGGTTTCCCTGTGTCCCGGTGAATAAAAAACCAAAAACACAAATGCAAAAATATCACAACACCAAAGCATAAAGCCTGTAAAGCAGATAAGTAAACAAACATCACAAGAGTAGATCATAACTTTATGGTCTTGCAAATTTAAGCCGCAAGACTGGATGAGGATTCCCGGTTTCAGTCAAAGAGTTGGTTCTTGGGGGGGCTTTTTCCCGGTTAAAGCAATACCCGAAAGGATGCCGACGGCAAGACCGGAAATATCTGCCGCAATATCCCCGATTTCTCCTGACCTGTAACTGGTAAGGCATTGAAGGGCTTCCGAACCGAAGGCGAGGAGCAGGAGAATGATCGTTACCGTCCGTGTCCTGGCTGCCCCGGTCAATATCGGGAAAATAGCCAGCAAGAAGAAGACGGCGAAGTGGGCTATCTTGTCTCCGCCGCTGACGTCCTGGAGCGGTGTCCGGCCCAGGGGTATCACAGATATCAGCAGGAACGCCGCAATTCCGGAAGTCCAGATTATCCGTGAAACCCGGATAGGAATTATTCTCAGCATTCGGGATCATCTCCTTTCAGGAGTCCTTTTGAGCCATCTGAGACATTGTCTAAAAGGCGATGGAACGATTTACCTTTACTGACTAAGACCTGTTCGGTATGGTTTTATGGCTCCGTACGAGGACAAAAAAAGGGCCCTTCCTTTCGGAAGTGCCCTCACAACCGCAATCCTGATCTCCTGAAACTACTGGGAGATCGCGCTCACCGGGCATACCGCAACGCAGGCTCCGCACTCAACGCAGGTGTCGGGGTCGACGTGGGCCTTGCCGTCTTCCATGCTTATGGCGGAAACGGGGCACGTGCCTACGCA
This sequence comes from Thermovirgaceae bacterium, assembly GCA_035448245.1. Taxonomy (GTDB): domain Bacteria; phylum Synergistota; class Synergistia; order Synergistales; family Thermovirgaceae; genus DAOTIQ01. The sequence continues at coordinate 2,585 of DAOTIQ010000068.1, read as the reverse complement.
CGCCTCGCAACCCACACAGGTATCCTTATCGACGACTGCCTTTGCCATTCAAAAGTCCCTCCTCTTTGGGGTTTTGCTTCGATCGTAAAATTGACTCTGTTCATTCTAGCGCAAATTACCCCTCTGCTCAACCGGTTGTCCGTTATAATGGTTCTCGGTGAAATTGTTTTCGAAAAGGTGGTGTCCGGCCCATGGCAAAAGCCGCAAAGAGCGTGGAGAAAGAGGTCATGGAGGTCCTTGAGACGAGTCTCAGGAGTATCTGGGAATCCGATTCCGAGACCTACAGAAAGACTGCTGCCGATGACTGCTCCTTCTTCGAGTGGTATATATCTCCCCAGAGGATCGACGGCCTTGACTTTCACATCAGGGAGTTACGGGTCCACAGGTCAGTGGTCGGGGGAGGGGCCGATCCTCTCGAGGAGGATGAGCAGTTATTCGAGCACGAGATACTGCAGCCCCGTGTCCAGGTCTACGGAGAGTGCGCCATCGTAACTTTTACCCTGATGGTCAGGGCGGTATTCCCGGGGAAGATTGTCCACAAGAGCCATAACGAGACCCGGGTCTTTCACAACTTCGGCACAAAAAAGAAGCCGGACTGGAAACTGGTCCACTGCCACAAGTCGCCCATCGCCACCCCCGAGAGCCTGAGCGTGCTCAGGACCTAGGCGGGACGATGCTGGCAAGGGTTCTGCGCATCATCGAAGGACTTGTGCCCGGCATGACCCTGCCGGTGAGCCTGGACGATTTCCGAGGCCGGTGTATCCTTCATGTCTCCGATACTCCTTCGGTCTTTTACGGCGATCTAAGGCGCCTGGTCGACCATTTTTGCCCGGTGTTCCTTGTTCACACGGGAGATCTTGCCGATGATGTCAAGGTGGGTCTGCACCCCGGAGAAATGGGGCTTTACAGGAAAAGGCTCAAGGCGCTCTTCCACGCCATTGGCGGGGTCCCCGCCGGTCATATTGCTATCGCCTGCGGCAACCATGACATTGCCGAAGATATCCGGAAGGTCTGTAAAGGTTGCCTTCTCTTCGAAGGTGGGGGGCGCGCAACTATCTGCGGTCTTGATATTGCCCTTGGTCACTACATCCGGGAGATACCTTCTCCCCCGTCCAGGTTCAACCTCTACGGTCACGATCTTTCTTCCCCTCCCCCCGGAATCCGGGAGATCTTCCTTAACGGTGTAACCGCCGTCAACCTCATAGATACCGAAACGGGAGAGATCGCGGCGATACCATACCCGCGCTACGTCGACGAGTCCAGACTTTGCAGGCGCAAGCGGGGCCTGTGAAAGTGGAAAGGGGAGTCTGAAGGATGCTTTCTCTTGTCAGGAGCGGATCCCGGGGCCTTTTCCTCAGGATCGCCGAACCAAAGGTAATGAAGGCCCTTGAAACCGGATTTTCCCTCACGGAAAAGGGTTACGATGATGCCCTGAACGAGGCCGGAGAAGGTCAGACCCTGCTTTTTGTTCCTCCCTGCGGCATGATGAGGGGGGAGCCAAGAGTGTTCCTGGCGGATTGTGGTCCCGGGGAGATACTGGCGTTCCTGCTAAACGCGAGGCTTGCCGAGGGGGTGGCCAGGGCTCGCCTCCTGCCCAGGACGATCATTTTTCGTGTCAGCGGGGAATACGGGGCCATGCTGGAACAGATGGCAAGAGATTACGGTGCCAGGGTCGGAAAGATCCCCTCTTTCCTGAAATGGCGCGACAACGGCAGGACGGCCGTCTTTTTCACCGCGTCGAGCCTCAACAGGCCAATAGCCATGAAGGATCTTTTCCCGGATGTTCTTTTCGTGAAAATGCCCTACGAAAAATTGTTGCGCAGCCTCAGGAGCCGTGCCATGACCTATTTCAACGAGGCCAGGGGGCATGCCGACTGGAGAAACCTGGAGATACGCCTCTACGACTCGTGGGAGAGATATGACCTGCAGGTTCGAAGGCTCAGGATGATCCTGGAGGAGATGGAGGTTGGACTCCTCCTGGGCGAGGGGTGGGGAAAGGACTATGCCCATGTGCTTATGCCCGTGCCCGTCTACCGTTTCCACCTTGCGACATTCCTTGAGCCTGAGAAGATCAAGGAAATCCTCATGGGACTCGAGTATTGCCTGTCGGGAGAGCGGCTGGTGGACCTGGATCTTTACGAGGGCAAAAAGAAGAACAGTTGGGGAGCTCTGGCCAGGAAAGAAGAGGACCGCCAGATGGCGGGAGTCAGGTACAGAAATAAACTTGCGGAAAGGCTGACCCCCCGGACCCGGAAGATGCTTGCCGCCCTGGAAAAGGAACTGGAAAAGGCCGAGAACTAAATTTGCTGTCATCCTGAGCGCAGCGAAGGATCTGTTTTTTCGTGAATCGTGAAGCAAAAAGATCAAGTGCGTGAACGGTAAACGGTCAACGGTCAACGGTCAACGGTGGGGGGCGGAAGACCAAGGAGACGGGATGCTGGAGGCAGGGAAGCAGGGGCAAAGGCCCCTTTTGCTTTTGTTGTCATCCTGAGGAGCGAAGTGACGAAGGATCTGGTTCTGACCCAGATTCTTCGTCCCGTTGGTCCTCAGAATGACAGGACCTTCTGCCTTTTCCGTTCACCGTT
>DAOTIQ010000067.1:0-8433 GCA_035448245.1 Thermovirgaceae bacterium | reverse complement strand
CGCCAGGTACACCCGTGAATACATGGGCTGGGGTGTGTTCGCCCTGATGGCGCGGTGATGCGGGGCCGGTGGGGCGTGTCTTTTCTGTAACGTAAACAGGGAGAGCCATATCGCAGCGGAGAATGAACTGGCTTTTGCCGTCCGGGACGGGTTCCCTGTGACCACGGAACTGCATGTACTAATCGACAGGTGATAGGCCTGCAAGATCAACGGGTTGCAAATGGCCTGATTCCGTTATAAAATGAACTGCATAAATACCATTATTTGGTGTTTTTGCAGTTTAATTTATAATGGAGCTTTTCAAATGAGACGAGCGAAAGAAAATGGCAAGGGAGAAAATTACAGGATTAGGTTTCTCAAGTCACTTGTTGAGGATGGTCTTACCGTGTTTTCTGTTTCCGATGCAAGGCGGATAGCAGAAGAGAGCGGGATCCCCAGGACATATATCAACAGGCTCCTGTCCTTCCTGGTAAGGGATGGATGGATCACCCGCCTGAAGCGGGGTCTGTTCGCGCGTATCGGGCCGTTATCAGGCGATATTCAGATACATCCCTTTGCTATAGCAACACACATGATCGAACCTTCCGCAATAAGTCACTGGTCGGCTCTGCACCATCACGGGTTGACAGAGCAAGTACCCGGTATCGTCACGGCCATAACCCCAAAGAAAATTGTCACCCCAAGCATGCGCCTCGATAGATCCGTTGAGAGTACCAACCGTCGACACGGATGGCTGGTTGAAGGAGTCCGATATGAGTACAGGAGCGTAAAAGAGGAACATTATTTCGGGGTAGAAGAGATCTGGGTCGACCAATACTCCAGGATCCCCATCATGGACCGGGAGAGGGCAGCCCTGGATTTGTTCGTTTCGCCCGGGATCTTTGGCGGAATGGGAGAGGTGCTGGGAATAATGGATGAGCATCTTGCTTCACTTGACGTTGAAAGGCTTGTCGGTTACGCATGCAGATACGGAAAGATAGCGCCAGCCAAGAGACTGGGATGGATCCTGGAGCGATCATCCGTTCCTCATAAGATCCTTGAGCCTCTTCTGGCAATTCCTGCCGCTGGATATCTTTTGCTTGATCCATCGGGGCAAAATGAGGGAATTTTCGAAAAGCGGTGGAACATCCGGGTCAACCTTGGAAGCGGCAGGATCGAATGAAGCCGCTTCGAGTCCGGCTTCGTCAGGCTTCCAAATTACAGGGAATTCCGCAACATGTAATAGAGAAGGATTATGCCTTGAGTTACATTCTCGCTGGAATATCCAGGCATCCGGCCCTGAAGGATTCTCTGGTTTTCAAGGGTGGAACAGCACTGAAAAAGATGTTCTTCGGGAAATACAGGTTTTCTGAAGATCTGGATTTCTCCTGCAAAAATGCCCCAACGGGCGATGAACTGGAAAGGTGCATAGCAGAAGCACTTGAATACGCTCGTAGCCTGCTCATGGAACAAGGCCCGTTTTCGTTTTTGCTGGAAAGATATCTGGAACGTGATCCTCATCCACATGGCCAGGAAGCATTTACCATAAGGACCCAGTTCCCGTGGCACCCCGAGCCATTATGTCGAGTAAAAATGGAGATCAGCCATGATGAGCCTGTTCTGATCGAGCCGGCAAGGCGTGCTCTGATCCACGATTATTATGGAGAGACCCTTCAGAGCGAAGTGACCTGTTATCGCCTTGAGGAGATCATCGCTGAAAAATTGAGAACCTTATTGCAAACCCATGCGAAATTGGTTACCAGGGGATGGAATCGACCCCGTTCCAGGGATTATTATGATCTGTGGCAGATACTCAAGAAGTTCGGAGGGGATTTCCTTCCCGGGAGAGTGATTGAGATACTTGGTCCCAAGAATGCCCATAGAAACGTGTTTTTTCAGATCACAGAAGATTTCTTCAGTAAAGAGCTTGTTTCGGAGGCCTCGCGAAACTGGGAGAATAGTCTTGGCGCTTTTGTTATTGACCTGCCCGAATTCGACCAGGTCATGCAGGAACTAAAGCCTCTTATCCATCAGGTCCTCAAAGGATCTTAGTCCAGAATAATCCTGTGGGGGTCAATGGTGGTCCCTGATAAAAGCCGAAGCAAAGTGACCATGTGCTAAATTTTCGACAAAAGGAAAGCGATAGGGAGTGAGCAGACCATGGATCAGTCAACCGTTCATGTATATGTTTTCGACAGCATTTCGGACTGGGAGTACGGCTATGCGGCGGCGGGGATCAACAACCCCCAGTTTCAGATCAGCCCCGGACGATTCCGTGTAAGTACCGTGGCCCTGAAGAAAACCCCGGTCACGACCATGGGAGGGATCCGCATCCAGCCGGACCTCACCCTCGACCAGGTTTCCCCCGATGACAGCGCAATGCTGATCCTTCCCGGCGGGACTTCATGGGACCAGGGGCAGGAGACCGAGGCTGTGGAAGTTGCCCGCGCATTTCTGGATGCAGGGGTCCCCGTGGCCGCGATCTGCGGGGCAACGGCGGGGCTGGCGGGAGGCGGTCTTCTGGATAACCGGAAACACACGAGCAATGCCCCGGAGTATCTTGCCGCAACGGGGTACAAGGGGGCTTCCCTTTACCAGGATGCGCCAGCCTTTACCGACGACAACCTGATCACGGCATCGGGGATCGCGCCCGTCGATTTTGCCCGGCATATCTTCAAACGGCTGGAGATTTTCAAGCCCGAGGTCCTGGATGCCTGGTTCGGACTCTTCAAGACAGGGCGCGCCGAGTATTACTTTGCACTGATGCAGGCGATGGGAGCGTAATCGTTACTGTTCCCGACGACGCGTTGGGGGAGTCCTCTCAGAGCCAAAAAGGAGGGGTTGTTAATGATCCAGTATCGGACTATCTTTCCTGCCTTGATCCTTTTCCTCATTTTCGCGGGTTCCGCGGCGGCGGTCATGCCGCCCGAGCATTACGCCAGGATGGCCGAAAATTCCAGGATAAGGGCGACGGCTGTTGTTGATTCGGTTGAGGTCCTTGAGACCACCAAAGAGAGTACCAGAAAGAAAGTTGTCTTCTCCCTGAGGCACGACTTCGGCATGGAAGTTCCCGAAATTTTTTCAGGCATCTGTTTTTCGGTGGACTGGCCATGGCAGAAACCGATGGCGGGGGGCACGATCTATTTCTACCCCGAAAAAGGGGACCTGGTCTTCGTTACCGTGGCGGCCGACGGTGGCCATATTACAAGCTATACCTACCTGGACGAAAACCTGGAAACCCTCTTCGTGGGAAACCCCGACAGGATCCGCTTTGGGATGGGGAATGCACACCTCGAACTCTGATCATTTTGCAAAAACGTGCCAGGTTATGTTCGGGCCTGCACTCGACAGGGGGATTTGTTGTGTCAGGTAAGGAAAGGATTATCATCAGGCCCGGGCTCAGGGTAAAGATCGTACAGAAGCAGCACCAGGGGACGGGAGAACTCACCGAGGGCATCGTCAGAGACATTCTGACCAAAAGCTCCACCCACCCCCACGGGATCAAGGTGAGGCTCGAGGACGGTACCGTGGGCCGGGTCAAATATGTAAAAGAGGAATAAAGCGCGCAAATAGGTTGTGCTAGGATTGTCCTTGAATATCCAACCTGATTCTGGAAGGAGACTGGATTTATGTTTATCAACTGTGCAGTGGATATTGTGACAGGGCGGGGAGGTGCATACAGGGCACGATAATGTATATGCCTCCCAAAAGTTGAAATAAAAAACTTTTGGAGGTTATCGAATTGAAAAATACAGATATGGAAAACATGGGGCTCAGCGAGGGTTTCATCGCCGAGTCTGATAGATATGCGGGTCTTTTTGTCGGGCGCGTCGTTTCCCAGTCCAGGAGTCTTTACAGGGTGGCGACGGATCGGGCGGAGGTGCAATCTGAAGTCTCCGGAAAGTTCCGTTTCGGGACAGGATCCATGTCCGGTTACCCTGCGGTGGGAGATTTCGTAATGGTCGACCGGAATAATAATGCCGAGGGGAATGCTGTCATCCATCATGTCCTTCAACGGAAAAGCGCCTTCATCAGAAGGGCGGCGGGGACGTCGAATGAAGACCAGGTCGTGGCCTCGAATATCGACACGGTGTTCATCTGCATGTCCCTCAACAGGGACTTCAACCTTCGCAGGGTCGAGCGCTACCTGGGGATAGCCTGGGACAGCGGGGCCGTCCCGGTCATCGTTCTGACAAAAGCGGACCTGTGCGGTGATCTGACGGAGAAATTGTCCGAGCTCGAGGCCGTCGCTCTTGGAGTTGACGTGATCGTCACTTCCAGCCTGGCCGAAGACGGATACGAACCTGTCCGCAAGTATCTCGGCCGAGGGAAAACGGTCGCCTTTATCGGCTCATCGGGTGTCGGCAAGTCGACCCTGATAAACAGGCTCCTCGGCCGGGACCTTATTCTGACCCGGGATATCAGGAAAGATGACAGGGGCCGGCATACAACGACGAGGCGGGAACTGATCGTCATCCCCGGCGGAGGGGTCGTCATCGACACCCCCGGGATGAGAGAGCTCGGCATCGAAAGCGCGGATCTGGCAAGAACCTTTATCGATATCGACGAACTGTCGGCGCAGTGCAGGTTCCACGACTGTACTCATAAGGGTGAGCCGGGCTGTGCAGTCAGAAGGGCGATAGATGACGGGCTGCTATCCGAAGACAGGCTCGAGAGTTACCTGAAGCTGAAAAAGGAAGCGAAGTACAACGGCCTGAACTCAAGGCAGATAGAGACCGAGAAGTTTTCTGCCATGTTCGCGGAAGTTGGCGGAATGAAAAACGCCAGGAAGTTTGCAAAAGAAAAAAACAGGAGAAAGCAGGGTTATTGACACGTAGGGGTCGCCTTGTTGCCTCAAGGCGACCCTAAACATAGACAGCGAGGAGATGAAATAATGAGAAAACCCGCAAACTTGCTTGTCGTTATCGCGATCCTTCTGTGCGCGCTTCCCGCGGCGGCGGATCATTCGACATCGGGAACAGTATCGGGACCCACTCCCTATGTCTACACCATCAAGTGCGATCCCGGGGAAGGTTTCCTCGTGGAGGTAACGTCAAGTCAGCCAACCTCGGTGAACATCCTTTCAATGACGCCCGATTCCCGCGCCGACGGAGGTTGGGCCTTCAATGCCGTGAAGAGCAGCCAGAAAGCCTACTCTCACCTAATGGATTACAGAGCTCCCTCGGGGGAGCCCAAGAACAACGCTTCTCACTGGCATTACAGGGTCTCGATCCTGGCCTCGACATACGAACCCGCGGATTTTACCCTTTCTGTAACCCTTCTGGGTGACGGGGGTTCCGGTGATTCCGGCAAGGACGCGAAGGAACGACTGGATGAACTTGCAAAGAATCTGAACCGGGAGTGGGATGCCCTGGAAGAAAAGATAAAGGCCATGGATTGGTTGAAGGACACGGTGAAGGAACTGAACGAAAGAAAAGCAGCACTCCTGGAGAAAAAGGGAGAGATAGACAGGATCACCGCTCTTGCAAAAAGCGAGTCCGATCCTCAGGAAAAACAGAGGCTTCTCGATATCCGGAATGGGCTTGTAACAGAATACAAGACGGGTGCAGCCCAATACAACGAGGATTACCGAAAGATAGAGGGAGACCTGGAAGTTCGCAATTTGATGGTCAGGAGGCAAAACGCGGTTCACGACCTGGGAGTGGCCCTCAAGGACCCCTACAACAGAAAAGATTACGCCGCCTGTATCGCCATAGCCAACGGATCGGAGATAGCCCGGGAACTTGGCTGGGCGGTAGAATAACCAACCTTTTTACCGCAGAACCGGTCGCAACTCTTCAGTTTCGGGTATCAAGAGTGGCGTAACGTAGGGCTCATTTAGCCATCCGTCCAGATCCCTGCAGGTTAAGAGATTCAGACGAAGCATGACGAAAGGATGGTTTTTATGGGATCAAACGGGGATAAGGCCTTTGCGGGAAGGCTCGAAGATTTGCCGGTTTTCCCGGCGAATGATCACAGCGGGACTCAGAAGAGGGTCGTTTTCGGTCCGGACGTATTCTGGAATGATCACGTGATGCGTCACTTCACGGTCGAGGCGGGATCAAGTTCGCCTTTTCACTCGCACGACTGGCCCCATTACGTAGTGATCCTGGAAGGCTCAGCAAAGGCCATGATCATGGGAAAGACCTGGGAGGTTTCGGCGGGATCGTGGGCGTTCGTGCCGCCGAATACGGAGCACTTCTTTGAGAATATCGGTAAAACCGATCTCAAATTCCTCTGCATAGTTCCAAAAAAGGCGACACGTACTGGATGGACAATAAAGGGAGCTGCTGAGGCGTCTAAGATCGCGCCTCGTTGAGGCATTGCGGAAAGGAAAAACCTGAAGAAGGACCAGGCAGCCTTAAATGCCGGGCTGCCTGGTCTATTCGGGCAGAGGTTTGATCTCCTTTACTGTCGCCGGTCTGGCCGTACCCCGCACGATGAGAACGACCGCCAGCAGGATGACTCCTGCTGCCAGAAGGCTTCCCGCGTTCAGGCTCTCTCCTGCAAGAACCCATCCAAGTGCAATGGCGACTACTGGGTTTACGTAGGCGTAACTCGAAGCCAGGGCCGGATCGGTTTTCTTGAGGAGCCAGATATAGGAACTGAATCCGACGATAGAGCCGAAAGTGACAAGATAGGCCAGGGCTGCAGCAGATTTGAGTGAGATGGCCTCAAGGTGGACCAGGGAGCCTTCGCCCATCGCCAGACCAGCCATCAGGCAAAAAAGCCCTCCGGTGAGCATCTGCATGGATATCGCCAGGGCCGGAGACCTGGGCAGGTCCACGACGCGCGAAACCAGCGACCCCGTAGCCCACAGGAAGGGCGCAACCATAAGGACGACGAGGCTGATGCCATATTCCTGCGAAGCTGCGTCCGATGCGGGGGTTGAGCGGACAAGCAATATTATCCCGGCGAATCCGAGCAGAAGGCCGGCCGTGGCGACCTTGCCGGGCCTGTCATGCCGCAGGGCTATCCAGCGGATAAGGGCTATCCAGAGCGGAACTGTGGCAACGAGAATAGCCGCTATATTGGAAGGTATCTCCATCTCCGACCATGCCACTCCACCCGTTCCGCCGAGCAGCATCAGCCCCCCGACCATTGCAGCCCCTCTCCACTGGCGCCATGTGGTGCCGACATCCCCCCGGATCCATTTCCAGGCGAACATAATGGCTCCGGCGGTAATAAAGCGAATCCCCAGCATGATCAGGGGCGGTAGCGTCTCTATGGCGAACTTCATCCCAAGGTAGGTTGTTCCCCAGAAAAAATAGACGGCGCCCAGGGCTGCCATTATGGGAAGTGTCAGTCTGTTGTCGTTCATTGATGGATCTCCTTTCAAATTTCACTTTCGGGTCAGTTATCTCCTGTCCGGTGAAATATCATAGCGCATATCCCATAAATACAATGAACAAAGAAACGCCTACAATACAGGATAGTCGGACCAGGTCGCACTGCTCATCAGGTATTCTGAGAAGGCTCTGGATCCGGATTTCTCCAGAGCCCTTATTGTTTATTGCCTTCCCATGTTGTATGTTATCAAGGAATGAAATTCAATGATTTTGAAATCAGCCTGGGTTGAGGTTTTCGGAAAAGGCTGGTTGGCTTCCGGATAAACCCCTGGCGAGGTTCTGGTTTGTAACAAAATGGTAAAACCCTCAGTAAAAATTTTTTGCTCAGGAAGAAACTTCAGCTATATCAAAGGCCAGCAAACGATAGAGCCGTGGCGCAGGAAAAGAGCAGGGGGTAGCCTTGATGAAGGAGCATGAGAAGGACAGGAAGAATGGGGAATATGGGGAGGAGGGAACGCCGGGAAAGCATGATTCTCATAATTCCCATGAATCCCATCCCATTATTCCACTGCGCGGCGACTACAGGACTCTGTTATCTTTCCAAAAAGCCGAGGTCGTCTACGACATTACCTTTCGCTTTGCCCATAGATTCCTTTCCAGAGGTGACCGAACTGTCGATCAGATGATACAGTCGGCAAGATCGGGAAAGAAAAATGTTCTTGAGGGAAGCAAGGCCGGGCGCACGTCAAAAGAGACGGAAATCAAGCTGACAAACGTCGGCCGCGCCAGTCTGGAAGAGTTGCTTGACGACTACCTCGATTTTCTACGCGCCCGCGACATGCGGCTCTGGAACAAGGACTGCAAGGAAGCGCTTTTTGTAAGGGAACTGGGGAGAAAAGAGCCTCAAACATACGAGCTTTACCGTAAGTTTGTCGAAACCCGGTCCGCTGAGGTGGTGGCAAATATCGCCATCTGCCTGATTCACCAGGCCAACTATCTTATCGACCAGCAGCTTATTCGCCTGGAGCAGGATTTTATTAAAGACGGCGGGCTGCGCGAACGAATGACCCGAACCCGGCTGGCTGCGCGAAATGGGAACAAGTCTGCCAGATAGTGTTCCCTCGTCATTTTTTGGTGTTCCAGACCTGCCATTTTTTCAGATTCA
>DAOTIQ010000066.1:0-8622 GCA_035448245.1 Thermovirgaceae bacterium | reverse complement strand
CTGCTGATTACAAGTCAGCTGCTCTACCAACTGAGCTACGCCGGCGGAACGCTCAAGTATTATATCGTGGGAAATCGAGTTGTCAACTTGACCCGGACAGAATAATCCCTCAAACTTCGCATCGGGGAGCCATGAATCCCCGGTGAAACAATTTATTCTTCCTTTGGGAATACGGTGGAGGATATCGTGGTTTTTACCCTTCCCCAGATCACCATTCTGATAGTAATTCTTTCTTCCATGGCCCTGTTTATCCATGGGAGGTGGCGGCACGACGTTATTGCCATGACAGCTCTTCTGGTCTGCGTTTTCACAGGCCTCGTCCCCGGAAGCGAGGCCTTTTCGGGGTTCGGGCATCCTGCCGTCGTTACGGTGGCCTGTGTCCTTGTCCTGAGTTGCGGCCTCCAGATCACCGGGGCCGTGAGTTTCGTTGCCGACAGGATCCTCCCCGCCTCCGCAGGTCCAGGCTTGAGCATTCTTGCCATTACCTCCCTCGGTGCCTTCCTTTCAGCGTTCATGAATAACGTGGGGGCTTTGGCCCTCCTTATGCCCGTGGGAATACAGATAGCGGACAGGAACGGGATACCTCCCGGCAAGGTCCTCATGCCCCTCGCGTTCGGCTGCATACTGGGGGGAACGACAACCTTGATCGGGACCCCTCCGAACATTATCATCTCCGGATTCCGGAGCCAGGCAGGGCTTGGTTCTTTTGCCATGTTTGATTTCACCCCCGTTGGTATTTCCATAGCGTTATCGGGAATCCTGTTCATCGGACTGATCGGTTGGCGCCTTGTCCCGGAGAGGGAGCAGTCTGACCCCGAAAGTTTCGAGACGGGGGCATATTTAAGCGAGGTACGAGTCTCCGAGGGTAGTCCCGTGATAGGCAAGCGGGTACGGGAGGTCGAGGAGATGCTTGACAATGCCGACGCCCAGATCCTCGGTGTGGTCAGGGGGGAGATTCATTTTTCTGCTCCTGGCCATTCTCTTAAACTGAGAGAAAAGGACATCCTTGTCATAGAGGCCGAACCGGAGGGACTCTCTTCCTCTCTTTCCAAACTCAAACTGAAACTCGAAGAAGCACTCACCCCCAAAGAGGCGGAGGAGACAGAAGAAAAGAAGCGCGAGATCTGCGAGAGGTACAAGCAATCATGCCCACCACCGGACGAGGATAACGGTGAGAAGAAAAAAAATCGGGTCGAGGATTTTATAGTACGTGAAATGGTTCCTGCCCCCGGCTCCGGTATCGATGGTCTTTCCGCTACGGACATCAGGCTGAGGTCCAGGTTCGGCGTAAATCTGCTGGCCATTTCGCGCAAAGGATACAGGTCCATAAGGCGCCTCAGAACAACCCCGCTCCATCCCGGCGACGTACTGCTTCTGCAGGGCACTTCGGAGACTCTTTCGGATTTTGCCTCCCAGTACGACTGCCTTCCCCTGGCCGCCAGGGACATAAGGGTGCCCAGGAGCGGTGAGGTTCTGACCGCATCTACTGTGATGGCTTCCGCGGTTGCGTTGGCCGCTTTAGGGATCTTCCCGGCGGCCGTCGCTTTCGCTGCCGGAGCCCTTGCCATGGTGGTCCTGAGAATTGTTCCCTTGCGTTCGGTCTACACCGCCATCGACTGGCCCGTGGTCATACTCCTCGGGGCTATGCTCCCCGTCGCGGGTGCCATGGCATCTACTGGCGCGGCGGATCTTATGGCAGGAGTCTTGCTGGAGACCGTAGCAAGGGGAAACGCCGTCGCTGCCCTTGTTGTGATCCTGACATCTACGATGCTGCTGACTGACTTCATGAACAACGCGGCAACAGCCGCCGTCATGGCTCCCATTGCCCTGAGCGTGGCTCTCCAGCTTGACGTAAACCCCGACACTTTCCTTATGGCAGTAGCCATCGGAGCTTCATGCGCTTTCCTTACACCCATAGGGCACCAGAACAACACCCTTATCCTGGGACCAGGCGGGTTCTCCTTCGGCGATTACTGGAGAATGGGGCTGCCTACGGACATTCTTGTCATCCTGACGGCAACCCCCATGCTTCTTCTGGTTTGGCCCCTCCAGATCTGAAAAATGTCTAAAGGACCTCCTCGGCATCATGGATGAAGGCTTTTATGCCGGCCTTTTTTACATATGGTTCTTCTCTGAAGACCCTGTATCTTTCCTTGAGACCATCTATCATTTCGTTGGATCCGAATATCATGAAGACCCAGTTTAATCCGGGGAATACCGCGTCTCCCCAGTGGGTCTTGTTGCCCTTGTTATCCTTGCCCAGAACATCTCGCCATACGGTGTAGCCCTCGACCCCGTCAACGTCAAGGACTTTCTCCATCAGTTCTTCTCCTATGCTTTCGCTGCAAATTATCCATAGCATCCTCATGAACGTGCCGCCTCCCTGGCCTCCACAAATCTGGGTTTCTTCCTGATCTTCTCCTCGACAAGGCTATATACCACGGGAACAAGCAGCATGGTCACAAGCATCGACACAACAAGTCCTCCCATTACCGAGACAGCAAGTGGGCGCCATATCTCCGCTCCCTGCCCCCTGCTCAACGCCATGGGGAGCATGCCGAAAAAGGTCGTCATGGTGGTCATGAAAGCCGGTCTGAGACGGCGATGTCCCGCTTCAACGATAGCCTCCCGCAACTTTGCCCCCCTTGCCCTGACGAGATTGATATAGTCCACAAGAACGATGGCAATATTCACGACTATACCTATCAGCATTATCATTCCCAGGAGAGCCTGCATGGAAATATAGAGGCCGGTAAGCAGAAAGGCAAAGACGACCCCCGTAAGGGCAAAGGGTATGCTGAAGAGAATAACAAAGGGATCCAGGTAAGCCTCATATTGTCCGGCCATTACCATGTAGACCAGAACTATTCCCAGCAGCACAAGAAGTCCCATCTGCCGGAAGGCCTCGCTCTGCTCTTTTATCTGCCCTCCGAAGGAGACCCTGATCCCCTCGGGTATATCCATCTCTCCCACCATTCTTGAAGCATCAGCTGTCACCTCGCCCAGGGATCTTCCGTGTACGTTTGCCCCCACCGTGATATACCTCTGTCTGTTCTTGCGCTCTATCTGGGGTGGGCCTGCTTCATCCCTTAACTCTGCCACAGACAACAGTCGGACAGGGACACCTCCAGCCCCGGGAACGGTGAGTTTTTCAAAGATGTCCCGACTGTTCCTCTGTTTTTCGTCGAGCCGCACCCGGATGGGGTAATCGTTTTCGCCCTCCCAGAAGGCCTCGCTCGTCTCGTAGCCAGCGAAATATATCCTGGCAGTGCGCGATATTGCGGAAGTGCTAACTCCAAGAAACGCCGCTTTTTCCCTGTCGGGATCGACCCAGATCTCTGGTCTGTCCTGTCTGCGGCTCACGGAGATATCCGCGGTACCGGGGATGCCAGAAAGCAGGGCGGAAATGTCTTCCGCAACCAGGGTAACTTCCTGCAGATCGTCTCCGAATATTTCTATGACAAGAGGCTTGGAGCCCATGAACATTGCCTTGATCGGCGAACTGACAAGAACGGTCATATCCTCTATCCCGGGCCTGGTACGGATCCAGTTGCGTATTTCGTTGGCTATCTCGAATGCCGAACGATCCCTTTCCCTCTTGTCCACCAGTTTTATCCCAAGGGTACCGATATTGGGTCCGGCGTTCTGTCCCACGGCGACGGAAAAGCCCCCCTCCTCCATGCCATCCATTCCGAAAATAACCCTTGCCTCAGGGATGTTTTCCTTGCAGTAGGATATAACCTCCCTGACAAGGGCGTCGGTGGTCTCTATCCTGGTCCCCTCAGGAAGGGAGAAAGATATGGAGATATCACCCGTATCCGGATCGGGTGTCAGTTCCGTCCCTATGTTCCTGAAACCGATAAAGGTCAGAAAAAGCAAGAGGAGGGCGGAGGCTATTACCTTTTTTCTGTTCTCAAGGCTCCATGAGAGGAGCGATGAGTAGGCCTTCTCCATGCCGGCGAAAAATTCTTCGGTCAGTTCGTGTATCTTGAGGGTGCCTGCTTCACGGCCAAAGAACTTGCTCCCCATCATGGGTATGAAGGTCAGACTCACAAATAGTGAAGCCGACACGGCAATGACCATTACTATCGTGAGTGCCGAAAAGAACACTCCCACAAGTCCCGAAAGGAATGCCAGCGGAAGAAGAACAACCACGGTCGTGAGGGTAGAGGCAAGAAGTGCGGAACCTATCTCACTTGCGCCAAGGACGGCGGCAATGCGTCTCCTGCTCCCCTGTTCTATGTGGAATATTATCTGGTCAGTGGCCACTATGGCGTTATCGACAACCATTCCGCTGGCCATGGCAAGTGCCGAAAGGGTGAATATGTTTATCGTGTAGTCAAGACGCCCCATAACGATGAATGTGATTATCAGCGAGAAGGGGATGGCCCCGGAAACTATAAGCGATGCCGGCAGCCTCTTGAGGAAAGCCCAGGTGACAAGGAAGACCAGAACTATACCCGCTATCAGTGATGTCCCGAGGTTGGAGATGGAGTTAGTTATGAAATCCGCAGTGTTCATGACAATCTCGTAATCCACATCGGAGGGAAAGTTCCCCTTTTTCAGTTCTTCGAGCCTTCCAAGAAGAGCTCTTGAGACCTCGATGGTGTTGGCATCACTGTTTTTCATAACCACAAGGACCACCGAGGCCTTGTCACCCTGCCAACCGTTCATTGTCAGTTCCTTGTAGCCGTCCCTGACTTCGGCGACATCACCGAGTTTGACCGGACTTCCGTTATGGATCCCCAACACGGTGTTTCTTATCTCGTCAAGAGACGAAAACCTTCCGGGAATACGGATGAAATATTCCGTGTCACCCTCCCGGAGGGAACCGGCAGGTATATTGAGGTTCTCCCTTTCGAGAACACCGGCAACAGCTTCGGCGGGAATCCTCCAGGCTTCCATTTTTTCTGCATCCAGGACTACCTGGATCTCCCTCTGGACACCTCCAAAGACCAGGATCTGTCCCACACCGGGAACCCTGGAGAGTTCCTCAACGACGCTCTTGTCAACAAAGTGATAAAGTCCCTGGTAGGACCTTTCGGCGGTCATGGTTATCTCTATCACCGGAATTGTACCGGAAGTTATCCTCAGGACCACCGACTCGTCCGCATCGGATGGCAGTTCCCTTCTCGCAAAATTGACCGCGTCCCTGACATCGCCAGAACGAACATCCAGATTGGAACCCCATTTGAACTTCACCGATACCACAGAGAGATTATCGAGAGATTTGGATATTATGTCGTCGACACCCTCAAGCATTGAGAGGCTGTTCTCCATCACCTTTGTTATTCTCTGCTCAACATCGCTTGCCGAAGCACCCGGCCACGGTGTAATGACCGTCATTACCGGCGGTTCGATCTTTGGCAGAAGGTCCAGTTTGAGGTTCCGGAATGAGATCGACCCGATAACAAGGACGAAAAGAAATACCATCAGGGTCATTACGGGTCTTTTTACAGATATCTCAGGCAGTTTCACCTGCGGAACACCTCTATTCTGGTTCCATCATTCACACTCCTGGATCTGGTAACGATAACCTCTTCACCGGCCTGAAGGCCTCCGGTTATCTCCACGTACCCACCTTGCTCGATCCCTGCCTCGACGACCCTTAGCCGCGCCAGACCTTCGCTGGCAACATAGCAGGTAGTTTCACCGGTGCCTGCCATCTGGCTGACTGCCTCCAGGGGGAGAACCATCGACTCCCTCTCCCCGGCGCTGATCCTGGCCCTGGCAAACATTCCGGGCATCACCAGACCTTCTGATGGCAGGATCACCTCCACTTTTGCCGTCCTGGTTGCGGGGTCGATAACTGGTGAAATGCTTGTGACTTCAGCCTCAAGGTCCTTTCCAGGGAGGGCATCCACTGAAAGCAGGACCCTGTCGCCTGGCTTGACCCCATGGTAGTGTCTTTCGGGAACGGCACCGACAGCCTTGACCCTGTCCTGACGAAAGATCAGGAAAGCAGGGCCCTGAGGAGCGGTATCGCCGGGATCTATAAGCCGTTTTGCCACCACGCCCTCTGAAGGGGAGGTAATGGTGTGATAGCCGGTCAGAATTCTGGCCTGCTCGTAGGCTGAAAGGGCCTGCATATAACGGGCTCTGACCTGGTCCGCCGCCTGACGGCTCACCACTTCATCCTCATACAGGGATTCGAAACGACGGTGATCGGCCAGGGCAGTTTCGTAGATCGTCCGGGCTTCTTCCAGTTGCTGCATGATTATGCTTGCATCAAGTGACGCCAGGGCCTGGCCCTTTTTCACCCTGTCCCCTTCGGAGACAAAGACCTGGAGGACCGTTCTCCCCGGAGCCCTTGGGACCACGGCAGATTTCTCTTCAGGCTCTATAGTGGCAGAAAACTCCACCACCTCCGACATGATCATTTTTTTGAGAGAAACGACCTCAACTTTTACCGCTTCTTCTTCAGGAACAAGGTTTTGAGCCTGTTTCTGCTGGTAACCCCTGAAGACGATCAATCCCGAGAAAACCGCAACCACAACCAGTAATAAAGCTGTTTTTTTCATCCCGATCACCTTTTATCCTCTTGGGTCTGAATATTCTTTCCAATGGCGAACATCATGTCCGCCCATGCTTTCCTAGTGTCATAGACGGCATCGACCATCTGGTTTTTTGATGCGGAAAGGGAGACACTTGCGTCCAGGACATCGACCGCGGTACCGACCTGCGAGGTATACCTGGCCACCGCCATGCGGTAGTCCTCCTCAGCGAGATCGACCTGAGACTTCGCTACCTCGAGACGCTGAAGAGCCGACCGCAGGTCCAGTTCCGCCACGGATACTTCCAGCGCTATCTGCCGTCTCATGTCCTCCATCCTGTGGATCAGTTCCCCGGCCGTCGCCAGTGCCTCGTCCCTTTTGGCCCCGGCCTTTCCTCCGTCGTAGAGTTTCCACTCGGCAACAGCGGTGATTTTCCAGTCATCAACGGCATCGGGATAAAAAGTCTGTCCCGCCGAGAAGGCCTCGCCCTGAATAAAGATAGAGGGGCCCTTTGATCCCGACGCCGATGCGGCAGCGGCTTTGGCGGAACGCTCCGAGAACGACAGGGCCCGCAGTTCCGGACGGTTCAAAAGGGCTCTCTCCTTGGGGTCGGCAAGCAATTCTGCCGCGGGTGGTTCATCCATCGGGTCGGGCATCGGATACTCGCCCTGAAGGGTCTTTCCGACGGCCCTTTCAAGGGCCCTGAAGGTTACATCAACAGCGTTGGCTGCCCTTATGAGGTTCAGTTCAGACTCTGATACCGCTACTTTTGCGCGAAGTATTTCTTTTTTGGCGACAATTCCGTTCCTGTACAGAGATTCGGCCTGTCTATAGTGTTCCTTCACAAGAGCCATGGCCTCTTCGGCAACTGCCTCTCTTGCACGTGAACGCTGGAGTTCGTAATAAGCTAACCTTACTGCATGCTCGACGGCCTGTATTGTTCTGACAGATTCCTCACGGACCGCCTCCAGCGCCAGGTTCGAGGCTCTTATCCCGTTCTCGACACTGCCACTGCTGTAGAGAAGCCATGATAGGGTAAGGGCTGTCTTCCATGTCTCCCTGTAGCCCGCCAGTGCATAACCACTTGCAGTAGCGGATCCTCCGATATAGACAGGGTAATGGGGGTCCTTCCATACTTCCTGATACAGCGCCGAAGCCGAAAGGACGGGCGCACGGGAAGCAGTGGCTTCCCTGACCCGTGCCCGGGCCTGTTCTACCCGTTTTTCGGCAACACCGACGAGGGGGTTATTATCGAAAGCAAGTTCAATTGCCTTTTCAACACTCAGTATTTCTTTCTCTTCGGCCCAGGCTCTTCTCCCAAGGACAAGGACAAAGAGGGACAGGACCAGCAATAGCAGAACAAAGATCTTTTTCTGTTGCATACTCACCTTTTCCCTTCAAAATTGATGAACTGATTTACCACAAATCGCCAGCACTCTTTGGCCTGGGATATGTCAAGCCTGAGACCAAGGTTCATAACCATGCCGTCAAAGAATATATCGACCAGCAGCATGATCTTTTCCAACGGCATATCCCCGTAGCCACCCCGGAGACCGGGAAAGGCCTCCATAACCACCGGGCGGAGAGTCTCATGAAGCCTGTTCAGGAGTTCTCCGGCAACATTCGAAAGTTCCCTGCTCTCTTCGCCCCCCCTCTGGGTCTCGATAAACAGGGTCAGCCAGATCAGTTTGAGTTCGTGGTCCTCCCACAGAGCATCAAGATACTGCTCCCCTCTTTTGACAAAAAACACCACAGCTCCGCCATCGAGGTCACCCGGACCCGGGTAAAGGTAACTGATAACCTTCTGTGCCTCTGCTTCCAGCACTGCCGTGAAAAGTTCCTTTTTCCCCTTGAAATGCCAGTAGATGGCACCCTTGCTAAGACCTGTACCTTTAACGATGGAATCCATGCTTGCTCCGTGGTAACCATTGCGGGCAAACTGGCTCCGGGCAACCTGTACTATTTTCTCTTTTGTTCCCAAAGCATTGGACATATGTACCCCCTCCAGACCGAACAGTCTGCGAATCGAAGGAAGGATAACATAGACCGAACGGTCTGTCAATATTGAGAAATCGTGAATCGGAAAACCAGGCGGCAGGATACAGGATACGGGAGACAGGAAAGGCAA
>DAOTIQ010000065.1:0-8763 GCA_035448245.1 Thermovirgaceae bacterium | reverse complement strand
CGTCCTGCTCGATCTTCATTGTGGTTTCCGTCTCCGCGATCGGAACCCTGGAGGGCGTCCTGTCCGTGAAATAGTTGTACCCGTGAACCTTGACATCCCAGTTTCCCGAGATATCGGCCGCCGAAACCGCTCCCGCAAATGCCAGTATCAAAAGAACCACAGATGTTGCAATTGCTGTCTTTCTCATCTCCCGTCACTCTCCCCTATTCCGTAATTGCATCTAGTTCTTCCTGACTCCGTGAAACTGGTATTCGTAATGTCCCTTGCTTCCTGACTTTGATAAATCGTCAACAACAATTGTCCCGCTTATGTTCCCCGGAGCAAAAACCCCGGATGTCTTGAAAAGCATCCCGGCGTAGGCTCTTTCCCCTGAAAAATTCCAGCCGGTTCTCTTCCCCTCGGTATAACCCAGGACTGGAGTCTGAATTACAACTGGACCTCCCCGCATCGCGTCATTGAACTCAATCTTTGCAAGGCCCGAGGATGACAGGGGAGTCTGATCGACGTTGC
Organism: Thermovirgaceae bacterium; assembly: GCA_035448245.1. Lineage (GTDB taxonomy): Bacteria > Synergistota > Synergistia > Synergistales > Thermovirgaceae > DAOTIQ01. The sequence goes on along the minus strand of DAOTIQ010000065.1, from coordinate 8,253 downwards.
CGGTAGCCGGATTGAAAAGATACCTCGTCCCGGTTACCTGAACATCATACCACCAGGTCACCGTGGCCGCCTCAGCAAGTGACACGATACCCGCAAGAAAACAAAAAACAACAGCAAACAGTGCCAAAGATCCGGATCTCTTCATTGTTATCATCCCTTTCGGCTTTAGCTACTGGCCTACTACCCGACCAGTCGGTTTAGTAAATTCTTTCATAGACTGACCGGTCTGTCAATAGTTATTTGTCAATTTCCCGTGGAGGCTCTTTTTCATCTGCTCCTTTCCGGCACAGAGTTTCTGTTTAGGCCCATTCTTGTGTTAGCATCCATGCTGGGGAATGGATCCTTCCTATACAAAAATTTCGAGCCCTTCTGATAACGGCTCTTATGGAGGAATATTAATGAATAATTTCAGCATGACTCTTGAGGGAACAACAACAGCCGGAGATATCCCCGAGAGGGAAGATCTTGACCCGCGTTTCATGTGGAGACTGTCCGATCTTTTCGAGGATGACAAGGCCTGGGAAAATTCTTTCGCGGAGACCATGGCCCTTATACCCTCTCTGGGATCCTTTTCGGGTAACATCTCTGCCTCGCACGCGAATCTTCTGGAATGCCTGCGCCTGTCTGACAGGATCGGAGAATCCGTTTCCAGGATCTACGTCTACGCTCACATGAAAAGCCACGAAGATACAAGGAAGCAGGACCCTCAATCTATGGCATCGAGAGCGGAATCCCTTGCCGTAATGGCATCGGAAGCAGGTTCCTTTATCGTTCCGGAGATTCTGTCCATGACCGACAGTGAGATATCCGCATTGGTGGCCAGAGAGAAAGGGCTTGAAATGTACTCCTTTTTCCTGGATGAGATATCCCGGAAGCGCAAGCATATCCTTTCCCAAAAAGAAGAGTCTCTTCTCGCTGCATCGGGCGAGGTGACTCGGGCGCCAGAGACTATTTTTTCCATGCTGACCAACGCGGATATGACGTTCCCACCCATCGTGGGCGAAAACGGAGAGGAAACCCCATTCTCAGAGGAACGTTACGCCGTCTTCATCCAGTCGAAAAACCGCAGGGTTCGGCAGAGCGCCTACAGCACCCTTTACGGGACCTTCGGTAAATATCGCAACACCCTCTCTGCCTCCCTTAATGCGGCCATCCGCAGCGAACTGTTCCAATCAAAAGCCAGGGGATTTTCCTCAAACCTTGAGGCTTCCCTTTATGAAGACGATATCCCCACAGATGTTTACTCTTCCCTGATCGACGGGGTACGGAGGCATATCGACCTTCTGCACCGTTATGTTGATCTCAGGAAAAGGGTTTTGGATCTGGACGAACTAAGGATGTTCGACCTGTACGTCCCGATAGCACCGGAATCAAGACAGGACATCCCTTACAGTGACTCGGTATCCATGGTCAGGGAAGGCCTCCGCCCTTTGGGGCCTCGATACCTGGCCGCGCTCGACGAGGGATTCAGTGAGGGATGGGTAGACGTTTACGAGAACAAGGGCAAACGCGGGGGAGCCTACAGTTGGGGATCCTACCCGACGCACCCCTTCGTGCTTATGAATTACAGTGGCAGGCTCAGGGACGTTTTCACTCTTGCCCACGAAATGGGACATGCTCTTCACAAGTACTTTTCCGATCTGAACCAGCCTTATATTTATGCCGGGCATTCGATATTTATTGCCGAAGTGGCTTCAACCACGAACGAAGCCCTTCTTCTTGAGCATCTTCTCAAGACCGCCTCCGGCAGGGAAGAACGTCTCTACCTCCTCAACTATCGCCTGGAACAGATCCGGACGACCGTATTCAGACAGACCATGTTCGCGGAGTTCGAGAGGATCGTTCACGGGATGGTCGAAAAAGGTGACGCGCCAAACGCCGGGACTTTCTGTTCTGTCTGGAGAGAACTGAACTCCGACTATTACGGACCCGGCATCTCTCTGGATGAAGAAATCGAGATGGAGTGGGCAAGGATACCTCACTTTTACTCTCCCTTCTATGTTTTCCAGTACGCGACAGGATACTCCGCTGCCACGGCCCTTTCGAGGCTGATCCTGCAGGAAGGGGATAAGGCAACAAAACGTTATATACGTTTTCTTGAGAGGGGCAGGTCGGCTCCTGCAATAGATGTCCTGCGTGATGCCGGCGTAGATATGACTCTGCCGGACCCTGTTGATAAAACCCTTGACCTTTTCCGGACCACGCTGGATGAGTTTGAAAAACTTGTCTTTTGATACCCGGGGCCAAAAGAAAGGGGCAGAACCTTGCAATATTTCTGGACAAGATTCACAAGTTCCGAAGAACATCCGGACAGAGGCCTGCGAAATGGACTTCGCGCTCTTCGCTCGCGAAACTACCGCCTTTTTTTCGTGGGTCAAAGTGTTTCACTGATAGGGCTGTGGATCCAGCGTGTGGCTTTGGGATGGCTTGTCTACAGGATCACCCTTTCGCCCCTTTCTTTAGGCTTCGTCGATTTTATCGGGCAGTTCCCCATATTCTGCCTTACCCTTTTTACCGGGATATGGCTAGACAGAATGGATCTGCGCAGGCTGCTTATCGTTACCCAGTGGCTTGCGGTAGCGCAGGCTCTTGTGCTGGCAGCGTTGACCCTTTCGGGAGCAATAACATACAGGCAGATAGTTTTCCTGAGCGCCTTCCTGGGAATAGTTAACGCTTTCGATATGCCCGCAAGGCAGGCCTTCGTCATCCATCTTGTCAACCGCAAGGAGGACCTGGGAAACGCGATAGCGCTAAACTCGTCTCTATTCAACGGGGCCAGGCTGATAGGCCCATCAATAGCGGGTATAGCCATCGCGGCCGTCGGGGAGGGTGTCTGTTTTCTCGTGAACGGGATATCTTTCCTCGGGACCATCGTAGCCCTTCGTGCGATAAGGACGAAACCTCTCGAGAGGGTCGAAAAGAAAAGAACCGGCATGTCAGCAGTACTGGAGGGAATCAGGTACGCCGCGGGGAATCGCCCGATCCGGGCACTGCTCCTCCTGTTGACTCTCATCAGCCTGGCCGGCCTGCCCTACCTGGTTATCCTGCCGGTTTTCGCAAGAGATGTTCTGGGCGGAGGACCTATGACCCTGGGATATCTCATGGCCTGCTCCGGCATCGGCGCACTGGGAGGAACCTTTTTTCTGGCATCCCGCAGGAGCGCCATCGGACTGAGAAAGGTAATAGCCTACGCGACGATGATATTCGGGGTCGCGCTCTCCCTTTTCTCGATCTCCGGAACTCCCTGGCTTTCGTTCCCTCTTATAGCAATAGCGGGTTTCGGGATGGTCCTGACCGTCTCCTCCTGCAATACCTTGCTGCAGACCCTTGTTGACGACCGTATGCGTGGAAGGGTGATGAGTCTCTACGTGATGTCCCTTATCGGAACCGGTCCCCTGGGGAGCCTCATGGCCGGGACCGCGGCCAGGTTTGCCGGGGCTCCGGTTACATTCTTTGTGGGAGGGCTTGTCTGCGCCGCAGCGGGCTGGAAGTTCGCAGGGAAGATCCGGCGAAACAGGTAGGAACAGGAAGAAAAACTTCTCTCCACAGAGTTGAACAGAGAGGATATTGTTTTTGTCAGGACCAAATGCCAGGGCAAGAGCCAGACCTTTCCACCGCAGAGATATCGCAGAGTTTCACAGAGAAAACCTTTCTTTGGAAGAACCGGAACCTAAACCGGATTCTTCCTCCCGTTGGTCCTCAGAATGACAAAACCTCATTGACCCGGTCGACAGGATCGACCCCAACGATAATAAGGTCGACAAGTCAACGAGGTCAACAAGGTCAACTCAGCAATAACAGGAAACCTCAGTCTACTGACGCCTTGTTTTCACGATTTGCGTACTTTTACGATTCACGCCCCTGTTGTTTCCTGTTCTCAATCCCCGAAGAGATCCCGGAATATCTCTTCCACATTCTCCATTTTTTCTATCTTGCCGACGTTGGAACCGCAGAAGAACAGACCCTCTTCCCAGTTTCCCCTGTACGCGTCCACAAGAGCCTGGGCTATGCAGAAGGCCTGCTTGTCAGTTCGATAGGAACAGTGAGAAAGGCAGTTGGCGAAGCATGGCTTGCTTTCCACTGTGCCTTCAAGATATTTTTCAATGAAAGGCGATCTCAGAGCTCTTCCCGGTATTCCGACCGGGCTCTTGATAATGACAACATCTTCCTCGCTGGCGTCTATGAGGGCCTGCTTGAACCTTATATCGGCATCACCTTCTAAGGTGGTCGCAAACCTGGTCCCCATCTGAACCCCTTTCGCCCCAAGAGCGAAGACCTTGTTCATGTCTTCACGATTCCATACCCCACCGGCACCGATCACCGGAATATCCGCCTTTACCTCATCCCGGATGTAGGAGACAAGTTCCGGCACGACGCTTTCCAGCGAGAGCGCTTCGTCCATGACCTGCTCCATTTTTGTTACCCCGAGATGACCTCCGGCGTAAAGAGGGGTCTCAACCACAAATGCATCGGGAAGGCGGCCATAGAGTTTGTCCCAGCGTCTGACAATCAGGTTGGCTGCCTTGGTGGAACTGACTATGGGAACCAGGGCTACGTCGGGGAAATCTTTTGTCAGTTCAGGGAGACGGAGAGGAAGCCCCGCACCGGAAATGATCATATCCACTCCACCTTCGCAGGCGGCCTTGATGTGGAGATCATAATCCGTAAGGGCAACCATTGCGTTGACAGCAATTATGCCGCCATCAGATGCGGCTCTGGCTTTTTGTATTTCTTCCCTGAGCACAACCTGGTTAACCTCGAAATAGTTCCTCCCATCGAAACTTTCGGAGGCAACTGCCAGTCCCACGCTTGCGATGGTTCCGATCCCTCCTGCCTTGGCTACAGCAGCAGCGAGGCCCGGACCGGAGATACGTACTCCCATACCACCCTGGATAAGCGGGAACCTGGGTGTGTGCTTTCCGATAGAAAGAATGGGCAGACTTGCAGGCAAGATAACCGCTCCTTTGGATTCAATTTCAAAACGAAAAACCAGCCTATTTTACAGCATAAGCAATGGAAGGTGAAATATCAGCGATCTGCGTCCTGACCAGGTCCTGATTTTTCTCAAACTCCTGAAGCATGGCATTGTAACCGGCCAGCACCCTGTTGATATATTTACTGCCCGTTCTTCCAAGATATTTTGCGAGAGCTTTCTTTATGTCCCCATCACTGGATTTGAGATACCAGGAAAAAATCCAGGTTCCGGCAAGGATGTTGTTGCGTGGCTTGAGAAGGTCATCCAGAGTCTGGATCTGGCTGAATGCCTTTTTCAGGCCGTTCCTGTGAGCCTTCCAGTTTATCTGCATCAACCCATAGGCATACCTGGACCGGGCGTTGGGCTTGACCGTTGATTCCCTGATTATGATGGATGCGATCATGAAAGGGTGGATGCCGAAGTTTTCTGAAGCCTCAAGAACGTGAGAGGCATAGGAGGCGGCAGTTGAGTGATCGAGTCCCCTGTTAACGCGGGTGAAGGCCGAAACAATTACCTGGATCCTGGCCGATGAGACACAGTACTCCTCCTCCTTCGCCATTTCTGCAGGAGAAGGCACCTCCATCCTGTCGTATCGTTCCCCCTCGGCCCAAAGAGGACCAATGGCAAAAACGGCGACCATAGAAACGGTCATGAACAGGAACAAAACCAGGGACAGGTATCTCCTGCCCGATGAGTTGTTTGTCATTTGAAATTACCCCCCGAAAATACTCTGATCCTGTTGTGCCACACTCAAGAGAAAGTGTAGTATTGGAAACACCTTTGGGCAAGGGACTAATGTCGTGTTTAATCCCGGCAAAAAATAATGAAACAAGGAAGGGGCAACAATAACATGAGGAAACTTGTCTGGATACTTGTCATCGTAGGGCTTGCTGCCGGTTACCTCGTCTACACTGGAGATATAAGGTTTTCCAAACCTCCGGAACAGAAAACCACGGAAAACCTCGAGAAGGAACGGGACGCAATTGTCGCGGATCTTTCGATAAGGCTGGAACAGATACGGAAAGGTATGGAAGACCTCAAAAAACAGGCCTCTCTCAAGACCGGGGAAGGCAGGGAGACCCTGGACAAAAAAATAGCGGATCTGCAGGCCGAATGGGATGAAGCCAGATCCCGTATGGACAGGATCGCTTCCTCCGGAGCGGATCAATGGCAGTCGATAGTGGAATCCACCGTTTCGGCATTTGACAGGATGAAGAAAGCCTACGAGGCGGCCAGGGAGGAACTCTCGAAGTAGATAAACCCGTTTTTTCGGACCAGGATCGCACCAGAATCCGTAGCAATCTATTGTATTTATGCGCCGCAGGTTGTATCATTCCGTTTCTGTGTGACCCTGCTTTCAGGTGTATTCGCACTATTCGCTCCGGGGAGATGTAAAAGAATGTATGAAGTCGAAAAGATCCGCAACCTGGCGATTATCGCCCATATTGATCATGGCAAGACGACCCTGATCGACTCGATCTTCAGGGCCGCAAGGGTTTTTCGTGACAACGCCCGAGTAGACGAGCGCGTCATGGATAACAACGAACTTGAAAGGGAGCGGGGCATAACCATACGCTCCAAGCACTGCACGGTTAAATGGAAAGACTACCTCATTAACCTCGTGGATACGCCTGGACATGCCGATTTTTCGGGAGAGGTCGAGCGTGTTCTCTCCACCGTCGATTCCGTGCTTCTTCTGGTTGACGCCAACGAGGGACCCATGCCGCAGACGAGGTATGTTCTTCGCCACGCTCTGAAGATGGGGCTCAGACCTCTCGTGTTCATAAACAAAGCCGACCGTCCAGGCGCGAATATCGACGATGCCCTCAACAAAACCTTTGATCTTTTTATTGAACTGGGCGCCACAGACGAGCAGACGGATTTTCCGGTTATTTATGGCTCCGGGCTCCAGGGTTGGGCCGTAAGAGACCTTGCCGACCAGGCTCCGGAGGGAAATATGGATGCCCTCTTCGATATGATCATCGAACATGTTCCCGCCCCGCGCGCTATCCTGGACGCCCCGTTCCTGATGCAGGTCACCACCCTCGCGTGGAACGATTATTCCGGAAGAATAGGCTGCGGCAAGGTACTTCAGGGATCACTTCTGAAAGGAACCGATTTTTTAAAAACATCTTCCCGCTGGCTTGACCCGAAAAAACAGGAGGGGGAGTGGGAAGTAACTGGCTGCTCCCGGGAAAAAGCCGCGCAGTTGTGGGTTACCAGAGGCCTCGAGAGAGTTGCCGTCGAAGAGGTCACCGCTGGTGATATTGTCTGGATCTCTGGCCCCAAGGAGATCGGTATAGGTGATGTATTTTCTTCACCGGAGATTCAGGATCCAGGGATGGCTCCCCTTTCCATCGAGGAACCGACCATATCCATGTTCATCCTGGTCAACAATGGACCCTTTTCGGGTCAGGAAGGGCAGGCCATCACCCTCAGGCAGATAAAGGCCAGGATCGAAAGAGAGACCAAGAGCAACATAGCCCTCCACATGGAAGATCTGGGAAGACCGGACGGGGTCAAGATCTCCGGCAGGGGGGAACTTCACCTGGCGATACTGATCGAGGAAATGAGGCGAGAGGGCTCCGAATTCTGTGTATCAAGACCAGAAGTAATAACCGAGATAATCGACGGAAAAATCTTCGAACCAAATGAAACATTAACCATCGATGTCCCCGAGGAATTCCAGGGGATCGTATTTGAAAAAATATCCAGGCGGAGGGGACGCATGACCGGCATGCAGCATCTCCCCGGGGGCACAATGCTCCGAATGGAGTTTTCCATACCCACCCGCGGCCTTATCGGCTACAGGGGCGATTTTCTTACAGACACAAGGGGACTCGGGATAATGTCCTCCTGTTTTGACGGCTACGCTCCATGGGCCGGAGAGATCAACCCAAGGAACAGGGGTTCCGTCGTCAGTCTTGAAACAGGAGAAGCGACCGCCTACCAGATCGAGAACCTCCAGGAACGGTGCACGCTATTCATCAGACCGATGGAAAGGGTTTACGAGGGAATGATCGTGGGGGAAAATTCGCGCCCGGGAGATATGATCTGCAACCCGACCAAGAAAAAACAGATGACCAACCATCGGGCCTCTACACAGGACCAGTACACGAAGCTGGACGTACCGAGAACAATGACCCTCGAAAAGGCCATCGAATGGATAGCCCAGGACGAACTGGTCGAGGTCACCCCGTCATCGATAAGGATCCGAAAGGCTATTCTTGATGAAAACGAAAGGAAGAAACGACTCCACAAAGCCGTCTCCTAGAACC